>CAIUDG010000086.1 GCA_903897925.1 uncultured beta proteobacterium | reverse complement strand
GGCTCCAGACCCCCTTCATCACGCGCCGCGCGTGCCCCGGATAGCTCTTGCGGATTTGCACCCCCGCCATGCGGTAGCTGCACGCCTCGGGCGGCAGATAGAAATCGGTGATTTCCGGAAAAGCCCGCTGCAACAGCGGAATGAACAACTCGTTCAGCGCCATGCCCAGCACGGCCGGTTCGTCGGGCGGCTTGCCGGTGTAGGTGGAGTGGTAAATCGGGTCGCGGCGCAGACTGATGCGGTCCACCGTAAACACCGGAAATTCTGCCCGCTCGTTGTAGTAGCCGGTATGGTCACCATACGGCCCTTCCATGGCGTGCTGGTAACCACTTGAATGGCTGGCATCGGGATAGATATGGCCTTCCAGCACCATCTCGGCAGTCGCCGGCACGCTCAGCGGCAGTCCCAGCGCCGGCGTGATCTCGGTGCGCGCATGGCGTAGCAAACCGGCAAACTGGTATTCCGACAAGCTGTCTGGCACCGGCGTCACCGCGCCCAGCAAGGTCGCCGGATCGGCACCAATCGCTACCGCCACCGGAAACGCTTCACCCGGATGCGCCAGGCCATGGTCACGAAAATCCTGCGCGCCGCCACGGTGCGCCAGCCAGCGCATGACGAGCTGGTTGCGCGACAGCACCTGCTGCCGGTAAATGCCCAGGTTCTGGCGCTGCTTGTGCGGACCGCGCGTGATCACCAAACCCCAGGTAATCAGCGGCGCCACATCGCCGGGCCAACAATGCTGGATCGGCAAACGCGCCAGATCGACATCATTGCCCTCCCACACCTGCTGCTGGCACGGCGCCGACTGCACTTCCTTGGGCGCCATATTCCACAAGGTCTTGAGCAGGCTGCCCATGCCGAGCATTTCCTTGAACCCGGAAGGCGGACTTGGCTCCTTGAGCGCCGCCAGCAACTCGCCAAACGGCCGCAGTTCCTGCAGGGTCTGCACCCCCATGGCGCGTGCTACACGCTGCGGCGTACCAAACAGATTGCCCAACACCGGCATGCTGTGACCGGTCGGGTTTTCAAATAGCAGCGCTGGCCCACCGGCACGCAACACCCGGTCACACAAGGCCGTCATTTCCAGATGCGGCGACACCGCGCCACCGACACGCCGCAATTCCCCGGCCTGCTCCAGCTGGGCCATGAATTCGCGCAGATCGCGGTAGTGGGGCGTGCGCTCAGCCACCGGACGCCTCGGCTTCCAGACCGGGCCAGACCGTGCTGAGATCCTGTTCGATATCGAGCAGGTCCAGCACGCGCGCGACGCTGTGGTCGATCAGGTCGGCAATGCTTTGCGGACGCTGGTAAAAGGCCGGCAGCGGCGGGCAGACGATGCCGCCCATTTCCGTCACCGCCACCATGTTGCGCAAATGCCCCAGGTGCAAGGGCGACTCGCGCACCATCAGAATCAGCCGCCGGCGCTCTTTCAGCTGCACGTCGGCAGCCCGCGTCAGCAGGTTGTCCGACAGGCCGTGGGCCACCGCCGCCAGCGTGCGCATGGAACACGGCGCAATCACCATGCCGTCACAGCGAAACGAACCACTGGCCAGCTTGGCGCCGACATTGCGCACGTTGTGCACCTCGTGCGCCAGCGCTTCAACGGCGCTGCGCGGCAGGTCTTGCTCTTGCGCCAGATTGCGCCAACCAGCATCCGACACCACCAGATGTGTCTCGACGCCGGTGCTGCGGCCCAGCACCTGCAGCAAGCGCACGCCATAGCAAGCGCCGCTGGCGCCGGAAATGCCAATGATGATGCGACGCATGGTGACTCAGCTGCGAAAGCGGTCCGCCAGCGGTCGCGGCAACCAGCTCGGCAACTGGAACACCGGCGCTTCCATGGCATCCAGTGCATTTTTCACCACCAGGCCAAGTTCGGTATCGCCTTCCATCAGCAAACGGCGGTTAAAGAACAGCGTATCCGGGTCTTCCAGGCGCTGCGCCAGGCGCAGGAAGTCTTGCGCGTTGGCACTGATGGTCAGGTCGCTTGGCGCGGCCCCGGCGATCGCCGCAAAGCGATGGCCCTGGCCAGTGAAGTCGAAGGTCAGACCGGCATCGCGCACATGGATGCGCAAACGTTTGTTGCGCAGATGGGCGCGCACGTCTTCGGGCAGGTGCGGCAGCAGCAAGCGGTTCAGCAAACCGGCCAGCAGCACCGAACCCGGATAGGCGGGCAAACGCGACAACATTGCCGCCAGGGGCGCGGGCAACAACACGGCAGAAGAAGTTTGCATAAGGGCCATCGCTAACAAGGAGAAAGACTAAAAAACGGCTTGCGCCGGCGCCTGGTTCAAACCGGGCTGGCCGTGCCAGTAACCATTGCAGGACTGGTCCGGCGTGTACGTCGCCAGCCGTGCCGCCACTTCAGTGGCCGACAACACCCGGCTGCGCAGCGCTTCAAACAGCGCCACCACTTCACGCATATGCTGCGGCTGCGGACTCAGACGCGCCAGGTTCACATCCAGGGCCGCCAGGGCGGCCCAATCGGCTGCCAGGTTGTGCACCTTGGCCGACTGGGTCTGGGTGCCGTTGAGCACCAGAAAGCCCTGGCCCTCCTGCGTCTGCATTGGCAGCCCGAGGGGAAATTCGAGACAGCTGAAGCGGCAATCGTCCTTCGGCAGATTGCGGTAGCGCGCGGTAAAACAGCGCGCAGAAAACGCCAGCGGCATGCGGCCATAGGCAAACACTTCGGTCTCCAGACCCGCCGGGCGCGCCTGCTGCAAAATTTTCAGATCACTGGCTTTCATTTCCAGCGGCATGACCCAGCGGGTGGCGCCCAGCTCGGCCATCCACTGCAGGCTCGGCGCGTTGTAAAGATTCAGATGCGGACCGGCGACAAAAGGCAGCTTGCCAGCCAGGCACTGCACCGCACCCATGTCATTGGCTTCCACCAGGAAGTCGCCGTTGCGCACCAGCTTGTGCATGGTTGTCACTTCGGCGCCCGACTCCAGCAGCACCTGGGTTGACAACACCACTTGCTTGCCAGCACGCTGCAGGCGCGCCGCCAACTCCAGCCAGTCGGTCAAACGCAACTCGTGGCGCCGTGAACAAACCACCTCGCCGAGATAAATCACGTCCAGCGCGGTGTTTTCCAGGTCGGCATAAAAATCCAGCACGGTCTGGCGTGGCCAGTAATACTGGACCGGGCCCAGGGTCAACTTGATGGTCATGGCAAAGTCCTTATTTCCAGGGGCGGTGGTAGGCGCCCAGCGTGTGCTGCTGGCCTTCGGCGACCTTGTCCAACTGGGCCATCCAGGCCGGCTGCGGCGCATAGCGTTGCGGGTTCGCCTGGCAGTTGCGGATCGCTTCGCGCCAGACCTGGGTCACCTGGGCCACGTAGGCCGGGCTGCGCTGGCGGCCTTCAATCTTGATGGCGCGCACCCCCATGGCCATCAGCTGCGGCAACAACTCCAGGGTGTTCAGGCTGGTCGGCTCTTCAATGGCGTAATAGCTTTTTTCTTCGCCGACATCGAAGCGCCCTTTGCACAGGGTTGGATAACCAGCGTTCTCACCCCGTGCATAGCGATCAATCAGCAAGCCATTCAGGCGCACGTCCAGGCCTTTGGGCGTGTCCTGCCAGCGCACCGCCTTGGGTGGCGAACAGACGCCATGCGTGTTGGGCGCTTCGCCGGTGGCGTAGGACGACAGCGCGCAGCGTCCTTCCACCATCACGCACAGGCTGCCAAAACCAAATACTTCGATCTCCACCGCCGTCTTGGCTATCAGCTGCTCCACCTGCACCAGCGACAGCACACGCGGCAACACCGCACGCACGACACCGAACTGCTCGCGGTAAAAATTGACAGCATCAAAATTGGTGGCGGAACCCTGCACTGACAAATGCAAACGCAAGTCCGGATAGCGGCGTGCGGCATAGGCCATCAGCCCCGGGTCGGCCAGAATTACGGCATCGACGCCCAGGTCAGCGGCCTTGTCAACCGCCGACTGCCACAGCGCCACATTGGCGGCCTGCGGATAGGTGTTCAATGCCATGAACACACGCACCTTGCGCTCGTGGGCGTAGCGGATGCCGTTGGCGATACTGGCTTCGTCGAAATTCAGGCCGGCAAAATTGCGTGCGTTGGTGGCGTCGCGCAGCCCCAGATAGACACAATCGGCCCCGTGGTCCACCGCGGCCTTCAAGGCAGCCAGACTGCCGGCTGGACAAACCAGTTCCAGCGGCGGTGTGGAAATAACAGCATTCATAACAGCTTGACACCTCACTTTGTGCGCGGACGATAGCGCTGCAAAGAGGTGTCAGAACTGATTCAGCGCAAGAGAACGCCGATTAGCCAGCGCAAACGCGCCTGCGCACAGGGAGCGCCGCCGCAATAGACGCGCCCCCTGTAGGGTCTTTAACCCGCGTTGCGCGCTGGGCGCTTCTTGCTGTCGCGCGGCACGAACACCTTGCCGCCATTACCCGGCTTGGCAAAGGCGGCTGGCTTGCCGGCAGGCTTGCCGAAGGACGTGGGCTTGCCAAAGGCGGCGGGACGGCCACCAAAGTCGCCGCGCGGTGCGTCGCCGCGTCCGCCGAAGTCACCCCGTGGTGCGTCACTGCGGCCACCGAAGTCACCTCGTGGTGCGTGGAAATCATCGCGTTGCGGGCGGGCATCGCCACGCGGTGCAAAGTCAGGGCGTCCGGACGGCGCACCTTGACCGGCAAAACGGTCATTGAAACCGCCCTTGCGCTCGTAGCTGAAGCCTTCACGCGCAGCGCCGCTGTAGTCACGGCTGCCGCCACCGGGCTTGCCGGCAAAGCCGCCACGGTTGCCACCAAAGCCACCATCCGACGGGCCACCGAACTTGCGTTCACGCGGCGCGAAGTCACGGTTGCCGCCACGGCCACCGAAACTGGGGCGCGGTGCTTCCGGCAGGCGCTGCTTGGGCTCCAGGCCCGGAATCACGTCGGCCTTGATGGGCTGACGGCTGTAGGCTTCGATATCGAAAATCTTGCGGCGGTCACGCATTTCGGCGAACGTGATGGCCAGACCATCGCGCCCGGCACGGCCAGTACGGCCGATGCGGTGGGTGTAGTCTTCGGCCTTCATCGGCAAGCCGAAGTTGAAAACGTGGGTGATGGTCGGCACGTCAATACCGCGCGCGGCCACATCGGTAGCCACCAAAATCTGCACCTGGCCCTGGCGCAAGGCCATCAGGCGGCGATTGCGCAAACCCTGGCTCAGGGCGCCGTGCAGGGCAACGGCGTCGAAGCCGTCTTGCTGCAGGTCATTGGCCAGACCATCGCACTCGATCTGGGTGCTGGCGAAAACGATCGCCTGGTTGATGCTGGTGTCACGCAGCCAGTGGTCCAGCAGCTTGCGCTTGTGGCTGGCGTTGTCGGCCCAGAACAGCACCTGTTTGATGTTGGCGTGCTTTTCCTGCGGGCTGTCGATGGTGACACGCTGGGGTTCACGCATGACGCGGGCGGCCAGCTGCTGAATGCGCGCCGCGAAAGTGGCGCTGAACATCATGGTCTGCTTGCGGCCAATGGTCAGCTGATTGACTTCGGCCAGGTCGTCGGAGAAGCCCAGGTCGAGCATGCGGTCGGCTTCGTCCACCACCAGGAACTGGACCTGGTCGAGTTTGATCTGCATCGAACGCTGCAAGTCCAGCAGACGGCCTGGCGTGGCGACCACCAGATTGGCGTTTTGCAACTTGGCAATCTGCAACTGGTAAGGCATGCCACCAACGATGTTGGCAACGCGCAAACCACGGCAATGCTT
Organism: uncultured beta proteobacterium; assembly: GCA_903897925.1. GTDB lineage: Bacteria > Pseudomonadota > Gammaproteobacteria > Burkholderiales > Burkholderiaceae_C > Allorhodoferax. The sequence goes on along the minus strand of CAIUDG010000086.1, from coordinate 4,132 downwards.
GACCAGATCAATCGCGTCATGGGCCACTTGCTGGGCCAGTTCGCGGGTGGGGCACAGGATCAGGGCGCCAGGTGTGGCGGCCTTGAAATTGCGCGGGCTGGTGGGGTCCTTGCGCTTGGGGCGCTTGGGTGCGGCCAGGCCCTTGGCAGCAGCATCGGCCACGGCGGCGTCGAATTCGGCGCGCTCGGCGGCTTCAGCAGCCGCCATTTGTGCCAGCAAGGTGTGCAGCACAGGCAGCAGGAAGGCGGCGGTCTTGCCGCTACCGGTCTGGCTCGACACCATCAGGTCGACAAAGCCGGCCTTGTCATTGCCATCGCTGCCGGGCAAAGCCAGCGGAATGGTTTTTTGTTGAACGATGGTCGGCTGGGTATAGCCCAGGTCCTTGACCGCCAGCACCAGTTCCGGCGCCAGTCCGAGTTGCACAAAGCCGTTCGGGACTTCAGGCGCATCGGGCGCTGCGTCTTCCATCAGGCTCTCGCCTTGGTCCAGGTTACCGGGGGAAGCCAATTCCAGGGAATCGACCATAGGCATATCGGCAGGCGCAAATTCGCCCGCCACTTCAAAAGTGTCAGTCATATATTTCTCACACGCGAGCGCCGCAAGGTTTGCGGACGCACCGTCAATGGTTAAAAAACATCAACCATCAAACGGAACCGGCACTGACCCGTCAGGGTTTTGACTCAGCGCGCGGGGCTTCAGTTATCGAAGCCCTGTGAATGAAGGGAGATGTACTAATGGCTACGGTTTGTAGCGCAGCCTGCGATTATGGCATGAATTCGGGTTTCTACCTAATCACTCAATAAGAACGGGCTAAATAGCCCGTTCGTGTCACTCAATCCAGCTTCAGGAAGTGGGTGCGGTAGTGCTGCAACTCGTCGATTGACTCATGCACATCGGCCAGTGCCGTATGGCGCTGCTGCTTCTTGAACGAGGCATGCACTTCCGGCTTCCAGCGCTTGGCCAGTTCCTTGAGGGTGCTCACGTCCAGATTGCGGTAATGGAAAAAAGCTTCCAGCCGTGGCATGTACTTCACCAGAAAGCGGCGGTCCTGTCCGATCGAATTGCCGCACATCGGCGTGCTGCCCGCTGGCACGTACTGGGCCAGGAAGGCCATCAGCGTGTCTTCGGCCTGGGCCTCGGTGGTAGTGGACGCCTTGACCTTGTCGATTAAACCGCTCTTGCCGTGGGTGCCCTTGTTCCAGGCGTCCATCAGGTCGAGCTGGGCGTCGCTTTGGTGAATCACCAGCACCGGGCCCTCGACGCGCTGCGTCAGGTTGGAATCGGTGACGATCACGGCGATTTCAATAATCCGGTCCTGGTCCGGTTCGAGGCCGGTCATTTCGCAATCCAGCCAGACCAGGTTCTTGTCGGATTTGCTCAGAGGGGTGTTTATTTCAGACATGCCGCCATTGTCGCCGATGACCTAAACTCTCGCCCCATGACCGACGTTCCTTTTTCCATCCAGTGGTCCAGCACCATGGCCTGGGTTTTTGCCATCGCCCTGATCAGCACCCTGCTGCTCAAATTTGTCCTGGCCTCGCGCCAGATCCGCCACGTGGCACGCCACCGCGCCAGCGTGCCCAGCGCCTTCGCTGACCGCATCACGCTGCCAGCACACCAGAAAGCCGCCGACTACACCATCACCCAGGCGCGATTCGGCCTGATCGAACTGGCCTGGGGCGCAGCCCTGACGATTGGCTGGACCCTGCTCGGCGGCCTGCAACTGCTCAACCAGCAACTGCTGGCCCTGCTGCCCGCCGGTCTCTGGCAGGAACTGGCACTGCTGGCGGTCTTCACCCTGCTCGGCAGCCTGATCGAGCTGCCGTTTTCGCTCTACAAAACCTTTGTCATTGAACAAAACTTCGGTTTCAACAAGACCACGCCCGGGCTCTGGCTGAAAGACGGCCTCAAAGCACTGGTGGTTGGCGCCCTGATCGGCCTGCCGCTCGCCGGCCTGATCCTCTGGATGATGGCCGCCACCGGGGCTTATTGGTGGCTCTGGACCTGGGCGGTCTGGATGGGCTTCAACCTGCTGATGATGCTGGTCTACCCGACCTGGATCGCGCCCTGGTTCAACCAGTTCAAGCCACTCGACAACCCCGAACTGCAAAGTCGGGTGCAGGCCCTGATGGCACGCTGCGGCTTCAGTGCCAAGGGCTTTTTCGTTATGGATGGCAGCAAGCGCAGCGCCCATGCCAACGCCTATTTCACCGGTTTCGGTGCCGCCAAGCGGGTGGTCTTTTACGACACGCTGCTGGAGCAACTCAACGCCGCCGAAGTCGACGCCGTGCTGGCACACGAACTCGGCCACTTCAAACACCGCCACATCCGCAAACGCATGGTGTCGCTGTTTGCGCTGAGCCTGATCGGCTTTGCCCTGCTTGGCTGGCTGAGCAGCCAGGTCTGGTTCTACACCGGCCTGGGCGTAGTGCCCAACCTGAGCGGCAACAACGACGCGCTGGCACTGCTGCTGTTCATGCTGGCGCTGCCGCAGTTCACCAGTTTTGTCACGCCCCTGTTTTCGCAACTGTCACGCCGCCACGAGTTTGAGGCAGACGCCTATGCGGTGGCCCAAACCAATGGCCAGGACCTGGCCTCGGCGCTGCTCAAGCTGTACAAGGACAACGCCTCTACGCTCACGCCCGACCCCTGGTACGTCAAGTTTTACTATTCCCACCCGCCCGCCAGTGAGCGCCTGTCGCGCATGGCGGGTGCACTGAGCGCCCCCTGATCCCATGAGCACCAAGCCCTCCCCGCGCCCGGCCCCGCCGCGCACCGCACTCAGTGCCACCCAGGTCATCACCGCCCTGGTCCAGTTGCAGGGCTGGAAGCTGCATGGCGACGGCGCCGAAGTGGCGATTGAAAAGACTTTCCATTTCGCCAATTTTCTGCAGACCATGGCGTTTGCCAATGCTGTGGCCTACCTGGCCGAACAGCAAGACCACCACCCGGAAATGGTGCTCAACTACCGGCACTGCAGCCTGCGTTACCGCACCCACTCGGTGCAAGGTATCTCGCAGGCCGACTTTGCCGCCGCCGCTGCGGTTGATGCCTTGCAGCCCGCTGCACCCAGCGCGTGAAGGCCCATTCCGTGGCCAGTAACGCGCTCCAGCCCGGACTGGTAATTGCCGGGCACGGTCGCCACGTCTGGGTCGAAACCCCCGACGGCAAGCGTCTGATCTGCCACCCGCGCGGCAAGAAAAATGAAACCGTGGTCGGTGACCAGGTGCTGTGGAAAGCGTCGGAAGACGAGGGCACGATCGAAAAAGTGCAGCCTCGGCGCAATTTGTTTTATCGCCAGGACGAAATCCGCACCAAATCCTTTGCCGCCAACCTGGACCAGGTGCTGATTCTGATTGCCGCCGAACCCGAGTTTTCCGAAAGCCAGTTGTCGCGTGCGCTGATTGCCGCCGAGGCGGCACAGATTCGCCCCATCATCGCGCTCAACAAAAGCGATCTGGCGCTGCCCTTCGCCCGTGCCTGGGAGCGCATGCAGGTCTACCGCGAAATGGGCTACCAGGTATTGCCGCTGGCACTCAAGCCCAGAAGCCCGGACTGTGTAGCGACCGAACGCGCAGCGCTGATGCCGCTGATGGCACAGAAAACCACGTTGATTCTGGGACCGTCCGGGTCGGGCAAAAGCAGTCTGATCAATTGCCTGCTGCCTAACGCCCAGGTGTTGACGCAAGAAATTTCGAGCGCCCTGAACTCGGGCAAGCACACCACTACCAGCACCCATTTGTACTGGGTCGATGGCGAGCGCAGCACGGCTGTGATCGACTCACCCGGGTTTCAGGAGTTTGGTCTGCACCATATTGCGGCCATGGACTTGGCTCGGCTGATGCCGGACATTCAGGCGCAGGCGTCGAATTGCAAGTTTTACAACTGCAGCCATTTGCATGAGCCGGGTTGTGGTGTGCTGTCGGCGCTGGCTGCGGCGACGCCGTTGATCTCGGCAGCGCGTTACAAGATTTACAGCGATCTGTTCGCCGAGCTCTCGCAAACCCGTTACTGAACACGCTGTCAGGGTTCTTTCTGCTGCGTTGTTGGCGCGCGCTGCATTGCTTTGCTTTGCGCGTCCGCGGGTGGTCTTCTCCTCCTCCTGCTGTGTTGGCGCTCGCTGCGTTGCGCG
>CAIUDG010000085.1 GCA_903897925.1 uncultured beta proteobacterium | reverse complement strand
CAACTGCCAGCTGCCAGCTGCCAGCCGCTGGCTGCTAGTCTGTATTTGGTATTTGGTATTTGGTATTTGGTATTTTTACCTTGAAATATTTACAAAAATATCTGGGGACTGGCGAAGCGGGTATCCGGGCGTAGGTCCGATTCGCTGCTGTGACCAAGCGGTGGCGCCAGCCAAGGTGTTTGTGAAGTGCGGCGGGTTTCCCAGAAGTGCTGGTCAGCGAGCGTGGACCGTAGAACGGGTGCCCGCTTCGTCAGTCCTCGCCCACCCGCGGACGCGCAACGCAACGAACGCCAACACGGCAGGTGAAAAAGAACCAACGCAGCGCGAACCAACACAGCAGGAAGAAAAGAACACAAGCAGACAAGCAACGCAGCGCGAACCAACACAGCAGGAAGAAAAGAACACAAGCAAACAAGCAACGCAGCGAGCGCCAACACGGCAGGAGGAAAAAACCACCCGCGGACGCGCAATGCAGCGAACGCCAACAACGCTGGAGGCAGAGAAATCAAGCACGCGCGCAGCGCAAAAAAAAGCGCCCCGAAGGGCGCGTTTTCAGCTTGCCGCAGGCCGCGCCAATCGCAGCCCGCACAAGACCATCAGAAGTTGACCAAGGCCTGCAAGGCAACCACGTTGTTAGCGCTGACCATATTGCCAGTGTTGTAGTCATAGAACGCTGCAGTAGACGCGAAATCGCGGCGAACTTCCGCACGCAGGGAAGCATTCTGCGTCACGTGGTAAGTGGTCGACAATGCCAGCGCAGCGCGGTTGGTGCCGGTCTGACCAGATGGGTCATTGGCATCCGGCCCAAAACCATTCACCGCATCACCAACACCAGAAGTTCCAGCATTCGCAGAATTGAGCGTGAAGATACCGCCGCCATTGGCCTGGTTGTTCAGGTAGTCAAGGCGTGTCGCCACCGACCAGCGCGTATTCAGACGCTCGGACAGCAACAGCGACATGCCGTACCAACGCGAATCCTGCAGGTTGCCGTTGGCATCCGTGCTGTAGGCGCCGTTGTGTTGCGTACCCAGCGTGAATTGCAGGTTGCCGTTGACAGTGCCACGCGTGTAATTGCCGTCAATTTCAAACGACGTGACATTGCCCGCGGCACCCGAAGGCGTGGGCATATTCGGCAGGAAGTAACCCGTGAACTCGACGCCCCAGAACTCTTCCTGGGTATAGGCCGCGTTATAGATGAAGCCGGTGTTGTTGTTAGACTGGCCGGTTCCACCAAGAGCGAGCTTGGTATCGCCCCGGCTGGCATTCACATTGGCCAGGAACAACTTGGTCTCCCACGGGCCACGCACCAGATCCAGACCAACGCCCGTATAGAAATAAGCGCCGGTGAAATCCCACAACAGGTTATGCGTTACAAAATTCGTCGCATAAGTCGGGTACATCACGTTCGACGAAATATTGTTCTCACCCACATAGGTCGGATACCAGGCCTCGTAACCCGAAACGTCCGGCATCTGACCCACCATCAAACGCGTGCTGCTGCCATCCAGCGGAATCGACGCCGAGGCTTCCTGAATGATGGAACCATTGGTGCTGGCGGCGAACGCACCACCGGCACTCTTGGTCGGCATCAGGGTCAAATGGAACTTGGTACCGCCTTCCATTTCCTTCTGCAGATCCAGATAGGCCACACCGAACATCGAATCATCATACGAAGTGGCCGCCGGTGTCGTCGTATTGTTGCCAAACGAGAAGCCGCTCGAATTCTTGGCCTGGTTCCAGATAAACACCGGGTCAATACCACCGCTGATACGCAAGGCCTTCATGCCGTTGACGTTTTGCACGTCATCGGCAGCCTCCACCTTGCCCTTGATGCGGTTGAACTCTTCAGGGTCCACCGGCGGCAAGGCATCCACTTCGGCATCGGGTGCCTTGATCAACGCGCGCAACTCTTTGATCTGCGCCTTCAGGGCATCAATTTCCCCCTGCATTTGCGCACTGCTTTGTGCGTTGGCAAGCATGGGGAACGCCAGGGCAACCGCGATTGCCGTCACTTTTAATTTCATAGTCCACTCTCCAAGTTAAAACACACAGATTACGCTGGCAAGGCATCCAATGCCATTCCATCCCGATACGCTGCGGCCTGCTCGGCAGCCCGTTTGCGCTCCTGTCGACTCATCCACAAACTGCCGGCCAACACACCGACCGCCACCACCGCCACGGTAATCGTGGCGATTACGTTGATGGTCGGATTCAAACCCAGGCGTGCACGCGACAGAATAATAATCGGCAACGTGGTCGATCCGGGGCCGGACAGGAATGCGGTGGAAACCACATCATCCAGCGATATCGTGAAGGTCAGCAGCCAGGCCGAAGCCAGCGACTGCGCAATCATCGGAAAAGTCACCAGGCGAAACACCTGGAACGGCCGGCAACCCAGGTCCATCGCCGCCTCTTCCAGCGACTTGTCCATCTCCATCAGGCGCGACTGAATCACCACCGCCGCGTAGGCCATGCCGACCGAGGTATGACCGGCCCAGATCGTGAATACTCCGCGTTGTGGCAAACCGAACAGGCGATCACACATCACGAAGAACAGCAGCAGCGACAAGCCGGTAATCACTTCCGGCACCACCAGCGGCGCGTTGATGTGGGCGGAGAAGGTCATGCGGCCAAAAAAGCGCTTGTATTTGACCAGCGCAAAAGCGCCCAGCATACCCAGCACCACCGAGCTGGTGGCCGACATCAGCGCCACCTTCATGGACAGCTTGAAGCCGTCGATGACCTCGGTGTCGTTGGCGATCAGGCCGTACCATTTGAAGGTAAAACCACCCCACAGCGTGACCATCTTCGAGTCATTGAAGGAGAACACGATCAGGGTAAAGATCGGCATATACAGGAACAGATAACCCATTCCCAACCAGAATTTTCCGATGCGACTATCCATGTTTATGCTCCCCGCACCGCGCCGGATTCGGCCTGGTACTTGTTGAATATCACCAAGGGCAACAGGATCAGTACCACCATGCTGACCGCCACCGCCGAGGCCATTGCCCAGTCGTTGTTGCTGAAGAATTCATCCCACAGCACGCGACCAATCATCAGCGTGCTGGGTCCGCCCAGCAGTTCCGGAATCACGTATTCGCCAACACTTGGAATGAACACCAGCATGGCGCCAGCAATGATGCCGTTCTTCGACAGCGGCACCGTCACCAGCCAGAAGGTCTTGAATGGCGTGGCACCCAGGTCTTTGGCGGCTTCGAGCAGACGCAAGTCCATCTTCGCCAGGTTGGCGTACAACGGCAAAATCATGAACGGCAGATAGGTATAGACCATGCCCACCATCATGGAAAAACTGGTGTGCATCATCTTGATCGGTTCATCGATCAGGTGCATGCCCAGCAGCATGTTGTTAAACACACCGTTATCGTCGAGCAGCCCCTTCCAGGCATAGACACGCAGCAGATAGGAAGTCCAGAACGGCAGCGACACCAGCATCAGCAGCGCCGGTCGCATGCTGACCGGCGAACGCGCCATGAAATAGGCGAAGGGATAGCCGATAAAGAGGCAGATCAGTGTATTGATCAGGGCAAATTTGACCGATGAAATATAGGTTGCCACATACAAATCATCGGTCGTCAGAAAGATGTAGTTGGACAACTTGATTTTCAGCGTCAGCATGCCGTCGGAGTAGTCCGTCAGGTTCATGATGTGGACGCCGTCCATCTCGGTAACGCTCAGGCGCAACACCACCAAGAACGGAATGCTGAACAGCAAAATCAAGAACAGGTAGGGTATGCCGATCACGCTTTGGCGGCCCCAGTTGACCGCCTTCAGGCTGCGCATGATGCGCGCCGGTGTGAACTGTTGGAGTTTCATGGCTTGTGCGCTTTCACTCAGTTGGTCAGCACGACCAGCGAATCGGGCGTGAAAGTGGCATAGGCTTCTTCCCCATCGCGCAGCATCTCGATGTGGCGGTTCTGGTGCGTGATCTGTATCTGCAGTTTGCGACCACCCGGCAGGTTCATGCGGTACAGCGAAAAGCTGCCAAAGTAACCGCTGTCAGAAATCACGCCCTTGAGGCAGTTCTGGGTCGGGTTTTCCGCCGGCGTGCGCGACAGGCTGATTTTTTCCGGCCGCACCGCCACCGTCAGCGGCATGCCCATGGTGCCGGTGATGCCGTGGTCGATAAAAAAGTTGCCGTATTCGGAGCCGACCATGCAGTGGTCTGGCGCGTCCTCGATCAGGGTGCCGTCAAACAGGTTCACATTGCCGATGAAGTCTGCGACAAACTTGCAGCTCGGGGTTTCATAAATTTCGTGCGGTTTGCCGACCTGCATAAAGCGTCCGGCGCTCATCACGGCGATGCGGTCGGCCATGGTCATGGCTTCTTCCTGGTCGTGCGTCACCAGCACGCAGGTCACGCCGACCTTCTTGATAATGTTGTGCAATTCAAATTGCGTCTGCTCGCGCAGCTTGCGGTCCAGCGCCCCCAGTGGCTCGTCCAGCAACAACAGCTTGGGGCTCTTGGCCAGGCAGCGTGCCAGCGCCACGCGCTGCTGCTGACCACCCGAGAGCTGGTGCGGCTTGCGCTTGGCATAAGGTTTGAGCTGCACAATGTTGAGCATGGTTTCAACGCGGTCGCCAATTTCCTTGGCCGGCATGCCTTCGCGCTTCAGACCAAAGGCCACGTTTTCCCAAACCGTCAGGTGCGGGAACAGCGCATAGGACTGGAACATCATGTTGATCGGACGCTCGTAAGGCGGCATCTTGGCGACGTCCATGCCTTCGAGCAAAATTTTTCCGGTCGTCGGGGTTTCAAAACCGGCCAGCATACGCAGCAAGGTGGATTTGCCACAGCCGGAGGAGCCCAGCAGCGCAAAGATTTCCCCCTTGGCAATGTCGACGGAGACCTCATCGACAGCGGCCACCTCGTCAAAGCGTTTGATCAACTTGTCAATGTGCACAAACTTCTGGTCTGCTGCACTTGCTGGATGCGTTGGGTTCGCCATAAAAATTTTCTCGCAGGGGCAACCCCTGCAACGCGCGAAACTGCGCGTTGCTCAGGTCACCAATAGGTAAGTTGTAGTTGGGTTAGGAAATCAGAGACCGGTCTTGAACGTGGTGTACAGCCGGGTGCGCACACGCCGGATGTCATTGTTCACAGAGTCCGGCGGTACCATCTTGGCCAAGTCTTCCTTGGTCATGAACACTGTCTTGTCGTTCAGGGTATCCGCGTTGATATATTTGGCAGCACTCGGAACCGGGTTCGAATAGTGCACCTTGTTCACCAGCCCGGCATTCACTTCCGGACGGTAGATATAGCTGATCCACTTGTAGGCGTTTTCCACGTGTGTGGCGTCCACCGGAATCGCCATGGTGTCAAAGAACAGCACGGCGCCAGTCTTGGGCAGCAAGGATTCGATCACGACACCATTCTTGGACTCTTTGGCGCGCGCCTTGGCAATACCAATATCGCCATTCCAGCCCAACACCAGGCACAGCGAGCCGCTGGCCAGGTCGTTGATATAGCCGGAGGACGAGAACAGGGTCACGTAAGGACGGATCGTGGACAAAAGCTTGGCGGCTTCCTGGTAGTCGGCCGGGTTCTTGCTGTACGGTGCCTTGCCCAGGTAGCGCAGTGCTGCCGGGAACACTTCGTCGCCCGAATCCAGCACCGACACGCCGCAGGACTTGGCCTTGCTGATGTATTCGGGCTTGAAAATCAGGTCCCAGGCGTTTTCCGGCATCGGCAGATTGCCCAGTGCCGCCTTCAGCTTGGCCGTATTCACACCGACCGTGGTGATGCCCCACATCCAGGGCGCCAGGTGCTGGTTGCCCGGGTCCATTTTCTTCAGCTGCTCCATCACGAACGGATCGAGGTTGCCGTAGGTGCTGATCTTGCTCTTGTCGAGCTTCATCAGCAGACCACCCTCGCTCTGGATCTTGCCCCAGTTGGAGGACGGCACCACGATGTCGTAACCGGTCTTGCCAGCGACCAGCTTGGCGTGCAGGGTTTCGTTGCTGTCAAAGGTGTCGTAACGGACCTT
>CAIUDG010000084.1 GCA_903897925.1 uncultured beta proteobacterium | reverse complement strand
TCGGCGGCATCGGCCACGCGCTGCGTGACCACGCCCGCTTCGCTCCAGACCGTGGCCACCTCGCGGTCCAGACCCGGCAGGCGCCGCATCTCGACTTCCGTCATGGCTTCCAGCTTTTCGGTGTTGATGACGGCACTCTTCCAGGTCAGGGGCACCGCGCCACCGGTGTAGCCGGTGCCGCCGCCGCGCGGAACAATGGTCAGGCCGAGTTCGATACAGGCCTTCACCAGACCGGCCATTTCTTCTTCCGAATCGGGCGTCAGCACGACGAACGGGTATTCCACGCGCCAGTCGGTGGCGTCGGTAACGTGGCTGACCCGCGACAGGCCGTCAAACTTGATGTTGTCGCGCGCCGTGCATTTGTTGAGGCGGCGCTGCGTCTTGCGCCGCAGCTCGGCCTGCTCGGCAAACGAAGCGTCAAAGCGCTGCACGGCAGCACGTGCAGCCACCAGCAGCTGACCGACCATGGCATCGCGTTCGGCGTCCAGCGCCGGCGTGCGGCGCTTTTCCACTTCGGACAGACGGTGGTTCAGGGCTTCGACCAGCTGCGCGCGCCGCTGCGGGTTGTCGAGCAGGTCGTCCTGCAGATAGGGGTTGCGCTGCACCACCCAGATATCGCCCAGCACCTCGTACAGCATGCGCGCTGAACGCCCGGTGCGGCGCTCCTGGCGCAGCTGATTCAGGGTGTCCCAGGCCTGCGTGCCGAGCAGACGTATGACGATCTCCCGGTCGGAAAACGAGGTGTAGTTGTACGGTATTTCGCGGATGCGCTCATGCGCGGCGGCCGGTGCGGCAGCGCCACGGAGCAATTCATTCAAGGGTATCGGAGCGTTCATCGGGTTGTGCGTGGCCCCCCGGCGGTCTGCGGTCCAGACCTGGCCGGAATGGCTTATGTAGCTGACCCGTGATGGTACCGCAGCGCAACAATCGTCGGCGAAGCCGGCAGAATGACCTCGCCAGATGTACAGTACCGGCACAGAATCCGCACGAAAAACCCGCTTCATGCCGTCCTCCAGCCCCGCTCCCTGGCCCTATCCCCGCTGGATTGCGCACCGGGGCGCCGGCAAACTGGCGCCGGAAAACACCCTGGCGGCGTTCCGCCTGGGTGCCGCCCATGGCTTTCGCATGTTCGAATGCGACGTCAAACTCAGCTCCGACGGCATTCCGTTCCTGCTGCATGACGCCGGTCTGGAGCGCACCACCAACGCCGCGCAGCGCTGGGGCTCCAACGGCAGCGCGCTCAATTTCAGCGGCGGCGCACACTCCTGGTACGCCCTGTCGCAGCTGGACGCCGGCGCCTGGCATTCCACGCCCTTTGCCGGCGAGCCCCTGCCAACGCTGGAGGCGATCGCGCGCTTCTGCATCAGCAACCACTTTCTGTTGAACATCGAAATCAAGGCCACGCCCGGCACCGAGCGCGCAACCGGCGAAGTCGTGGCGCGCCATGCGGCGCGGCTGTGGCTGGGCCAGGAGACACCACCGCTGCTGAGTTCGTTTGATGTCGAGTCACTGCACGGCGCACTGGCTGCCGTGCCGGCGCTGCCGCGCGCCCTGTTGGTCGATCAATTGCCGGACCGCTCCTGGGACGCTTGTCTGCAACAGGCGCAGGACCTGCAGTGCCGGGCCCTGGTTTGCCACTACCCGCTGTGGAATGCCGAACGCTGCAGCCAGGCCGCCGGCGCCGGGCTGCAGGCGCTTTGCTACACCGTCAACACGGCAGATGATGCCCAGCGCCTGGAGGCTTTGGGCGTGGCCGGCATCATCACCGACCAGGTTCACCAGCTCGGCCCCGGCGCAGCGCTCAGACGCGCCAGCCCCTGACGGCGACAAACTGCGCCGTGGCACAACCCAGCAGCATGGCGACATAACTGAGCATCTTGGCGTCGTGGCCAAAAAACCAGAGACCGCCGAGCAGGGCCAGCATGCCCACAAGCATGTTCAGCACGCTCAGCCACAGCCAGGACCGCCGCAGCGCCGCTTTTTTTTGCACCAGCGGCGCCGCCAGCGCCAGCAAGGGCCCAACCACCAGTGCCGGAGCCAATAGGTTGACCCAATGGTTAAGAAGTGCGAAAAGACCCATGGTGATCGGTTAGGCTAGCAGGCTCGAAAGCAAGAAATGAAAAGTAACAGGGCAGGATTTTATAATCGGCCCCACACAATATGGCAGTCTGGGCATTAGGCATCAATCACACCACAGCACCGCTGGACCTGCGGGGCCGGTTTGCGTTCGCCATGGACCAGGTCGAACCACACCTGCAGGCGCTGCGCGAAGCAGTCGCACCGAGTGCCCAGCGCAGCCCGGAAGCAGCGATTGTCTCCACCTGCAACCGCACCGAAATCTACTGTGCCGGCGATGAAGCCGCGCTGGAACAAACGCTGAACTGGCTGGCACAAAGCGGCGGTGTCAGCACCGCCGAACTGCGCTCGCACACCTACCACCTGCTCGGCGACGAAGCCGCGCGCCACGCTTTTCGTGTTGCCAGCGGCCTGGACTCGATGGTGCTGGGCGAAGCCCAGATCCTGGGTCAGCTGAAAGACGCCGTGCGCGCGGCCGACGCCGCTGGGTCACTGGGAACGACGCTGTCGCAGCTGTTTCAACGCTCTTTTGCGGTGGCCAAGGAAGTGCGCAGCTCAACCGAAATCGGCGCCCACTCGATCAGCATGGCCGCTGCCGCGGTGCGCCTGTCCGGCCAGCTGTTTGAAGACCTGGGCCAGGTCAAGGTGCTGTTTGTCGGTGCGGGTGAAATGATTGAGCTGTGCGCCACGCACTTTGCCGCCAAGAATCCCAAATCCATCACCATTGCCAACCGCACGCTGGAGCGCGGCGAAAAACTGGCTGCGCGCTTTGGCGCCGAGGTGATGCGCCTGGCCGACCTGCCGGAACGCCTGCACGAGTTTGACGCCGTCATCAGCTGTACCGCCAGTGCCCTGCCCATCGTCGGCCTGGGCGCCGTCGAACGGGCGCTGAAAAAGCGCCGCCACCGTCCGATGTTCATGGTCGACCTGGCGGTGCCGCGCGACATCGAACCCGAGGTCAAAGACCTGGGCGATATTTACCTCTACACCGTTGACGACCTGGCCACCGTGGTGCAAACCGGCCAGGCCAACCGCCAGGCGGCGGTGGCACAGGCCGAGGCGATTGTCGACGCCGGGGTGCAAAGCTTTATGCACTGGGTCGAGCAGCGCAGCAGCGTGCCGCTGATCCAGCAACTCAACGCCCAGGCTGACCTGTGGCGCGCCACCGAATTGGCGCGCGCACGCAAGCTGCTGGCCAAGGGCGAAGACGTGGACACCGTGCTGGAAGCCCTGTCGCGTGGACTGACACAAAAAATGCTGCACGGCGCCATGGCCGAATTGCGCGCTGGCGACGCGGCGGCACGCGAGCGTGCCGGTAACGCGGTGCAGCACTTTTTCCTGCGCAAAGAGCAGCGTTGATGGCAACATTCCAGGCCCACCCGCATTCGCGTCGCAGCGTATTTCGTTAGCGCCGCTGCTGCGCCCGCCCGGCGCATGGTCCTGTGGGCCTGCGCGTTTGCTCTGTTCCGTTCCTGAATTGCCTGTTCCATGAAACCCTTTCTCCGCCAACAACTTGCCCGCTATGCCGACCGCCTGGGGGAACTCGAATTCCTGCTCTCGCGCGAAGACATCATGCAGGACATGAAGCAGTTTCTGGCACTGTCGCGCGAGCACACCGAGGTTGGCGCAGTAGCCAGCCGCTGGAGCCGCTACCAGCAACGCGAAGCCGACCTGGCGGCCGGCACCGAGATGCTGGCCGGATCGGCCGACGACGCCGACATGGCCGCCATGGCGCAGGAGGAAATCGACAGCGCCACGGCCGAACTGGCACAGCTGGAAACCGAGCTGCAGCGCATGCTGCTGCCGAAAGACCCGGACGACGCGCGCAATGCTTTCATTGAAATCCGCGCCGGCACCGGCGGTGATGAATCGGCGCTGTTTGCCGCCGATCTGGCACGCATGTACACGCGCTATTGCGACAGCAAAGGCTGGAACACCGAAATCATGAGCGCCTCGGAGAGCGAACTCGGTGGCTACAAGGAAGTGGTGCTGCGTGTCGCCGGTGACAACGTGTACGGCGCCCTCAAGTTCGAATCGGGCGGTCACCGCGTGCAGCGCGTGCCGGCCACCGAAACCCAGGGCCGCATCCATACCAGCGCCTGCACCGTGGCGGTACTGGCCGAACCAGACGAACAGCAGGCGATCCAGATCAATCCGGCCGACCTGCGCATTGATACCTACCGCGCCAGCGGTGCCGGTGGCCAGCACATCAACAAAACCGATTCGGCCGTGCGCATCACCCACTTGCCCACCGGCATCGTGGCCGAGTGCCAGGACGGCCGCAGCCAGCACAGCAACAAGGCACAGGCGCTGCGCGTGCTGACCGCCCGAATCCAGGAAAAAGACCGCTCGGAACGCGCCGCCAAGGACGCTGCCGAACGCAAGAGCCTGATCGGCAGCGGCGACCGCAGCGACCGCATCCGCACCTACAACTTCCCGCAGGGCCGCTTCACCGACCACCGCATCAACCTGACCCTGTACAAGCTGCTGGGCATCATGGAAGGTGATCTGGGCGACGTGGTCGAAGCGCTGCAGGCCTATGAAGCGGCACAGCAGATGGCCGAACTGGAAAGCAAGGCCTGAGGCCACACCATGCCACCATCCAGTCTCAGCCAGCAACAAGTCGGACAGGCCATCCGCCAGGCCCAGCAAGCCGGACTGCCACGCCTGGAAGCCGAGCTGCTGGTACTGCACGCCCTGGGCCGGGCGCCCACCGATCGCGCCTGGCTGCTGATCCACAGCTATGACGCCATCGACGACGCCGCCTGGCAGCGCGTGCGTGCCGGTACGGCACGGCGCAGCGCCGGTGAACCGCTGGCCTACATCACCGGCCACAAGGAGTTCTACGGTCTGCCACTGGCCATCGACGCGCGCGTGCTGGACCCGCGCGACGACACCGAAACCCTGGTGGACTGGACGCTGGAACTGCTCGCCGCCGACGCGCCACAACGCATTATCGACCTGGGCACCGGCAGCGGCGCCATCGCCCTGGCGCTGCAACAGGCACGCCCGCAGTGGCAAGTGCACGCCACTGATCGCAGCGCCGATGCGTTGGCACTGGCACGCCACAATGCCGAACGCCTGCGCCTGCCGCTGCAACTGCGCCAGGCCAGCTGGCTCGACGGCGTCACGGAAAAATTTAGCGCTATCGTCTCCAATCCGCCCTATATCGCGCTCGGCGACGCGCACCTGCCGGCACTGGCCCATGAGCCACTGCAGGCCCTGGTCAGCGGCGCCGACGGACTGGACGACATCCGCCGCATCGTGCAGCAGGCGCCGGCCTGTCTGGCACCCGGCGGCTGGCTGCTGCTGGAACACGGTTACGACCAGGCCGAAGCGGTGCGCCAGCTGCTGCAATCGGCGGGCTTCAGCCAGGTGCAATCGCGCTGCGATCTGGCCGCCATTGAGCGCTGCAGTGGCGGTTGCTGGGGCGGTTGCTGGGGCGCTGTGGCGCCTGCAGGTGGCAATCCATGAGCGCCCCCGCCATCCGCCGCGCCAGCCTGACCGACCTGCCCGCGCTGGCCGAGCTGTTCGACGCCTACCGCCAGTTCTATGCGCAGGCACCCGATTTGCCACGCGCCCACGCCTTCCTCGCCGAGCGCCTGACAAAGCACGAGGCCATCCTCTTTCTGGCGGAAAACGCCGACGGCGCAGCGCTGGGCTTTTGCCAGCTGTATCCGAGCTGGTGCTCGGTACTGGCCGGCCCGATCTATGTGCTGTATGACCTGTACGTTGGCAAGGACGCACGCCAACACGGCGTCGGCCGAGCCCTGCTAGAGGCCGCCGCCGCACACGCGCGTGCCGAAGGCGTGGCCCGGCTCGACCTCAGCACCGCCAAAACCAATCTGCCAGCGCAGGCGCTGTATGCCAGCCAGGGCTGGCAACGCGACGACATTTTTTACACCTACCACCTCGACATCACCCCATGAGCACACCCGCCTGCCCCCAATGCACGCTTGAAAACACCTACCCGGACGGCGCCAATTTTGTCTGCGCCGACTGTGGCTATGAATGGCCGCAAGAAGCCGCCGCAGCCGAAGCCGATGAAGACACGTCCGTAGTCAAGGACAGCAACGGTCAGGTGTTACAGGACGGCGATGCCGTGGTGCTGATCAAAGACCTGAAGGTCAAAGGCAGCTCCACGGTGCTGAAGATGGGTACCAAGGTCAAGAGCATCCGCCTGGTCGGTGGCGACCACGAAGTCGACTGCAAGATGGACGGCGGCAGCTTCATGCTCAAGGCCTGTTTCCTGAAAAAGGCCTAAGCCGCCACCGCCACTTCGGCGGCGTGCTGCGGCACCCGCGCCACCCCGGCGCCCTGGGCCTGCAGGCCGAGCCGGTTGATGGCACTGACCAGCGCCTGCAAGGAGGCCGTGACAATGTTGCCGTGCAGGCCAACGCCATAGCGCTCGCCGCCACCAGCGGCGCATGCCACTTCCAGAAAGGCACAGGCCTGGGCGTTGCCACCCTGCGTGCTGGCCTTGATGGAACGTTCTTCAAAGCTGCGCACCTGCAGCGCAATGCCCAAACCCTGCAACGCCTGCACCGCCGCGTCGATCGGCCCATTGCCCTGGCCGCGCACATCCACGCGCTGCCCATGCACCTCCAGTCCCAGGCGCACTCCCTGCAATTGATTGCCGCCAGGCGCGCTCGCGTCGAACAGCTGGTGATCGACATAGCGCACACCGGCCTGTGCCGCACCCAGAAATTGGCTGCTGAACAACTGCCACAGGTCCTGCGCCGTCATTTCTCCGCCCTGGGCATCGGCATGTTCCTGCACGACACCGGCAAACTCCACCTGCAGGCGGCGCGGCATGACCACGCCAAACTCGGTTTCCATCAGGTAGGCCACGCCGCCCTTGCCGCTCTGGCTGTTGACCCGGATCACCGAGCCATAACTGCGCCCCAGGTCCGACGGATCGATCGGCAAATATGGCACGCGCCACTGGGCCTCGGGCTGCTGGGCCGCCAAACCCTTCTTGATGGCGTCCTGGTGTGAGCCACTGAAGGCGGTAAATACCAGGTCGCCAACATAGGGATGGCGCGGGTGCACCGGCATCTGGTTGCAGTACTCGACGGTACGCGCCACCGCATTGATATCGGAAAAATCCAGGCCCGGCGCCACGCCCTGCGTGTACAGATTCAGCGCCAGCGTGACCAGATCGACATTGCCGGTGCGCTCGCCACTGCCAAACAGGCAGCCTTCGACGCGGTCAGCGCCGGCCATCAGGCCGAGCTCGGCGGCGGCCACAGCGGTGCCGCGGTCGTTGTGCGGATGCAGGCTCAGCACAATGCTGTCGCGCCGCTCCAGGTGCTTGTGCATCCATTCAATCTGGTCCGCATAGACATTCGGCGTCGCCACCTCGACCGTGGCTGGCAAATTCAGAATCAGCTTGCGCTGCGGGCTTGCGCCCCACTCGGCGCTGACGGCATTGCAGACTTCCAGGGAAAACTCCAGTTCGGTGCTGGAGAACACCTCGGGGCTGTACTGCAATACGAATTCAGTTTCCGGTTGCGCCTGCGCCAGGGCCTTGACCAGGCGCACCGACTCCAGTGCCATCTCCAGTATCTCGCGCTTGTCCATGCCAAATACCAGTTCGCGAAATACCGGTGCGGTGGCGTTGTAGATGTGCACGATGGCACGGCGTGCGCCCTGCAGCGACTCGAAAGTGCGGCGAATCAAATGCTCGCGCGACTGCGTCAACACCTCAATCGTCACGTCTTGCGGAATGTGCCCCCCCGTGATCAGCTCGCGCACGAAATCGAATTCGGTCTGCGAGGCGCTTGGGAATGCCACCTCGATTTCCTTGAAACCCACTTCGCACAAGGTGCGGAACATGCGCATCTTGCGCTCGCCATTCATCGGCTCGAACAGCGCCTGGTTGCCGTCCCGCAAGTCGCTGCTCATCCACATCGGCGCAGTCGTAATACTGCGTCCCGGCCACTGGCGGTCCGGCAGGGAAATGGTCGGAAAGGCCTGGTATTTGCTGGCGGGTTGGTCTAACAAGAGTGGCTCCTCGGGCTTGGTATGTAAGCCACTATGGTATGCCACCCAAGGCCGCAGAAGATTGCAATAACAATGCAAACACGGAGAAAAACTTACCGAAAATTGCCGACATTTATGAAAATCGGCAATTTTCAACGTTTCGCACTCCACTCCCCTGCCGCCACTGCTGCAACTGCTGCAACTGCTGCAACTGCTGCAACTGCAGCTTCCGCTTCAATGGTGGTGCCCGTGCGCTCCGTGCACATGGCCATGCGCAATTTCTTCTTCGGAGGCCGCGCGCACTTCCAGCACTTTCAGGGCAAACCGCAAGGTTTTCCCGGCCATGGGGTGGTTACCGTCCAGGAACACGGTGTCGCCCTTGATCTTCAGCACCGTGAACACGTGTGGCTGGCCAGCGTCATCACGCGACTCCAACTGGCCGCCAACCTTGACGCCGGGCGGAAAATGCTTTTTCGGAATCGACTGCAGCAAGGCTTCGTTGCGCTCGCCAAAGGCATCTGCCGGCTGCAACTCGACCGTGGCCTGGTAGCCGGCCTGCTGGCCTTCCAGCGCAGCTTCCAGTTTGGCAAACGTGTTGCCATAGCCGCCGTGCAGGTAGGACATCGGCTCCTGGCTCGCTTCCAGCAGCTTGCCAGTGCTCTCAAATACCTGGTAAGTCAGGGTAACGGCGGTGTTTTTTTCAATTTTCATGGTGGTGGTCTAAAGTGACGCCCGATTATCAGTAAAAACGCACGCTTTTTTGCAAGCCGACAGCGCCCCGGCGCCGGGCTTGGCGCGATGGTGAAATAATCCAGCCATCTGTCTATTAAAAGGTATGCATATGAGCGACGTACAAAAACGCATTGACGAACTGGTCAAATCCAATGAAGTCCTGCTGTTCATGAAAGGCACTGCCAGCTTTCCCCAGTGCGGATTTTCCGGCCGCGCCATCCAAATTCTGAAAGCGTGCGGCGTCGATGCCAAAGCCATCAAGACCGTCAACGTGCTGGAAGACGACGAAGTGCGCCAGGGTATCAAGGAATACAGCCACTGGCCAACCATTCCGCAACTCTACGTCAAGGGCGAGTTCATCGGCGGTTCAGACATCATGATGGAAATGTACGAGTCCGGTGAACTGGTACAGGCACTGGGCAAATCCGGCAGCTGATTTCCCGTGCGCCGCATGAGCCCCGACACCATGCAGAGCCCCGCCAGCCACCTGTTTGACGAACAGTCGCAACGCCAGCGTCGCCTGCGGCAATACGCCGCCCTGATGTTCCTGGCGTTGTCCAGCATGGCCGGGCTGCGTGGCAGGCACGGTGGCAGCGGTATGCTGGCTCTGGTCGGCCTTACCGGCGTGGCGCTGCTGCTGTGCCTGTACTGGAATGCCCAAAAGCGGACCTACCCCGCCCAGCTGCTGCTGTGGGCCAGCGCCAGCCTGGCATTTGGCGCCCTGATGTGGCAATTTGAGGGCTTGCACGATTCGGCCTTGCTCAGCCTGCCGCTGATTTTG
This sequence comes from uncultured beta proteobacterium, assembly GCA_903897925.1. Classification (GTDB taxonomy): domain Bacteria; phylum Pseudomonadota; class Gammaproteobacteria; order Burkholderiales; family Burkholderiaceae_C; genus Allorhodoferax. The sequence continues at coordinate 12,187 of CAIUDG010000084.1, read as the reverse complement.
CTCGGCGCCGGGCAAAACCTGCGCAAATCGCATTTCCTGTGGCTGCTGCTGGCCCTGCTGGCGCTGGTGTTGGGCCTGGAATTTGCCACCGCCTGGGGCCTGCGCGCAGCGCTGCCCAACACCGAAGGCTCGCGGCTGGGCGATACGCTGATCATGCTGGCCACCGCCGCAGGCCTGGGCTGGTTTGTCGCCGCCGATATGCGGGCCGCGCAGGAGCGCCACGTGCGGCAAATCGCCCAAGCCCAGGAGTCGGAAAAAAACATTATTTATCTGGCCCAGCACGATGCACTGACCGGCCTGCCCAACCGCGCGCTCGGCAGCCAATTGCTCGGCCAGGGCATCGCCAGCTCGGAGCGCAGTGGCGCGCACCTGGCTTTGCTGTTTGTCGATCTGGACAACTTCAAGGACATCAACGATTCGCTCGGCCATTCCGCTGGCGATGAGTTCCTTAAACTGATTGCCGGTCGGCTGCGCACGGCCGTGCGCAAGTCAGACATAGTCTGCCGCCAGGGCGGCGACGAATTCCTGATTGGGCTGGTTAATGTCAGTGACAACAAGTCGATCTCGCTAATTGCCACCAACGTCATGGAGCAAGTTACGCAGCCGTGCAAGCTGCGCGACACCGACATCGTGGTGTCCTGCTCGATCGGCATTGCCATGCACCCCAAAGACGGCTCGAGCTACGAAGACCTGCTGCGCCACGCCGACCTGGCGATGTACCAGGCCAAGGAAGCCGGACGCAACACATTCCGCTTCTTTGACGATGAAATCAACACCAGCGTCACGGAAAACCTGTACCTGATAGCGACCCTGCGCACCGCCATCACACAAAAAGAATTCGAGCTGCACTACCAGCCGGTGCTGGACCTTGCCACCGGTGCCCTGATCGGCGCCGAAGCACTGATTCGCTGGCGCAACCCCAAACTCGGCCTGGTGTCGCCGGCGCTGTTCATCCCGGCGGCTGAAAAATCGGGGCTGATCGTCGACATTGGCCAATGGGTGGTGGAAGAAGCCTGCCGCCAGATGCAGCAATGGCGCGAACAAGGCGCGCCACCGCTGACCATCGCGGTCAACCTGTCACCGGTGCAATTCCGCCGCGGCGATGTCGAGGGCATCATCGAACGCACGCTCAAGAAAACCGGACTCGATCCGCAATACCTGGAACTCGAAGTCACCGAATCCACGCTGGTGCAGGACACGGAAAAATTCATCCAGTCCTTGCAACGCATCAAGGCCCTGGGCATCCGCATTTCAATTGACGACTTCGGCACCGGCTATTCCAACCTGTCCTACCTGCAGCGCTTTGCGGTGGACAAGCTGAAAATTGACCAGTCCTTTGTCAAACGCCTGCTCACCAGCCCACAAGACCGCGCCATTGTCACGGCCATCATTCAAATGGCCAAGAGCCTGAATCTGACCACCAATGCCGAAGGCGTTGAAGACGCCGCCACGCGCGACCAGCTGGCGGCCATGGGCTGCGACCTGGCCCAGGGGTATTTCTTTGCCAAACCGCTGCCGGCAGAGCAGTTTGAAGAATTCATGCTGCGCAACCTGGGTCTGGCCACTACCATCGGCGCCAGCCTCAGCGCTTGAGCGCTACGGTGCTGCGCTGCGGCCCGGCATAGTCCCACATGCGTTTGGCGGCCAGCACCGCATTCGGGTACGGCGCTTTGCCACGCGAGCCGTTGTAACGTCCCAGCGACATATACAAATCGCCGCGCTCCAGGTCCAGGTAGTGGCGCAGGATGACGCAGCCAAAGCGCAAATTGGTCTGCAAATGGAACAGGCGGCTGGCATCGCCATCGCCAATCTGGCGGGTCCAGAACGGCATTACCTGCATGTAGCCGCGTGCGCCAACCTGGCTCACGGCAAATTTGCGGAAATTGCTCTCCACCTCAATCAGGCCCAGCACCAGCGCCGGATCGAGTCCGGCGCGCTTGCTTTCGTACCAGACGGTTTGCAGAAAATCTTTGCGCGCTTGCCACTCGGGCTTGCGCTTTTTCAGGCGCTCGCTCATGGCGCCGAGCCAGCGCAGGTAGTCAAGGCGGGACGCGGTGTCGGGAAATTCCAAGCTCAGCGGCGGCGCGGACTGGACCGCTGCACTCAGTGCCGTGCGCACCGAGTCCATCAGCTGCTCCTCGACCTGACCGCCGGCCAGCGCAAGGCCGTGCAACAGCAGGCCAGCGATGCCAAGCAGTACGCTGCTGAAACCGCTTCGGCGCGCAATCGCTGCCATGGCCCAATACCTCAGACCTTCAGGCGCGCCTGAATCAGCTGGCTGATTTCCGCCAGCGGCACCGCCGTTGCAGCGGCATCTCGGCGGTGCTGGTACTCGACCACGCCTTCTTTCAGACCGCGATCGCCAATATTGACGCGGTGCGGCACACCAATCAATTCCCAATCGGCAAACATGGCCCCGGGGCGCTCACCGCGGTCATCCAAAATCACATCCACGCCGGCCGCCAACAGCTCGGCATACAGCGTCTCTGCGGCGGCCTTCACGTCCGGAAAACGGTCCGGACTGATCGGGCACAGCACCACCGTGAATGGCGCCAGCGCGTCCGGCCAGATGATGCCGCGCGCGTCGTGGTTCTGCTCAATGGCAGCGGCCGGCAGGCGCGTGATGCCAATGCCGTAGCAGCCCATTTCCATGAACTGGGGTTTGCCATTCACGTCCAGGAAGGTGGCGTCCATGGCTTTGCTGTATTTGGTGCCGAGGTAGAACACGTGGCCGATCTCGATGCCGCGCTCAATTGCCAGGCTGCCCTTGCCATCGGGCGACAGATCGCCCTCGACCACATTGCGCAAATCGGCCACCAGGTCCGGCTCGGCCAGGTCCCGGCCCCAATTCACGCCGCTCAGGTGGAATCCAGCTTCGTTGGCGCCACAGACCCAGTCTGCCATCAGTGCCACTTCGCGGTCGGCCACGACACGCACCGGCTGCTTCAGACCGATCGGTCCCAGGTAGCCCGGCTCACAGCCAAAATGGGCCTCGATTTCGGCCAAGGAAGCAAAACGGAAGTCCGCCAGACCGGCAACCTTGCCAACCTTGACTTCATTCATGCTGCGGTCACCGCGAATCAGCAACAGGCTGACCTGGGTCTTCAGCACTTCCCCCTGCGCGTCACGCGTGTCGGTAGCCACCACCAGTGACTTGACGGTGTTGGCCAGCGGCAGCTTGAGCAACTCGGCAACCGCCTCGCACGTCGCCATGCCCGGCGTGGCGACCTTGCTCAGCGCTTGGGTGGCCGCAGCGCGGGTCCCCGCCGGCGCCAGCGCTTCGGCCTTCTCCATATTGGCGGCGTAATCGCTTTGCGGGCAGTACACGATGGCATCTTCACCGGTGGCGGCAATGACCTGGAATTCTTCCGACAAATCACCGCCAATGGCGCCACTGTCGGCAGCCACGGCACGGTAGGTCAGACCAAAGCGGTCGAAAATCTTGCGGTAGGCACCGGCCATGACCTGGTAACTGGCCTTGGCGGACTCCTGATCGCGGTCAAAGCTGTAGGCGTCTTTCATGATGAACTCACGGCCACGCATCAAACCAAAGCGCGGACGGCGCTCGTCACGGAACTTGGTCTGGATCTGGTACAGGTTTTTAGGCAGCTGTTTGTAACTCTTGATTTCCTGGCGCGCAATGTCCGTCACCACCTCTTCGCTGGTGGGCTGCACCACGTAGTCGCGCATATGCCGGTCCTTGATGCGCAGCAACTCGGGGCCCATCTTCTCGAAGCGTCCGGTTTCCTGCCACAACTCTGCCGGCTGCACCACCGGCATGCACAACTCCACCGCACCGGCGCGGTTCATTTCCTCGCGCACAATGGCCTCCACCTTGCGAATCACGCGCAGTCCCATCGGCATGTAGTTGTAGATGCCGGCGCCCAGCTTTTTGATCATGCCGGCGCGCATCATCAGCTTGTGGCTGATGACCTCGGCGTCCGCCGGGGCCTCTTTGAGGGTGGAAATCAGGAATTGGGAAGCTTTCATGGCTCTACTCGATCAACTTCAAACAACGGAAAGGCACTCCGACGCTCTATACACAGCGCTTGCTGTGCATAATGGACGAAGTTTAAGAATTGGGGTTTGATTATGCTTGACCGGGACGGCTTTCGCCCCAATGTCGGCATCATCCTGCTCAACCAGAAAAATCAGGTATTTTGGGGCAAACGCATACGCACCCACTCGTGGCAGTTTCCGCAGGGTGGCATTGACCGGGGAGAGACCCCGGAACAGGCCATGTTCCGCGAACTGCACGAAGAAGTGGGTCTCCATCCGGAGCATGTGAGTGTGGTCGCCCGTACCCGAGACTGGTTGCGCTACGAGGTGCCCGACAGGTACATTCGACGTGATGCACGGGGACACTACAAAGGACAGAAACAAATCTGGTTTCTGTTGCAACTGACTGGCCACGACTGGGACCTGAACCTGCGTGCCACCGACCATCCGGAATTTGATGCCTGGCGCTGGAACGACTACTGGGTGCCACTGGAACTGGTGGTGGAATTCAAGCGTGGCGTCTACCAGATGGCCCTGACCGAACTGGCGCGCTTTTTGCCGCGCTACGAACCGCGCAATCGCTACCTGCGATCTGCCCAGCGCCCGCGCGACAATGCGTCGCAGGACGCCGAGTCACGTGCTGCGGCCGCTAACCCAACTCCCCATGCCGGCCGCCACCGGTCCGAACCCGATGCAACCTAATTTCCACCGACTCAGCCTGCTCGCCTGCGCACTGCTGGCCAGCAATGTGCTGGCCATGAGCCCCATCATCAACAACACCAATGTGCCCGAGCCGGCACCCTGGAAAGAAGATACCAGCCCGCAAGTTGCACCGGCGTTCTCGCGCGAACACCTGCTGCCGCTGGACATGCCCGTGCACCTGAGCATCAAGGCCGGAATTGACCCAGACACTATTACCGTAGGCAAAGACAATGTAGTGCGCTATGTGGTGGTAATAAGCAACCCTGGTGGCGGCGTGATGGCGTCTTTTGAAGGCATTCGTTGCGACACCCATGAAGTAAAAACCTATGCGCGCCAAAGCGATGAAGGCGCCTGGCGCCCAGTGGCCGAACCGGTCTGGGTCGATCTGAGCGCCAACATGCCGTCGCACCACGCTTTGGTATTTGCCCGCCAGGGAGCCTGCACCGACAATTTGGCCGGCTCCCCCAGCGAAATCAAGGACGCCATGAAATTTGGCCGCAAGACGCCTTACGACTTGCGCGTCAATTAAGACGACAGACGAGGAAAGCCGATCTGTGGCTGATCAGTGGCTGATCAGCAGGTGATCAGCGAGTGATCACCAGGTTATCACGGTGCAGCATTTCGGCTTCCGCTGCATACCCCAGCAGGCGCTCGAAGTCGCTGGAAGGCTTGCGGCAGATCAGGCGCGCTTCGGCGCTGGAATAATTGGCCAGACCGCGTGCCACCTCAACACCCAGGCTGTCGCGCACGGCAATCACATCACCCCGCGAAAACTCGCCATCCACCTGCAACATGCCAATCGGCAGCAGGCTCTTGCCCTCGTCGCGCAGTTTGACGATGGCGCCAGGGTCCACCACCACCGAACCACGCATTTGCAGGTGGTCGGCAATCCACTGCTTGCGCGCCTGCATTTTCTGGGTCCGGGCCAATAGCAAAGTACCGATGGCCTCTCCCTGCGCTAGGCGAATCAGTGCGTCTGGCTCACGGCCCCAGGCAATTACCGTGGCTGCGCCAGACCCGGCAGCCCGCTTGGCCGCCAGAATCTTGGTGATCATGCCGCCGCGGCCAATGCTGGAACCAGCGCCGCCAGCCATGCGCTCCAGCTCGGCATCACCGGCCTGGGCCTGTTGCACCAACTGGGCGCTGGGGTCCTTGCGCGGGTCCGCCGTAAACAAACCTTTTTGGTCGGTCAGGATCACCAGCGCATCGGCCTCTACCAGATTGGCCACTAGCGCGCCCAGCGTATCGTTGTCGCCAAACTTGATTTCGTCGTTGACGACGGTGTCGTTTTCATTGATGACCGGCACCACACCCAGCTTGAGCAGTGTCAGCAAAGTGGAGCGCGCATTCAGATAACGTTCGCGATCGGCCAGGTCGGCGTGCGTGAGCAGCACCTGGGCGCTGCCCAGCTGGTTCAGCCGCAACTTGGTTTCGTACATCTGTGCCAGACCCATTTGCCCGACCGCCGCCGCCGCCTGCAAGTCTTGCACCGCCTTGGGCCGTTCGCTCCAGCCCAGGCGTTTCATGCCTTCGGCAATGGCACCGCTGGAGACCATGATCACCTCACGACCGCCCTGCATCAGGTGCGCAATCTGCCGGCACCACTCGCCGATGGCCACTTCGTCCAGCCCTCGACCCTCATTGGTCACCAGGCTGGAGCCGACCTTGATCACCAGGCGGCGCGCGTCCTTCAATACCGGAGACTGGCCTTGCAGCATCATTCCGCCTCTCCGGTAAACCGCGGGTCATGCTCCACGTAAGGCTGCTCGGCCAACTGCTGGGCCTTCACATGTTTGTAAATTTCCTTGATCAAGGGCTCACAACCTTCGCGGGTGAGCGCTGATATTTCAAATACCGGGCCCTTGAACTTGAAGCGCTTGACAAAATCCTTGACCAACGCCGGGCGCTCTTCACGCGGCACCATATCGAGCTTGTTCAGCACCAGCCAGCGTGGCTTCTTGTACAGGTTTTCGTCGTATTTTTTCAGCTCGTTGACAATCGCCTTGGCCTGCGCCACGGTGTCCACGCCTTCGTCAAACGGCGCCATGTCAATCACATGCAACAGCAAACGGGTGCGCTGCAAATGGCGCAAAAATTGGTGGCCCAGGCCCGCGCCCTCGGCCGCGCCTTCGATCAGACCCGGCAAGTCGGCCACCACAAAACTCTGCTCGGGTCCGACCCGCACTACCCCGAGATTCGGGTGCAGCGTGGTGAAGGGGTAGTCGGCGATGCGTGGACGCGCATTGGATATGGCCGTGATGAAGGTGGACTTGCCAGCATTGGGCATGCCCAAGAGGCCTACATCGGCCAGCACCTTCAGTTCAAGTTTGAGATTGCGTTTTTCACCCGGCCAGCCAGGCGTTTTCTGGCGCGGCGCACGGTTGATGGCGCTCTTGAAGCGCAAATTGCCAAAACCACCGTCGCCCCCCTTGGCGATGGTGATGACTTCACCGGGCGTCAGCAATTCAAACAGCACCTCACCGGTTTCCGCGTCACTGATGATGGTGCCGACCGGCATCTTCAGCGTAATGTCGTCACCGGCGGCACCGAACATGTCCGAACCCATGCCGTGTTCACCGCGCTTGGCGTCGTAACGCCGCGCGAAACGGAAATCGACCAGGGTGTTGAGATTGGAGTCGGCCACGGCGAACACATGGCCGCCACGACCACCGTCGCCACCATTGGGGCCACCAAACTCTTTGTATTTTTCATGCCGGAACGAGACGCAGCCCGCTCCACCATCGCCAGCAGAGATGTCAATATAGGCTTCGTCAACGAACTTCATGAGAATGGGCAGTAACTGCGGTAGTTATAAATGAAAAACCCCGCGCTTGCGGCGCAGGGTTCGTCGGGGAGCGCAGCTGCAGTTTACGCTGCAGTCACGTTCACAGTGTGCTTGTTCATCGCACCCTTGACTGCAAACGACACGTGGCCGTCTACCAGTGCAAACAGGGTGTGATCCTTGCCCACGCCGACATTGCTTCCGGGATGGAACTTGGTGCCGCGCTGACGAACAATGATCGAGCCTGCGCTGATCAGTTCACCACCGAAGGCTTTCACGCCCAGCATCTTTGGCTTGGAATCACGTCCATTTCGCGTTGAGCCGCCGCCTTTTTTCTGTGCCATGACTCGCGCTCCTTATGCTGTGATGGCGCCGATTTGCAGTTCGGTGAACTGCTGGCGGTGCCCTTGACGTTTCTGATAGTGCTTACGACGACGCATTTTGAAAATGCGCACTTTGTCGTGCTTGCCGTGAGAAATTACTGTGACCGTAACGGTCGCGCCGGACACCAAGGGAGTGCCAACCTTCAGTTCAGCGCCGTTTCCGACAGCCAAAACCTGGTCGATCACAATCTCTTGGCCTACGTCCGCAGCAATCTGTTCTACTTTAATTTTTTCGCCAGCAGCAACCCGATATTGCTTGCCACCGGTTTTTATGACCGCGTACATGTTGACCTCTTTAACTTGACTCAGTGGACGAATTTCCAAAGAGCCTCAGATTATAGCCATAAGCCAGGAAACCTCCAAATTTTTCGGTTTTGACCAATTGCCAGACCAAGACAACGGCTTTCTATAATCGGGCGCATAACTAATGGGTGTACCGCTTTGCAAGTCACAACAAGCGCTTCTTCTACTGGGCTTTCGATCATTGAAGCCGATATGCGGCAGGTCGATGCCGTCATTGCACAACGACTAGATTCCGGGGTTCCCCTGGTCGGCAATGTCTCCCATTACATCATTACCGCTGGCGGCAAGCGCCTGCGTCCGGCGCTGCTGCTGCTGTGCTGCGGTGCCTTGCAATACCAGGGCACGCAACGCTTCAACATGGCGGCAGTCGTGGAGTTCATCCATACCGCCACGTTGCTGCACGATGACGTGGTGGACGACTCCGCCCTGCGCCGTGGCCGCGCCACTGCCAATGCTACGTTCGGCAACCCGGCCAGTGTGCTGGTCGGCGACTTTCTGTATTCGCGCGCCTTTCAGATGATGGTTGACGCGCAAAGCATGCGCATCATGCAAGTGCTGGCCGACGCCACCAACGTCATTGCCGAAGGCGAAGTGATGCAGCTGATGAACATGCACAACGCCGAACTCGACGAAGCCGGTTACCTGCAAGTGATTCGCTCCAAGACCGCCAAGCTATTCGAGGCCAGCGCCCGTGTCGGCGCCATCCTGGCACAGGGCAGCGCCGAGCAGGAGGAAGCCTGCGCGGAATACGGCCAGGCACTGGGCACTGCGTTCCAGGTCATTGACGATGTGCTGGACTATGCCGGTGACGCCGCCGTCATGGGCAAAAGCCTGGGCGACGACTTGCGTGAAGGCAAAGCCACCCTGCCACTGATAGCCGCCATGCAGCGCGGCACCGCACAGGAAACCGCCACCGTCAAGCAAGCCATTGAAAACGGCGACCTGTCGATGCTGGAACAGGTGGTGCTGATTGTGAAACGCACCGGCGCCTTGGAGGTCGCCCGTGAAGCCGCGCGCCAAGAGGCTATGCGCGCTATTTCTGCAGCCCGCAAACTTCCTGCCGGAAACCACACTGACTGTTTGCTACAATTGGCATCCCAATTATTAGAGCGTAATCACTGATTGCTGCTCTGATGCATCAACACCGCGGGGTGTAGCTTAGTCTGGTAAAGCGCTACGTTCGGGACGTAGAGACCGGAGGTTCGAATCCTCTCACCCCGACCAACCTTTTGGTTTCCGCATAAATCTGGCGTCGACAAGCTGCCGGTCGTGTCCCTTCCCTGAGCCCGTTGGCTTCTTTGAACTTCCTTTGAATCGAATTCAAGTACCCGGCCTGTGGGGCACGAAGCTGCCCTGGGCTGTACTGGTCTGCGACATCAGCTTCCACTTGACCCTGCGTAGGGATGAAATAGCCAACAGTCTGACCATGCCGCGTGACAGCCACAGGCGTGCTTGACACAATGTATTCGGCCATTCCGGCGCGAAATTCGCATATGTCCACATTTGTGGCTTCCATGCTGGCGCCTCTTAATTGTGAATCAATGTTCACGCACCTTACGACGCCGATAAGCCTGCAACAGGTGGCCCGTTATCGCTTCATCACCCCATGCTGGCAGAACCAAGGTCGCCAAAATTACTGATTTTGACCGCACCATCCGGAAAGCGCGCCACCACCTCCAACTGCCCACCCATCGCCTCAATATGACTGCGCAGAGTTGACAGGTACATGTCTGTGCGTTTCTCCATTTTGGCGATCGACGGTTGCTGGACGTGCAGTACATCTGACAGCATTTTTTGGGAAAGTCCACGCGCTTGGCGTAGTTCGTTGAGCGGCATTTCGGCAAGCATACGTGTCGCCTTGTCCGCTGCCCGCGCCTGTGCTTGAGGGGACATGCGCGAACGCAGTTCTGAAAATTTGTTAGCCATTGATCAGTCCTTCCTTTCGAAGTTGCTCCAAGTGTTCATCGTAGAGTCCGTCCGCGATAGGAACGTGCACGTCGTACCATCGGCCGTCTCCGGTTTTATCTCCACCGATCAACAAAATGGCCGAGCGCCGAGGGTCAAACGCATACAAGGTCCGAAACGGTCGTTCATCGTGCTGCGTGCGCAATTCGCGCATGTGACTGTGCTTGGAGCCTTTCACTCCGCTGCTGTGAGGGAAAGCCAAATTTGGGCGGTGCGGCTACCGGGATCATGCCATTACCAAACGCAGACGGAGACCGAAGTACATTGACTGACGCACGGACGCTTGGTGCACCCCCCAAACTTTGTCCATTTGCACTTTCCGTTGGGGAGGGGCCAGAGGCACTAGCGCCTAGTGATACCCGCACCCGCACAACTGATTCCAGCGCCTATTCCCTTACCCTAATTTTTCAAAATATCTTCATTCAATGAGGGGCCGCTGGGCGCACTGGTGAGACTGGAGAAACTACCGTTAGGGACAGAAATATCGGCACTAGGCACGCCATCCAGCGACGCCTCTGGCATGGTCGGTGGCACCACGGATATCGACAACTTGCCGTCCAGCAGATTGGTAAATGCATAGTTGTCGGCCTGCAATGTGCCCGCGTTCGCGACAATCACCGCCGTGCCAGCCGGGGTCTCGGTGGTTGCGCTCGTACTGGCCGCGCCAACGCCGGTATAACCTTCCGCGCTGCTTGGAGATTCACCATTAACAAAGCCACTAACGCTCACCGTCAGCGGCGGATTAACCTGACCCGCCGACTTGGACTTGTTATCGGCCGATACCGTCAAAGTCGCCTTGCCAATAGCGGCAGCGACAGTCTGCCCGACAGGCAGGTAGTAGTTGCTGGCCAAACCACCAATTGTGCCGTTGCTCAGTACGGAGCTGTCAACCGTGACCCGATTGGCTGTGAGCACGTCTTTGCTGTTGAAGCTGCCAGTGCTACTGACATTCACCGTCTCACTACCCACCAGCCCCCCGGTAATGGTCAGCGTTGGAGTGGCCGTGGTAGTGCCGTCATAAACCTTGTTGGGAGCGCTAACGCTAGCGCTCAACAACGCCGGTGTAATACTTGCGGCCACTGTTTCACCGGCTACCAAGCTGTAGTTGCTGGCCAGGCCACCATTTGTGCCGTTGCTCAGTGCCGTGCTATTCACCGTAACCAAATTGGCGGTGAGCACGTCCTTGCTATTGAAACTGGCGCTGGCACTGGCACCCACGGTCTCACTACCAACCAGGCCACCGGTGATAACCAATGTTGACGCAGCCACCGTGCTTCCGTCATAGACCTTGTTGGAGGCCACCACGCTGGCACTTAAGGGCGCCTTGGTAATAACGCCAATGACCCCACTCACTGAGGTAGGCAGGACATAATTGCCCAAAACCGTGTTGCCCGTGGCCGCAAAGTCGCTGCCTGCCAGCGACACGGTTACCGTTTTTCCGGTACCGGCGTTGGCCGTATCAAAGACGCCCGTAGTCTTGGTGACGCTGGCCCCGTCACTGCCAATCCAGCCGGCGAAGGCAAAATTGTCCGAGGCCACAGTTGCGCTGTTGCTACCGTCATAGACTTTGCTGGTCGAACCGGTCAAACCACCCATGATGGTTGACAGCGCCACGGGCGAAATGACCAGCGCGCCACTCGTATAGTTCATTGCGTAATCACTGCTGGACAAGCCGTTGGGCGTGATGAGGTAGCTGCCGGCATTGAGTGCGCCCTGGCTATTGCCCACATAAGCCAACGTCCCCCCCAGCACGGCGGCGGTTTCGTTATTCACAAACCCCGAGTAGACGACGCCATTGCCGCCTGCGTAGGCGAGCCCATTGAAGGTCTTGCTATCACTGTTCGCGGCCACATTCAGCGTCGCTGGTGTGATCGTGGCACCGTTAGCGGCTGCAATGCTTGGAGCAGTGAAACTGTAGTCGCTGGCTACGCTGCCCGCAGTGCTGGCTGCAATAGTGAAGCCCGCTGTTCCGCTGGCGGCAATACTGTTGGCTCCGGCCACGTGTGAAGAGTTATAGGCCATGCTCACGGCACTCGTATCCAGTGCCAACGTA
>CAIUDG010000083.1 GCA_903897925.1 uncultured beta proteobacterium | reverse complement strand
GCTGTAGGAGCTGGTCTGGCTGGTTTGGCTGACGGATGCGCCCAGCGCCACCGAGGGCAGAATGCCGGCCAGCGCCTGCGCGCTGTGCGCTTGCGTGGCCAGCGCCTGCTGGCGCGCCGACTGGTAGCTGGCGTCGTAGTCTTGGGCGCTCTGGTACAGCGCCACCAGATTTTGCGCCTGGGCGCTGTTGATCGGGCACAGCAGCAGGGCGCAAGCACTTGCCGCCGCACTCAGAAGAAACCATTGCCTTGCGTTCATGTTGCCACCTATGCCATGCGTTCGAGCATGGTTTCTACGTCCTTGAGCAGGGCGCTCATCTGCGTGTCGCTAACTTCCGTGCCCTGGCCATGGGCTTCCATCTCCTGGGTCACGAAGCACATGGTCATGCGCAGGTAGGTGCTCTCCAGGGCTTTGCGCACGGCCGAGAACTGCTGGCCGATTTTCAGGCAGTCTTCGTCCTTCTCCAGCATGCGCTGGATGCCACGCAACTGGCCCTCAGCCCGTCGCAGGCGGTGCAACAGGTCGGTGCGGGCCTGTTCATTTTTCAAAACGCTCATGGCGAACCTCGTGATGTGGGCGAAGGCGGGGCTATTAGCGCGCGCAGGTGGCGCGGCTTTCCGGCACCCCCAGCTTTTTTAGCATCCAGCCCATTGGGCACATGTCGGTAATGCCGAACTGAAACAGATTGAGTCCGACAAAGGCCGTAAACGCCAGGCTCCACTGCGAAACAAAGAGCGGACTGCCTGGCACGCCCAGGGCCAGTGAGATCAAGATGAAAGTTCCGGCGAATAGATGGATATAGCGATTTACGGTCATGTCGTTCTCCTTCAAAAACTAGGCTTTATTGCCCAAATGCGGGTGGCGGTCGGCAATGCGCACAATGCCGAGGGCCTTGAGCACATATTTTTCGTACACCGGTTCGGAAGTGCCTTTCCTGATTTTTCGCATGAAATACTTCTCGAACGCGATTTTCGCCAGGTGCACCCACTTGCCCTTTTTGAACCAGTTCACATTGCGCGGAGGAATCTGCGGCAGGGCCACGAAGGCGGCGCCGGTGTCGCCCATGTCAGCCAGGCAAATCGCGTTCCAGGTGCCTTTGTGCTGCGCCGGTTGTCCGGCCAATTCGTCCACAATGTTGTGCACGATGGCGCCGACCATGCTCTCGATCATGTAACCGGTCTTCGGCGTTCCAGTGGCCACCGGCGTTGTTTCCACCGGCGGAATGGCGACGCAGACACCGGCGGAAAATATATTTTTATAAGCCTTGCTGCGCTGGTATTCGTCGATCAGCACAAAGCCGCGCGGATTGCACAGGTTCGGCACCGCTGCCACGGCATCTACCCCCTTGAAGGCTGGCAGCATCATGGACAGTTTGAACGGCACTTCGTGTTCCTTGTAGACATTGCCCAGATCGTCAAGCTGCGTCACGAACAACTTGCCCTGCTCTACTTTGGTGGTCTTGGCATTGGTGATCCACTTCATGTCGCGGTTGCGCATTTCGGATTCAAGCATCGACTTGCTGTCGCCGACACCGCCCAGACCGAGGTGGCCGATATAGGGCTCGCTGGTGACATAGGTGATTGGCACTTTGTTGCGCAGTTTGCGCTTGCGCAAGTCGGTATCCAAAATAAAGGCGAACTCATAGGCCGGACCGAAGCAGCTGGCACCGGGCATGGCACCAATCACTACCGGACCGGGGTTCTGCAGAAAGTTTTCATAGTCGGCCCAGAATGCCTGGGCATGGTCGACGCTGCAGATCGAATGCGTGAAGCCACCACCGCCATGGGCCGCCGGGCCGGCGCCGGGCACTTCGCTAAACGCCAGTTTCGGACCGGTGGTGATCACCAGGTAGTCGTAGTTGACGGTCTGGCCGTCGCCCAGTGTCAACTGGTTGCCGGGTGCGTCTATTGCGGTCACCGGCTGGGCAATGAACTGGATGCCCTTGCGCTCCAGATAGGGGCGAATCGGCAGCGTGATGGCGTCGCGCTCGCGCCAACCAACGGCGAGCCAGGGATTGCTCGGCACGAACTGGAAATAGTCCACCGCATTGATGACGGTGACCTTGTGCGTACTGGGCAGTTTTTCACGCAGTTCATACGCCGCCGGCATGCCGCCGATGCCTGCGCCTACGATCACGATATGGGCCATGGTTTGTCTCCTACTATTTTTAATTGATATACCGATTGGGACTGACTACGTATTCGCGTCTGCGCGCGATTCCATTTCGCGCCTGTACAGCGCGTAATACAAGACCGGGATCACCACCAGCGTCAGCAGGGTGGACACCAGAATTCCGAAAATCAGGGAGATCGCCAGACCATTGAAGATCGGGTCGTCCAGAATAAAGAAGGCGCCGATCATGGCGGCCAGACCGGTCAGCACAATCGGCTGCGCCCGCACCACGGCGGACTGCAACACCGCGTCCTTGAAGGCCAGGCCCTGGGCTACCTGCAGTTCGATGAAATCCACCAGCAAAATGGAGTTGCGCACGATGATGCCGGCCAGGGCAATCATGCCGATCATGGAGGTGGCGGTGAACTGCGCGCCCAGCAAGGCATGGCCTGGCATGACGCCAATAATGGTCAGCGGAATCGGCGCCATGATCACCAACGGCGTCAGATAGCTGCGAAACTGCGCCACCACCAGCAGATAAATCAGAATCAACCCAACGCCGTAGGCGGCGCCCATGTCCCGGAACGTCTCATAGGTGATTTGCGACTCGCCGTCCCATTTGATGGCGTACTGGCGATAGGTCTCGGCCGGCTGGTGAATCCAGTATTCGCCCAGTGGATGCTCGGCGGCACTGGCGTCCATGGTCTTGCGAATCGCAAACAGTCCGTACAAGGGCGAATCCAGCGTGCCGGCCATATCGCCATAAACATAGCTCAAGGGCTTCATGTCTTTGGTATAGAGCGGCTTGTCAATCACGCCGTGCTCGATTTGCACCAGTTCCGAGACCGGTACCAGTTGGCCGTTGGCAGCACGCATTGGCAATGCCAGCAGCGATTCCAGTCCCAGCTGGCGCTCCAGCGGCAACTGGATGCGCACCGGAATCGGGTACTTGGCCTGCCCATCGTGCAGATAGGCCGCATCGGCGCCGGCCAGCGCAGCCGACACGGTTTGCGCCACGGCAGCCACCGGAATGCCCAGGCTTTCGGCGCGCTGAACGCGCACCCGCAGGAAGGCACGCGCAGCGTTTTCACGCAGGCTGGTATCGATCGCAACGATGTCCGGCGTGGCGCTGAAGGCGTGTGCAATCTGCTGCGCCAATTGCTGTCGACCGGCTTCATCGGGGCCATAGACTTCGGTCACCAGCGGCGCCATCACGGGCGGTCCGGGCGGCACTTCCACCACCTTGATGCGGGCCTGGTGCAGGGCACCTATTTTTTCCAGTGCCGGGCGCAGGCGCTGTGCAATGGCATGGCTCTTTTCACTGCGGTGGTGCTTGTCGACCAGATTCACCTGCAGATCACCCTGCTCGGCGTCGGAGCGCAGATAGTACTGGCGCACCAGGCCGTTGAAAGTGATCGGCGAAGCGGCGCCGGCATAGGTCTGCAGGTGCGTTACCTCGGGTTGTTGCGCCAGGAATGCGCCCAATTCCTGCAAGGTGGCGGAGGTCTCTTCCAGCGGCGTGCCGGCCGGCATGTCAACCACCACCTGGAATTCGCTCTTGTTGTCGAAGGGCAGCATCTTCAGCACCACCCATTGCACCAGCGTCAGGCCCACCGACAGCAACAGCGCCGCGACAATGGCGCCGAGCAAACCCCAACGCCGGCGCCGGCTGTTGAGGAACGGCACCAGTATGCGGTCGAATATTTTTTTCACTTTGCCGTGACCGGTCGGGCCTGCCGCATGGGTGCTGCCGGGCGCGTGCTGCCGCATGAAACGGTGCGCCAACCAGGGCGTGACGCTAAAGGCAATGGCCAGCGAAATCGCCATGCCCAGGCTCGAGTTGATCGGGATCGGGCTCATGTAAGGCCCCATCAAACCGCTGACGAAAGCCATCGGCAGCAAGGCAGCAATCACCGTCAAGGTCGCCAGAATGGTCGGGCCACCGACCTCGTCCACCGCGCGTGGAATGATGTCCCGCAGCGCGGCTTGGGGTGTCAGTTGCTGGTGCCGGTGGATGTTCTCCACCACCACGATGGCGTCATCGACCAGAATGCCAATAGAAAATATCAGCGCAAAAAGGGACACCCGGTTCAGGGTAAAGCCCCAAGCCCATGAGGCGAACAGCGTTGCCGTCAACGTCAAAATCACGGCGGCGCCCACAATCACCGCCTCGCGCCGGCCCAAGGCAAAGCCAACCAGCAAAATCACCGAACTGGTGGCAAACGCCAGTTTCTGAATCAGCTTGTTGGCTTTTTCGGCAGCAGTGGCGCCGTAGTCCCGCGTCACCGACACTTCCACGCCGGCCGGAATCAAGGTGTTACGCAAGGACTCAACGCGGGCGCGCACGGCACTCGACACATCAACAGCGTTTTCACCCGGCTTTTTCGTGACCTGAATCGTCACTGCCGGAAATGCCTGGCCGGCGCTGACTGCCGGCTTGGCATCGGACTCCATCGCCGCGCCAGGCATAAACCAGACATAGCGCTGGGCCTGTTGCGCCCCGGCGCTGACCTTGGCCACATCGCGCAGGAACACCGGCTTGGCGTCGTTCACGCCAACCACAATGTCAGCCACATCGTCGGCGCTGCGCAAAAACTCACCGGCATCCACCGTCAGCATCTGGCTGCTGGCTGCTGGCGTGGAGCCCCCCCGCGCCGGCTGCAGCACGGCACCGGCCGGCATGCCGTAATTGGCCGCTGCGATGGTCTTTTGCAGCGTCAGCACATCAATGTTGCGGGCGCGCATGCGTGCCGGGTCCAGCGCCACCTGAATCGAACGTCCCGGGCCGCCCAGGGTAGTTACCTCGCGCACGCCGGCCACCGACTTGATTTCAGCCTCCAGCGAATGCGCCACCAGTTCCAGCTCCGCCGCCGCTTGCGCGTCCTTGCCCCACAGCGTCAGAGCCGCCACCGGCACATCGTCAATCCCCACCGACTTGACGATCGGCGCCAGAGTGCCGAGGTCGCGCGGCAACCAGTCCTGGTGCGCATTCAGCACATCAAACAAGCGCACCAGCGCTTCCGTGTGGGCGACCCCCACCTTGAACTGCACCGTCAAAATGGCCATGCCCGGGCGCGCCACCGAGAACGTGTGTTCAATGCCGGCGATCTGGCCCAGCACCTGCTCCGCCGGTACCGCCACCATGTTCTGCACGTCAATGCTGCTGGCGCCCGGGAACGGGATCATCACATTGGCCATGGTGACATTGATCTGCGGCTCTTCCTCGCGCGGCGTCACCAGCACCGCAAACAAGCCCAGCAGCAAGGCCACCAGGGCCAGCAAGGGCGTCAGCGCATTGGTCTGAAAGGCCGCGGCAATACGACCGGAGATGCCCAGGGTGGCGTTGGTTTTACTCACGCTGGCCTCACTTTGCTGCAGCTGCGCCAGGCATGGCAGCGCGTACCGGATCGAGCGCGACCACGGCATCGGCGCTGACACCGGACAGCACTTCGATGCGATCGCCAGCCAGCGGATTGCCCAGGCGCACGGCACGCAGCGCAAAGCCATTACCGGAGCGCACATAGACCGCCGTCAGCTCACCGCGCCGCACCACCGCTGCCGCCGGTACCGACAACACCGCAGCAGACGGATTCTGCGCACCGGAGAACACCGCGCGAATCTGCTGCCCCGGCACCAGGCCGACCGCATCTTTGGCCGACAAATCCAGGCGCCACTCGGTGGTTTGCGACACCGGGTCACTGGAAGGAATTTCCTGCCGGCGCAGCGGCGTGATGCTGGCCACGGCGTCGGTGTCGCGCTGAATCTGTGTCTGTCGGGCCTGTCGCACCAGGGCATTGCGCGAAGCCGGCACCTGAACCACGGCACGCAGCGGCTGTGGCGCGTACATTGCCAGCAAAGGCACGCCCGGCGCCGCCAAATCACCGACCTGCACCGAGGTCTGCAGTATCCAGCCGTCGTAGGGTGCAGTGACACGGGCATAGGCGGCCGTCAGCCCGGATTGGCGCGTGCCCGCTTGCGCCTGCTGTTGCACCGCCTGGGCCGACTGGTATTGGGCTTGCGCGGTATCCAGCGCGGCCGGGCTGACAAAGCCCTTGGCCAGCAAGTCGCGGGTGCGTTCAAACTGGAGACGGGCATTGCGCAAGTCGGCATTGGACTGGTCCAGCTGCGCCTGCGCGCGTTGCACCCCGACCTGGACTTCGCGGTCATCAATGGTCGCCAGCAACTGGCCGGCACGTACGGCGTCACCGGCCTTGACCAGCAAGCTGGTGACACGACCGCCGGTCTGTGCCGCAATGGTGCTTTGCCGCACCGCCTGGATGACGCCGTCCAGCGCATACCCCCCACCCGAGGACTGCGCTTGCACGCTGGCAGTGGGCAGCGCTGGCACCTGCGCCCAGGCAGTCAGTGAAGCCGACAGCCACGCAGCGGCCAGTGGTGCGCGGAGCCAAACGGATAAGGAGTGCTTGAAAGTGACGGAATAGTTCATTTCATTTATACCCATGGTAGTATTATGATATACCGGTACCGGTATCTTGACAACACGGGTAAGTACCATGTTTTGCGAGACACCGGCGCGCCCCGCGCGCCGACGACTATCGGCGTTCAACCAGAGAAATACACCGTGGCCGATCCTGAACTGAACCCGCGCAAAATCATTCCCATCACGCCTGCTGCCGAGCGGGTGGCGGAAAACGCCGACGGCGAGTCGGACGCCGAAATGGTCTCGCTCTACCAGGCGCACAAGAAGATCTATCCGCGCAGCGTCAGCGGCGTCTTCTCACGCTGGCGCTGGCTAGTGGTGTTCCTGACGCAGCTGGTGTTTTACGGCCTGCCCTGGATTCAGTGGGGCCAGCGCCAGGCCGTGCTATTCGATCTGGGCGCGCGCCGCTTCTATGTATTCAACCTGGTGCTGTATCCGCAGGACTTCATCTATCTGACCGGCATCCTGGTG
>CAIUDG010000082.1 GCA_903897925.1 uncultured beta proteobacterium | reverse complement strand
TCGCTGCTGTGACCAAGCGGTGGCGCCAGCCAAGGTGTTTGTGAAGTGCGGCGGGTTTCCCAGAAGCGCTGGTCAGCGAGCGTGGACCGTAGAACGGGTGCCCGCTTCGTCAGTCCTCGCCCACCCGCGGACGCGCAATGCTGCGCACGCCAACAACGCAGGAGGAAAAGAGCACAAACAGGCAAGCAACGCAGCGCCAACCACCACAGCAGAAGAAAAGAACCAGCGCTGAAACGCAAAACACCGCTGCAAACGCCAAAAACCAGAAAATGGCGGGCGCTCAGGCCTTTCCGGTAGACCCGTAACCGCCTTCACCACGCTCGGTAGCGACAAAATCCTGCACCACCCGGAAACGCGCCTGCTGCACCGGAACAATCACCAGCTGCGCAATACGCTCCATCGGCTCAATGGTGAACTCGGTACTGCTCCGGTTCCAGGCGCTCACCATCAACTGCCCCTGGTAATCACTGTCAATCAGCCCCACCAAATTGCCCAGCACAATGCCATGCTTGTGGCCCAGACCGGAACGCGGCAGGATCAGCGCCGCATAACCCGGGTCCTGCAGATAAATCGCCATACCAGTCGGCACCAGTTGCCAGGCATTCGGCGCCAGCGTCAAAGGCGCTTCCAGGCAGGCACGCAAATCCAGGCCGGCACTGCCCGCAGTGGCATAGCTGGGCAACTGGTCCTGCAGTCGGGGGTCGAGAATCTTGACGTCGATTTCCATGCGCAATACATCCAATAAGTCGGAAAAAATCTGAAACCGCCTGCCGCTCAGGCCGGCACCTTGCGGCGCGCCGCAATCTCGGCCACCAACATGCGCGCCAGCGCCAGCTTGCTGTTGCGCGGAATTTCCTGGCTGCCATGGGCATCAACCAGCAGCAAGGCATTGTCGTCCTGACCAAAAGTGGCCGGGCCGATATTGCCAACCAGCAAAGGCACCTGCTTGCGCACACGCTTGGCACTGGCATGCGCCAGCAGGTCATGGCTTTCAGCGGCAAAGCCGACACAGTACAGGGCACCGCTGCGCCCGCGCGGCGACTGCGCCAAGGTCGCCAGAATGTCGGTGTTTTCAACAAAGCTGAGGCTGGGCGGCAAGCCATCGGCTTCTTTCTTGATCTTCTGCGTGGCCGCCTGGTCCGGACGCCAGTCCGCCACCGCCGCCGTGGCAACAAAAATGTCAGACTGCGGCGCCAGGCGCTCGCAGACTTGCAGCATGTCCCGAGCCGACACCACATCCACCCGCGCCACGCCGCGCGGCGTCGGCAGCGCCACCGGCCCGGCCACCAGCGTCACTTCGGCGCCGGCCTCCTGGGCGGCACGGGCAATCGCAAAGCCCATCTTGCCGCTGGAAAGGTTGGTGATGCCGCGCACCGGATCGATCGCTTCAAACGTGGGGCCAGCCGTAACCAGCACGCGCTGACCGGCCAGGTGCTTGGGCTGAAAGAACGCCACCAGGTCCTGCAACAGCTGGTCCGGCTCAAGCATGCGACCGTCGCCGGTTTCGCCACAGGCCTGCGCACCGCTGCCGACATCGAACACGGTGCAGCCATCGGCGCGCAGCTGCGCCAGATTGCGCTGGGTCGCCGGATGGGCCCACATTTCGCGGTTCATGGCCGGCGCCAGCAGCAGCGGCACGCGCTCCAGCGGCCGCGCCAGGCACATCAGGCTGAGCAGATCGTCGGCACGGCCATGCATCAGCTTGGCCATGAAGTCGGCGCTGCAGGGGGCAATCAGGATCGCATCCGCTTCGCGACTGAGATTGATGTGCGCCATATTGTTGTGCTCGCGCGCGTCCCATTGCGAGTCATACACCGGGCGATTGCTCAGCGCCTGCATCGTCACCGGCGTGATGAACTGGGCCGCCGCCTCGGTCATCACCACCTGCACCGTAGCGCCCTGCTTGACCAGCGCCCGGCACAGCTCGGCCGCCTTGTAGCAGGCAATGCCGCCGGTCAGTCCGAGCACTATGTGTTTGCCGTTCAAGTCCATAAATCGAGGTTCCGCTGTTCAGGGGGTGGCCGCAATGTAGCAGAGCCGGGCTTCAGGTGCGGCCAAAAGCGGGCCGGCACCCCGGTATAATCGCTCTTTACCACCTCAACGAACCTACAGGGTTCGCCCCTGACATGACCAAATTTGTCTTCGTCACCGGCGGTGTGGTGTCCTCCCTTGGCAAGGGAATCGCCTCAGCCTCCTTAGCAGCGATTTTGGAATCGCGAGGCCTTAAAGTCACTTTAATCAAGCTCGACCCGTACCTGAACGTCGACCCCGGAACCATGTCGCCCCTGCAACATGGCGAGGTCTTTGTCAC
>CAIUDG010000081.1 GCA_903897925.1 uncultured beta proteobacterium | reverse complement strand
GAAGAGTGCCGTCATCAACACCGAAAAGCTGGAAGCCATGACGGAAGTCGAGATGCGGCGCCTGCCGGGTCTGGACCGCGAGGTGGCCACGGTCTGGAGCGAAGCGGGCGTGGTCACGCAGCGCGTGGCCGATGCCGCCGAACGGGCCGGTTTCGTGTTTGCGGTGGATCCGACCTCGGCCGAGGCCAGCTGCATTGGCGGCAATATTGCCATGAATGCTGGCGGTAAAAAGGCCGTGCTGTGGGGCACGGCGCTGGACAATCTGGCCAGCTGGCGCATGGTGACGCCGCAGGCCGAGTGGCTGGAGGTGACGCGCCTGAACCACAACATGGGCAAGATCCACGACGTGGAGATGGCCCATTTCGAGCTGCAGTACTTCAAGGCCGACGGCAAAACGCTGTTGCGCACCGAGCAGCTGGACATTCCCGGGCGTTCGTTCCGCCGCGAAGGCCTGGGCAAGGACGTGACCGACAAGTTCCTCAGCGGCCTGCCGGGTATCCAGAAAGAGGGCTGCGACGGCCTGATCACCAGCGCGCGCTGGGTGGTGCACCGCATGCCGGTACACACCCGCACCGTGTGCCTGGAGTTTTTTGGCGATGCGCGCAATGCGGTGCCGAGCATTGTCGAAATCATCGACTTCATGTTCGCCGAGCAAAAGCGCTCTGGCGTGCTGCTGGCCGGCCTGGAGCACCTGGACGACCGCTACCTGAAGGCGGTGGGGTATGCCACCAAGTCCAAGCGCGGCGGCCTGCCCAAGATGGCGCTGTTTGGCGACATTGCCGGCGACGATGCCGACGCTGTCGCACGCGCCACCTCGGAGGTGGTACGCATTGCCAATTCGCGCAGCGGTGAAGGCTTTATTGCCATTAGCCCGGAAGCGCGCAAGAAATTCTGGCTCGACCGCAAGAAGACGGCGGCCATCAGCCGCCATACCAATGCCTTCAAGGTCAATGAAGACGTGGTGATTCCGCTGCCACGCATGGCCGAGTACACCGATGGCATCGAGCGCATCAATATCGAGCTCAGCCTGCGCAACAAGCTGGCGCTGTGCCAGGCGCTGACGGACTTTCTGGCGCAGGGCAATTTGCCGCTGGGCAAGGC
This sequence comes from uncultured beta proteobacterium, assembly GCA_903897925.1. Classification (GTDB taxonomy): domain Bacteria; phylum Pseudomonadota; class Gammaproteobacteria; order Burkholderiales; family Burkholderiaceae_C; genus Allorhodoferax. The sequence continues at coordinate 1,584 of CAIUDG010000081.1, read as the reverse complement.
CGATGACGCCAATGACGTACCGGCCGCAGAGCTGCTGCAAGACCGGGTTGACCAGGCGCTGACGCTGGTGGCAGAGGTGCGGGCACAGTGGCAGGCTTGGCTCGATGACGTGGAAAATCTGTTCCCGCGACTGCAGGACCACAGCCTGCGCGCGAGCTGGAAAACCCAGTTGCGGGCACCGCTGCAAGACCTGTTCACCGGCGGCGCCTTTGCGGCCATCGTTGCCGAATGCACCGCCATCCACCAGCGCGTGCTCAAAGGCCGGGTCTGGGTGGCTTTGCACATGCATGCCGGCGATGGCAATGTGCACACCAATATTCCGGTGAACAGCGACGACTACGACATGCTGCAGGCCGCGCACGGCGCGGTGAAGCGCATCATGGCGCTGGCCCGTTCGCTCAATGGCGTGATTTCCGGTGAGCACGGCATCGGCATCACCAAGATGGAATTCCTCAGTGATACCGAGCTGCAGCCGTTTGCCGATTACAAGGCGCGGATTGACCCCGAAGGGCGCTTCAACAAGGGCAAATTGTTGCGCAGCCCGGAGCAGGCCAGTGACCTGACCAACGCCTATACGCCGTCATTTGGCCTGATGGGCCACGAGTCGCTGATCATGCAGCAGAGCGACATCGGCGCGATCGCCGATTCGGTCAAGGACTGTCTGCGCTGCGGCAAGTGCAAGCCGGTGTGCTCGACCCACGTGCCGCGCGCCAACCTGCTGTACAGCCCGCGCAACAAGATTTTGGCCACTTCGCTGCTGGTGGAGGCCTTTCTTTACGAAGAGCAGACGCGCCGCGGTATCAGCATCCGGCATTGGGCCGAGTTTGAAGATGTGGCCGACCACTGCACGGTTTGCCACAAGTGCGAGTCGCCTTGCCCGGTGAAGATTGACTTTGGCGACGTCACCATGAACATGCGCAATTTGTTGCGCAAGATGGGCAAGAAGAGTTTCCGTCCTGGCAATGCTGCGGCCATGCTGTTCCTGAACGCGACCAATCCGGAAACCATCAAGCTGATGCGCGCCGGCATGGTTGGCATCGGCTTCAAGCTGCAGCGCTTTGCCAATCAGGTGTTGCGTCTGGCAGCGCGGGCCCAGACCAACAAGCCGCCCGCCACGGTCGGCATGGCGCCGATCAAGGAACAGGTGATTCACTTCATTAACAAGAAGATGCCGGGTGGCCTGCCCAAAAAGACGGCGCGCGCCTTGCTGGACATTGAAGACGCCAACTATGTGCCGATCATCCGCAACCCGAAAACCACGACTTCGGAAACCGAAGCCGTGTTTTATTTTCCGGGTTGTGGTTCGGAGCGTCTGTTCAGCCAGGTCGGACTGGCAACCCAGGCCATGCTCTGGCATGCCGGTGTGCAGACGGTGTTGCCGCCGGGCTATTTGTGCTGTGGTTATCCGCAGCGCGGTTCTGGCCAGGCGGACAAGGCGGAAAAAATCATTACCGATAACCGGGTGCTGTTTCACCGGGTGGCCAATACGCTGAACTATCTGGATATCAAGACGGTGGTGGTTAGCTGCGGCACCTGTTATGACCAGTTGCAGGGTTATGAGTTTGACAAGATTTTCCCGGGTTG
>CAIUDG010000080.1 GCA_903897925.1 uncultured beta proteobacterium | reverse complement strand
TGGTTTGACCATTTTGCAGACCGGTAGCAGTAAACGCCGTGGACAACAGCGTCGGTGTCTGGCCATACGTTTTGGTGACATTGCTGGCCGTCACCGTCACCGGGGCTGCCGTCACCGTCACGCTGCCAGTGGTCGCATACGTGATGCTGTAGTTGCTGGCCGTGAAGGTGCCACCGGTAGCAGCACTAGGTGTGATCGCATAGGAACCCACTGCCGCAGTGGCCGAGGTGCCCGCACTGGCTTCGGTCACGCCACCAATGGTTTCACCGTTTTGCAGACCGGTAGCAGTGAACGCGGTAGACAACAGCGTCGGCGTCTGGCCATAAGTCTTGCTCACATTGCTGGCCGTCACCGTCACCGGGGCTGCCGTCACCGACAGGTTGCCCGTGCTGACATAGCTAATGTTGTAGTTGCTGGCCGTGAAAGTGCCACCAGTAGCGGCACTCGGCGTAATCGCATAAGAACCCACTGCCGCAGTGGCCGAGGTACCGCTACTGGTTTCGGTCACGCTGCCAATGGTCTCACCATTTTGCAGCGCACTGTTGGTAAACGCTGTCAGTGTCGGTGTCTGGCCATAACTCTTGGTCGCGTTGCTGGAGGTCACCGTCAGCGCTGCGGCGTTCACCGTCACACTGCCGGTGCTTGCATAGGTGATGCTGTAGTTGCTGGCGGTAAAGGTGCCGCCGGTAGCGGCACTGGGCGTAATCGCATAGGAGCCCACTGCCGCAGTGGCCGAGGTACCTGCACTGGTTTCGGTGACGCTGCCAATGGTTTCCCCATTTTGCATGCCGGTGGCAGTAAACGCCGTCGATGACAAAACCGGTGTCTGGCCATACGTTTTGGTGACGTTGCTGGCCGTCACCGTCACCGGTGCCGCCGTAATGGTCGCTGTGACTGAGGTGTTGTTGATCGTGTAGTTACTGGCAACTCCACCGTTGCTACCATCGCTGATAGTAAGCGCCGTGGTGACGGCTTGGGAACCGACACTGCTGCTGGCCAGCGTACCCGAGGTGCTGCTGCCGCCCAGGGTCAGGGTTTCGCTGCCAATCAGTCCGCTCAGGGCCGCTGTACCGGTCAAGGTAATAGCGGTAGAGCCGTTGTAGGCGCGACTGCCGGTCAGGCCGGTAATCGTCAGAGCTTTCGGATTGATCAGCTCGGAACCCGAGTTATACACAATCAGGTCCGAGCTGCTGGACGAGCTATAGCCCGAAGCGGTGAGCGTATACAGACCCTTGTTCAGGTAGTTGTTGGTCGACCACAGGGGGCTGCCAATCGTCACCGTCCCATTGGTCACCGTGCTGCAATTGGCTCCGGTGCCGGCGGTACATACTGCCGTGAATGTGGTGGTGGTGGATACATCGCCATACGAGCCCGTCAAATTGGGCGCCGCGATGGTAATGATATTTTTGTTGACCCCACCGGAAGTCACCTGCCCGTTATAGGTCTGCGAGCCAGTCGTATTAATCACCGGAGAGGCTGGCAACGCAATGGTGCCACCGGTAATATTCAGCACATTCAAGGCTTTAACCGCGCCAATGGCGCCGCCGAAGGTCACAGTTCCGTTGCCGGCATTGACCGTGAGCGACGCCGCCGCCATGTTCTTTTCAACCACCGACGGCAATGAGCCTCCGGTGGTCGGAGACAGGTCATTCCACTGCCCTGCCGTGCCCACAAACTGCATCGACGATTCGTTGTAAACCGTCAGATTGGCGGCCTGGTAGTCGTTCGGTTCGCCAGCATTCCAGTTGATATATGCACCGTTATAGGCGGTGCCGCCCCCCGGGTTGGTGGTGGTGGAGCCCGCCTGCGTAAAAAATTGCTTGCCTAGCCCGCCATTCATCAAACCGTCCGGCCCGTCGGCCCAGACCCAGATGTTATAAGGCGCACCCGCAAGCCGCTTGGCCCCCAGCCATGCCGCGGCGTATTGCGAGGTATAGCTCGCCACCGCGTTAATGATGCGCGAATCAATGGTTGCCAGATAGGTATCGCCAACGTTGGCGCCGGTACCCGACATGATGGCCGTAGACGCGAACGCCGCATTCCATGTCAACGTGGTGGTGTACAGCGAAAAGGTGTTGCCGGAGTCCAGCGCACCCTTGAAATTAATAGCCCCCCCATTGGTACTGCCGGTTGTGGTATCTACCGTCATGCCGTTGGCATTGGCCACCGCCATCTGGCCCCAGATAGTGACACTACCGCCCGTGGTGGCACCAGAACCACCGGTGGTCAGGCTGATCGCGGTACTGCCCTGCACATAGACATCGCCGCCGACCATGGTGGAGACACCATTCACCGTAGCGGTAGAACCATCGCCAAACTGAATCAGGCCACCATTGGTGCTGATACTGCTGTTAAGCATGACGATACCGGTACCCACATGGCCGGTATCGGCCTTCAGCACCACATTCAGTGCGCCGCTGGTACTGGAAATCGGCTGGTTGATCACCACCGAATCAACCGCGTTCAAGGTCAGGGTCGCAGTGCCACCACCGGTCTTGGTGATTGCCGCATCGACATTCACGTCACCCATGGTGCCGGTATTGGTGATGGTGACGCTGTTGCCGCCCGACAATGCGGTCGATATCGTTGACGCAGAAATCGTCGACGACACCGAGTTGCTATAACTGTTGGAGGTCAGGGTTCCGGTACCGGAGGTCACGATATCCACGGTATTCGGATCGAGCAACCACAGGCCCGCCGCACCATGCGGCGCGGCTGCATTCAGCGTCAAGCCAGTCACATCCAGCAGAAAACCGGAGGTTTCAATCCGTCCACCGTCGCCGCTGCCAGCACCGGTCGCCAAAATAGTGCCGTACACATTGGTAACGCTATTCGGGTTGCTGACATCACTGCGCACCACCACGGTTCCGCCGGAGCCGTTGTCGGTGGCACTGGCGTTCAGGCTGACGCCTTGTGCCACGCTCACGGTGGTGGCTTGGTACAGAGCACCGCCACCCTCCCAGCCACTGCCGACATTGAGCGTGCCGCCACCAGTAGCGCCGCTGGCGTCCAGCGCCGTGTTGTCGTTGAGTTGCAGGTCGTCGCCCAGCAAGGTTACGCTACCGCCAGCGCCACGGCGTCCGCGCACGCTGATTTGGGTGCTGCCCAGCAAGGCCAGCTGGCTACCCGGCTGCGGTTGCTGCGGCGCTGTAGGCGCGTTGCCGGGTGCGGGCTGGCCAGCTTGTATGCTGACTTGTCCGCCCTGCGCAGCGTCGGCTCGAATGCTGGCACTGCTCAAAGTAATGTTGCCGCCGCTGGCCAGACTGACGCTGCCGCCCTGGCTGGCACCACCGGCTGCCGTGGTGTCGGCGCTGGCGCTGGCATCCACGCTGCCGGCCAGTTGAATAGCCGCACTGGCATTGACACTGAGCTGACCACCCTGTTGCGGCGCACTCAAATTGATGACGCCGGTAATGGTTTGCACGAAGTTGGCAGCGGCCACCTGCAGGCTACCGCCAACGGCGCTGGCCGCATTCACGCTGTTGCCGCTGGCTTGCAAGGTGCCGGAGTTTTGTACCATAGCGGCGCTCAGGCGAATACTGCCGGCCGGGCTGCCGTCAGCACCCGCACTGGCGTCGATGCTGCCGCTGTTTTGAATCGTGTCCGATGCCTCCAGCACAATACGACCGGCATGCTGCGCCATGCCAGTGGCAGTCAGCGTGCCACTGTTTTTCACCACGCCACCAAGCACGCTATTGACGGCCTGCGCGCTCAAAATAATCAGCCCGCCCGGTGCCAGCACTGCCGCCTGGTTGTCCACCAGGGCTTGAATCAGACTCGGGCTGACCGTCACTCCGGCCAGCGTCGTGCCGTTGTCAATGTGCAAAACAATGGCTTCACCCGAGGCCAGCGCCACCGTGCCGGTCTGGGCAATGATCACGCCCTGGTTCACCACGGACGGCGCCAGCAAGGCAATATAGCCGCCCAGTGCGCTCACCAGCTGACCTTGGTTGATCACCGAGCCGGTAGCCGCGCCGCGCGCGAAGCCCATGTTGCCCGCCATGAAATCGCTCAGGCTGATGCTGTGCGTGGTAGCCACCAGACCACCCACATTAACGCTCGAGCCAGGTCCGAAATAGATACCGCTGGGGTTGGACAGAAAAACCTGGCCGTTGGCAGTAATGCGGCCGAATATCTGGCTCGGATTGCTGTCCGCCACATTATTCAAAATAACGCTGCTGCTCGACGGCTGCTTGAAGTTGACCTGCGCATTGCTGCCAACATTAAATGTCTGCCAGTTGATGGCTGCACTGTTGCTGGTCTGGGTCACATTCATGGTCGCACCGGCGGCGCCCGTGCTTTGGGCAATGCTGGCCTGACCAGCGACCAGCTGGCCCGCCGTGGGCAGCTGCAGCGGCGCCGGTGGCGCCGCCAGCGCCAGACCAGCGGCAAGCGTGCCGGCTGCCAGCACGGCCAGCGCACGCGTAGCGCGGCGCATCAAACGGCCAGCAGATATACCCTTGCCGCATGACGATACAAATTCAGCTACGGCCACCCAGGCTTGGGCGCTTTCGTTCCAGACGAGGCGGTAGGCGTTATTCATGAAGTGGCCTTTTGAAGGAAACGTGTTAACAAAACAGCTGGCCATCCGTGCGCCTTGGCGCAGGCACGGATAGCCGATAAATACGAGATCGACAGAGTGTCTGAATTCGTCATGCCAGATTCAAAGTGCGGCTGCCATCAGTGCGCGCTGGCGCTCTCGCTGACAATGCGCCACTGGTCCCCACTGCGACGCAACTCCAGGGTCTTGTGCACCTTGTCCTGGTAATTCGTCGCCTTGTAGGACTGGTCAAAATCGACCGTGGCCTGATCACCCTGAATGCGCACACGCGCCGCCAATGCGGTAATTTGAATATGTCCGGCGTGGCTCAAGCGCTGCGTGCGCTGGGCCTTCCAATGCGCGCGGTCCATGCCCTTGGCCGGAACAAAATTGGCGTCATAAAAGCCCAAATAGCTATCCACGTCCGCCCGCTGCCAGGCCTGAACCCAGGCGCTCAGGGTCTGCTGGATCGCGGCAATCTGCATTTGGGCATCGTCCTGCTGCACCGGCTGAGCGGCCGGCGCGCTGGCCACGGCCGGCGCTTCGGCGACGGCAGCAGGTGCCGCTGCCTGCGCTTGCACCGGCAACACCGGTGCCAGTTCGGCCACCGTGGTGTTGGTGTGGGCCGACACCGGTGGCTCGACCACCAGGGCCGGCGCAGGGGCCGTTGCGGCCACGGCCACCGGCACTTGCGGGTTGTAGCCGAAGGGCACCGTCAAGGTCAGCCACCAGCGGTCCTTGACCAGGCTGCCGTCCTGGTCCATGCCATGCGAGGTCGGGTTCGGATTGTCACCATCGCGGTGGGCGTAGGTGAGTTTGACAGTGGCACCGGAATCGGCAGTCCAGTTCACGGCAGCGCCATAGCCCTTGAGTTCATAGCTGGGACCGATGTTGGCCGAATTGGCCAGATAGCCCCAGTCATAAAAGCCGCTCAACATCAGGTTGAACGGCAAGCGCTGACGCAGCTCCAGATTCAGCAGTTGCCCAGTGCTGCCACCACCTTCGTTGGCCGGGTATGCCCGCACGCCGGTGGCACCGCCCAGATACAGGCGTTCCGATGTATCCAGGTCATGGCTGGCAACCTGTCCGGCCAGAGTGGCCGAGAACGACACCGTGTCCGTCACCGATTGCTGGCGTGCCAGGGTGTAGTGAAGTTTGTCGAACGTGCCGTTGAAATAGGGGTTTTCTGCGACATCCAGAATTCCTTGATTCAAATATCCGGAGTACCAGGTCAGTTCCATGCTGTTGGTTCCGCCGCCAGCCACGTCGTCAAACCAATTGCTGTTCAAGCCAATATTCCAGACCATGTCAGAGTAGTCCGATTGCACGACGCCCGCCGCGTCGTTATGGAATGTCTTGTTTTGCAAACCAAAGTTTGCGGATAGATTTTCCTGGCGCGCGCGCAGCAAGGGATAACTCAGATCAATACCTGCGCTGGTCGAATTGCCGCTGCCATTGAGCGCCGCAAAATCGGAGCCTATCAGGCGGTAATACAGTTCCGACAGGTTGACACTGGCGCGCGTTCCGTAGTTATCCACCGGCAGGCTATAGCTGAGCTGGCTGTAATCACTGCCGTCGGTATGAATGACGTTCAGGCTGAACTGGTCACCCAGACCCAGCGGGCTATTCAAATTGCTGGACAGGGTGACACGGTTCTCGCCGGTGGAGCGTGCACCTGTATTGTCCAGACCTATTTCACCGCTCAGCAAGGGCTGGTTCGAGACCATCAAGACCAGCTCGGTTTCACCTTCGCGGGCGCCTTCACGCAAGTCGCCCGTGACACTGATACCCGGCAGGTCGCCGGCTATCAGCAGCGCACGGTCCACCGCATCGGCATTCAGGGGCGCGCCAACTTTTTGCTGCGCTTCGATGCGTGCCACCACTTCTTCCGGACGCACCCGGCTGGCCACCGGACCTTCGATCTTTACGCCGGCAAAAATGGCTTCAACGACACGGAAAGTGACCACCCCATCGGTCACATCCTGCTTTGGCAAACTGACATTGACGACCCAGCCGGCGTCGCGATACACCTGCGCCACCGCCGCTGCCGCCAGCTGCAGTTGACTGAAGTCAAGCTGCTTGTCCAGGTAATGCACCAGCGCCCGGGCCAGCACATCGCTGGCGATGCGCTGATTGCCGGTAAAACGAAACTCCCGGACCAGCGTGGCAGTACCGGTCGGAGCACTGAGTTCGGGTGTTTCCAGGTTGAGCCGTGGCGCCTCAACTTGCGGCTGCGCCGGCAGTTTGTCGCGTTCAAACTGTTGTCGCAATACACCCGCTTCAGGAACTGTCTGGGCCCACGCTGATTGCAGCGCAAGGCAGAGAATTGCGAGTGGAAGTACGCTATTCGCTGCGCGCTTACCGCTGTATTTATTCATATTTGTACTAAATTATGGAATTTATTTCCAGTATAGAGGATGAATAGACCTGTCAAGCCCCCTCCCCCCTGGGAACAACCCCTACAAATAGCGTCGGCCCGCCAACTTTGTCACCGTCTCGTCAAATACCGCCGAAGCATGCAGCTATTGGCTTCTATGCATATTATTTTTTGCACCAAAAAATAGCGGCACCAAGCGTATTTGAATTATTTATTCCGGCAATATGAAGCAGGGAAATAGCCGCCCTATTGGAGCGCCCGGGCGCGCTGCCGACCCAGCCGCATCAAGGGGCCGATTCGGCACCGGCCTCCTGCCAGCCGCCACCCAGCGCCTTGTACAGGGCCACCAACGCCGTCAGGCTTTGCCCTTGCGCCTGCGCCAGTTGGTCTTGCTGGGCGTTCAAATCGCGCTCGGCCTGCAGCAAGGTGAAGCGCGATGCGGCACCGGCCTGACACTGCGCGCGCACTGCCGCCACCATGTTTTGCTGCTGCAGCGTCGCCTGGGCCAGGCTCTGGCGCCGCGCTTCGTCGTGCGCCAGTCGGCTCAGTGCGCTGTCCACATCCGCCAGCGCACCCAGCATGGCCTTGCGGTAAGCCGCCCGCGCAACATCCAGCGCGGCCGCCTCGGCCTGCACCTGACTCGCCAGGCGACCGCTGTTGAACAGAGGCAGGCTCAAGCGCGGCCCGAGCGACCAAAACTGGCTCGCCTGGCTGAACAAATCGTTGTCATGCACGCTTTGCCAGCCACCGCTGCCGACCAGCGAAAAATGCGGGTACTGGTTGGCAGTGGCCACCCCCAAATCGGCACTGGCAGCGGCCCAGTCGCGCTCGGCAGCCTGCACGTCGGGCCGATGGCGCAGCAAGTCTGCGGGCAGGCCTGCCGCCGGGGCGGCGGGCACCGGCGGCAACTCCGCCACCGGCTCCAGCAACTGCTGCAAATCGGCCAGCGCCATACCCGTCAGTGGTGACAAGGCGGCCAGGTTTTGGCGCACCGCCAGAGCCAATGTCGGTAGCGTGGCGGCATAGTTGTCGCGCTGGCTTTGGCTGCGCGACAGCTCGACGGCGGCCAACTCGCCCACCCGCACCGCCACCGCGTTCATGGCCAGTTGCGCATCGATCTGTTGCAGCTGTTGCTGCGCCAGACGCAAGCGTTGTTGGCCCAGGCGCAACTCCAGGTAGTTGCGCGCCACTTCGGCGCTCAAGGTCAAACGCGCATCGCGCGCCCGCGCCGCCGCCGCGCCGGTGCGCGCACTGGCGGCTTGGCTCAGGCGCTTCTGGTAGCCGAACAGGTCAAGCTCCCAAGAAGCGTCAAAGCCCGCCTGGCTGTTGATGAACTGGGTTTTCACTGCCTGCTGAGGCGGCGCGTTGGCGAACAGCTCGCCATTCTTGCTCAGGTTGTCGGCGCTGACTTGCAGATTGGCGTTCAGATTCGGGCCGGTGGCTGCGTCCTGCGCCGACTGCACTGCGCGCGCCTGCCCCAGACGCGCCAGGGCCAGCGCCAGGTCCGGACTGTCGGCCAGCGCGCGTTGCTGCAACTGCTGCAACACCGGATCGGCCAGCAAGGTCTGCCAAGTGCTGATCAGACTGGTGCTACCCGCGTCTTGCAAATAGCGCGCCGGCAGGTCTTGCGCCTGCGGCGGGCGGTAGTCAGGCCCGACACTGCAGCCACTGCAGGCCAGTTGCAGTACCAGCGCGGCCGCCCATAGCACGGCGTGCGGCGCCAGTGCGATACGCCCCCGGGCCAGGCCCGCATCAGAAATACAAAATGGCATACAGCGCCTTGCAAAAAAAAGTGACGGGTTCATGCAACATGGCGGCGGAACATGCGCAACGCCACGTTCAGGTTCACCGCTGCAATCAGCAGCATGGGCCACAAACGCGGCCAGCAATCGGCCCATTGGTAGCTTTTCAGGAATACGCCCTTGAGTATCGGAATGCAGTAACTCATCGGATTGATAATCGCCAACCACTGCAGCACCTGCGGCATGTTTTCCACCGGTGCCACATAACCCGACACCATGGTCGCAGGCACCATGAACGCGAATACGCCCAAAAACGCCTGCTGCTGGGTTGACGCAATCGACGATATAAACAAGCCCACCCCCGCCAGCGCCAGCCCGTAGCTCAGCATCGCTGCAAACAGCATAAGAATGGAACCCGTGAATGGCACACCGTAGCCCCAGCACGCCACCAGCGCAATAAAACTGCCCTGCAGCAGCGATATCAGAATGCCAGGTATTGCCTTGCCGGCCATGATGTAGGCCGGCGTCAGGGGCGACACCAGCAACTGGTCAAAAGTGCCCTCCTCGCGCTCGCGCGCCACCGACAGGGCCGTCACCATAAGACAGCCAATGGTGGTGATGATGACAACCAGACTGGGCAGCAGGTGCCAGCGGTATTCAATATTCGGGTTGTACACATTGCGCACCTCGGGCAGCGACAGCTGGCCACCCGACTGCTCCTGCAGATAGCCCTGGATAATGGCGCTGATATAGCCACTGGCAATCTGGCCACTGTTCGAGCGCCGCCCATCCAACACAATTTGCACGCTGGGCGTTTGCATCGCTTTGAGCTGGCGCGAAAAGTCCGGCCCGAAGCGCACCGCCACCAGCGCCGTTTGCGCATTGATGGCCTCGGCCATCTGCTGCTCGGTATAGGCCATGGTCACATGCGGAAAAGATGCGGTCCGGGCCAGCCGTGCAATCAGCTCCTGCGAGGCCTGCCCGCTGTCCTGGTTAAAGATCAGCAAGGTGGCGTTTTTCACCTCCAGCGTGGCGGCAAACGGGAACAGCAGCGTCTGCAAAATCACCGGCATGATCAGCATGCTGCGACCCTGGGTGCTCCCCAGAATAGCCAGCAGCTCTTTGATAACCAGGCGGTACAAACGTTGCGACATCGGTGCTCCTCAATCCAGCGTGCGCCGGGTTTTGCGCGCGGTCAGGCCGAGCCAGAACACGGACAACAAGAACAGGGACATGGCGTCCACCCACAGCAGCGCGCCGACATTGCCTGCCTGAAACTCGGTCTGCAGCGCATTCGCAAAATAGCGTGCTGGCAACAGGCGCGTAAGCCACTGCAGCGGCAGCGGCATGCTGGTAATTTCATACACCACGCCAGACAGCATCAGCGCCGGCAGAAACGCCGCCGTCAACGCGCCCTGGGCAGCGTTGAACTGGTTGCGAAACAAGGTCGACAAAAACAGGCCCAAGCCCAAGGCACTGCCGAGAAACAGCGAGCTCAGGCCAAGCAGTTCCAGTACCGAGCCGCGAAACGGCACGTTCATGATCTGCACCGCCACCAGCAGGCACAACAGCATGGCAAAAATTCCGAGCAGGTAATACGGCAGCACTTTGGATAGCAGCAACTCGGTGCGTGTGACCGGTGTCGCCAGCAGCGCTTCCATGGTGCCGCGCTCCCATTCGCGCGCCACCACCATGGAGGTCAGCAAGGCGCCAATAATGGTCATGACAATGGCAATCGAGCCTGGCACCAAATAGTTGCGGCTGACGGTACTCGGGTTGAACCAGGCGCGCAGGCGAATATCGATGGCCAGCGGCGGCGCCACGCGTGGCCCGGCGCTGCCATGCTGCACCATGGCGGCTTGCGATTGCGCCCAGACCCCCTGCACGTACGAAGCAATAAAGTTGGCAGTATTCGGCTCGGCACCGTCAACCAGCACCTGGATCGCACTGCCGCCCTGCCCGCGCAACAGCCGGCTGGAGAAATCACTTTGAATCAGCACAATACCGCGCAAGGCGCCCTGCGCCAGTTGCGCCTTCATGTCCACCAGCGACATGCCGCTGTGCACTTCAAACGCCGAGCTGCGCTGCAGCGCATTCACAAAAATCTGCGCGGCCTGGCCGCTATCGTTGTTTTGCAAACCTATGCGCACGGCAGCAGCGTCCAGATTCACCGCATAACCCATGATGAACAGCAACACCACCGGCATGATGAAGGCCACCAAAATGCTGCTCGGGTCGCGCACAATCTGGTACGACTCTTTGCGGCACAGCGCCCACAGACGGCGCCATGAAATAGCTGCGCCGGGCTTCATGCGGCCACCTGCTGCTGGTCTTGCGCATCGGCCGCCAGCACCAGCTCGATGAATGCGTCTTCCATGCCGGGATTGGGGCGCTCCGCGGTGGCTACGCTGGCCTTCAAGGCATCGGGCGTGCCCAGGGCTATCACTCGGCCACGGTATACCAGGGCAATCCGGTCGCAGTATTCGGCTTCATCCATGAAGTGGGTCGTAACCATCACCGTGACGCCACGGTCCGCGAGCCCGTTGATGTGTGCCCAGAATTCGCGCCGCGTCACCGGGTCCACGCCGGAGGTGGGCTCGTCGAGAAACAGCAGATGCGGCTCGTGCATGACGGCACAGGCCAGGGCCAGCCTTTGCTTGAAACCCAGCGGCAAGGTATCGGCCAGGTCTTGCAGGTGCGGCTGCAAGCCGAAGGCCTGCACCAGCGCCGCCATTTTTTCTGTCTGCCGGCTGCCGGTAAGGCCGTAGATACCGGAGAAAAATACCAGGTTCTGCTGCACCGTCAGCTGCTTATAGAGCGAAAACTTCTGCGCCATATAGCCCAGGCGCTGGCGCGCCAGCGTCGGGCTGGTTTTCAGGTCGATGCCCATCACCAGGGCCTGCCCGGCACTCGGCTTGAGCAGGCCACACTCCATTTTGAAGACGGTCGATTTGCCCGCCCCGTTGGGGCCTAGCAAGCCGAATATTTCACCGCGCCGCACTTTGAAACTGACATCGTCCGTAGCCACAAAATCACCGAAGCGTTTGCTCAGGTGGCGCGCTTCAATAACGGCATCGGGCGCCACCTGCGGGTCCAGCGCCACCATCGGCACCACCTTGGCAAGCGCCGAATCGCCCACCGCAGCGCCGCCCAGCAAACTGATGAACGCGTCTTCCAGGCGCGGCGCCACTGGCAGCCAGCAGGCCTGTGCCCCCGCCGCCAGCAGTGAGAGATCCGGACAGGCGGCCCCGGCGCGCAACACCAGCCGCACGTTCTGCCCCTGTATCGTGCCGTCCATCACTTCAGGCAGGCGCAGGGCGCGCTGCAACACGGCGCGCCTGGGCCCCTCGATCTGCGCTATTTGCCAGCACCGTCCCTGCATTGGCGCCATCAGTTGCGCTGGCGCGCCACTGGCCATAAAGCGGCCATGGTTCATCAGGCGAACGTCATGGCAGAGCTCGGCTTCGTCCAGATAGGCGGTACTCCAGACCACCGTCATGCCATCTTGCGCCAGCGCGCTGACCATCTTCCACAATTCGCGCCGCGATATCGGGTCCACCCCTACACCCGGCTCGTCCAGCAGCAGCACCCGCGGACTGCCCAGCAGGGTGCAGGCCAGACCGAGCTTCTGCTTCATGCCGCCCGACAGTTTTCCGGCATAGCGCGCAGTGAAGCGGGCCAGGTCGGTAAAACGCAGCAGCCGTTCAAAACTGGCCTGCCGTTGCGGCCCGACCACGTTGCGCAAGTCGGCATACAGCGTCAGGTTTTCCATCACCGTCAGGTCTTCGTACAAGCCAAACTTCTGCGGCATATAGCCCACCTGCTGGCGCAGGCTATCGGTATCGCGCGTCGGGTCCAACCCGAGCACCCGCACCTGGCCCCGGCTTGGAACCAGCAAGCCGGCGATCATGCGCAACAGCGTGGTTTTGCCGGCCCCGTCCGGGCCAACCAGCCCGGTGATGCTGCCGCTGACTATGTCGGAAGTAATATCGGCAATGGCATCGGGCAGCTGCGCGCCGAAAGACTTGACCAGCCCCTGCAGCTGAATCGATGCCGCTGGCGCCACCGCAGCACTCATGGAGCGCGCCTGACCGTCACCGGCATGCCCTGGCGCAGCAAGGCATCGGGATCATTCACCACCACCCGCACGCGGTAGACCAGCGACGTGCGCAGGTCGGTGGTCTCCACCGATTTGGGCGTGAACTCTGCCGTCGGCGAAACAAAGCCGACCACGCCGTGGTAGGGCTTGTCCGGGCGGCTATCGGTCCACAGTTCCAGCGCCGTGCCGTTGCTGAACAGACCCAGCTGCGGCTCTGGCACATAGGCGCGGACCCACACCGGCTGCGTCAAGGACACGCTAAAGGCCGGTGTACCGGCTTGCACCATGGCGCCGTTTTCGATCGCCCGGGTCAGGACAATGCCCTCGCTGCTGGCGCGCAGCACGGCGTCGCTGAGTGCCAGCTGGGCGTTTTCCACGCCCACCCGGGCCTGCTGCAGCAAGGCGTCGGACTCCTGGATTTCCTGTGGGCGATAGCCTTTGCTATTCATGCGCAGCGCCGCATTGGCCACGTCGAGTTGGGCCTGCGCCTGGTCGCGTGCCGACTGTGCAAGGTCTACATTGTGCTGCGCCGTGGCACCTGCTGGCAGCATCTGCTGCTGCCGCACCAGCTCGGCCTGGGCTTCGGCCAGCGCCGCCTGGGCTGCCGTTGCACGGCCCTGGGCCTGGGCGATGTCTTCGCTGCGATAGCCGGCATGCAGCAAGGCATTGCGCGCGCCCACCGAAGCCAGCTGCGCCTGCGCCGCGTGCAGGCTGATGGCCAGCGGCGCGCTGTCCAGGCGGGCCAGTACCTGGCCGGCGCGGATGGGGTCGCCCTCGTCTACCAGCACTTCGGCAACCCGGCCACCAACCCGGAATGCCAGACTGAGTTCACGTATATCCACGTTGCCATACAGCACCGCAGCGGGGTGCGAATTTTGCGCTGTTTTCCACCAGGCTATACCCGCCACCACGGCCAGTAACAACACCGCGGCAAGCACTTTTCTTTTCTGATTCATGGGACAAGTCCAGTCATAGGCATGAGCGCACAGCGCTAGTCTGCGCCCGCGGCCTGCGCCTCACAATGGCTAGCACCCGAATCTTTGACGCAGATCAAATATGCCGCATGGCTGTGCCTGTGTACCAACACCAGGCACTAAGCCCAGGCCGCATCGGGGTGCCACCAACGCACCCACGCGGGCATCTGATCGGCAGGCATGGGCCGGGCAATGCCATAGCCTTGAGCCAGATGACATCCCAGCTGCAACAACGCGGTGCCGTGCGCTACGCTTTCGACCCCTTCGGCGATAACCTCGCGTTTGAAAGCCGCCGCCAGACCGATAACCCCTTCCAGAATCGCCAGGTCATCGGGGTCGTCCAGCATGTCGCGCACAAAACTCTGGTCTATCTTCAGCAGCGCTACCCGCAGACGCTTGAGATAGGTAAGGGACGAATAGCCGGTACCAAAATCATCGAGCGCAAACCTCACGCCGATCTGCGCGCAGTCTTCTATCAGCTGCGACACCTGCGCAATATCCGCCAAGGCACTGGTTTCCAGCACTTCCAGTTCCAGGTTGGCCGGATTGACGTCCGCATGCCGCGCCAGAATCGACTGCAGCCGCACAAAAAAATCGCTTTGCTGCAACTGGCGTGCGCCGATATTGACACTGACCGGCAACACCAAACCGGCGGCCTGCCAGCACTGCATCTGCGCCAGCGCCGTATCAATGACCCATTCGCCCACTTCCACCGCCAGCGGGTGGTCCTCGATCACGGGCAGAAAACTGGACGGTCCCAGCAAGCCCTGTTCCGGATGCTGCCAGCGAATAAGTGCTTCGGCACCAATCACTGCGCCGCTGCGCATATTGACCTTTGGCTGGTAGTGCAACACCAGCTCGCGCCGCGCCAGCGCCAGGCGAATACGCGCCAGACTGTCGTGGTGGTCACGGATGCTGCTGTCCTGGTCCGCATCGAATAGGTGGTAGCGGTTCTTCCCCGCCAGCTTGGCCTGGTACATGGCCTGATCGGCCTGGCGCAAGAGCTGATCAGGGTCAATTTCCTCGCCCTGCGGATAAAAGGTCACACCGATGCTGGCCGAGGCTTGCAGCGCAATCGCGCCAACCTGCAGCGGCGCCGAAGCCGCCGCCAGCAAGCGGTTCAGCAGCGGCACACAAGCCTCCAGGCTGTCCAGATCCGTCAACACCGCCACAAACTCGTCGCCGCCCATGCGCGCCAGCGTGTCCCCTTCGCGCATGACACTTTTCATGGCCGAGGTCAAGCCAATCAACAACTTGTCGCCGACTTCGTGCCCATAGCGATCATTGACGCTTTTGAACGCATCCAAGTCCAGATAGGCCACGATCAGCTTGCTATCGCGCCGTTGCGCTTGCGCCATGGCCTGTTGCAGGCGGTCGGCCAGCAATACCCGGTTGGGCAAATTGGTCAACGCGTCAAAGTGGGCAAAGTGCTCGAGCTGGTTCTGGTGTTCCTTGATGCCGGTGATGTCAGAGAACAGCCCGACATACTGCTGCGTCTGACCCTGGCCATCGCGTACCGCGCTGATTGTCAGCAGCTCGGCGTACACCTCACCACTTTTGCGCCGGTTCCAGATCTCGCCGCTCCAGTGGCCCAAGGTGGTCAGATCGGCCCACATGGTTTTATAAAAGGCCAGATCCTGGCGGCCGGAACTCAGAATGCGAGGATTCTTTCCAACAACCTCTTCCCGGCTGTATCCGGTGATGCGGCTAAAGGCGTCGTTGACATCGACAATGGTGCCCTGGGCATCGGTAATCGTGATGCCCTCGCGCGCATAACCAAACACGCTGGCAGCAAGCTTGCGCCGGGCTTCGGCCTGCTTGCGCTCGGTAATATCGACACACGAAAAAATGAATTCGTTGCTGCCAGGACTGAGCGCACTGCCGCTCACGTCGAACCAGCACAAGGCGCCCGCCTTGCTCAGAAACTGCACCTCGCCACGGTATATCTTGCCAGCCTGCAGCTGCGCCATGGCGCTGGCAGAAAATGCGGCATAGGCTTCGTCGTTTGGATACACCATGCGTGATGACTGACCGATCATTTCTTCTGGCGTATAGCCAAGCATTTCCGCATGCGAATGATTGACCCAGACAAACCTGCGGTCCTTCAGCTTGGCGATGCCCAGAATCCGGCTGTCCAAAATCGATTTCTGTTCCAGCAACAAGCGCTCAAGCGCTGCGCTGCTGCGCTTGCGCTCAGTGATGTCCTGCCCGACCGCCTGATAGTGGGTGACAGCGCCACTGTCATCAAAGAAGGCCCGGTTGGTCCACTGGTGATACGCTATTTCGCCGCCCGGCATATCAAAGGTGTGCTCGTGGGTCTCGACCGGTTGCGCTGGTGTGAGCTGCGCCAACCGTGAGCGCACCGTTTGCCGGTCCGCTGCATTCAGAAAGTCAAAGAACACCATGCCGGTCAATTGGGCGGTGCTCATGGAAACCAATTTTGCAATCGCGCCATTCACAAACGTGGTGGTTCCGTCCGGCGCAAATGTGACGATGAACATCGGCATGTCATCGGCCAGCCAGCGGTACTTCTCTTCGCTCTGCCGTTGCCGAATTTGCGCCTGCTTTCGCTCCGTGATGTCACGGGTAATACTGATGATGTGCAGCACGCCGCCCAGCGGTATCACCGCCGCCGACATCAGGCCATCCAGAATAGTTCCGTGTTTGCTTCGGAATTGGGCTTCAAAATTGCTGATCTGGCCGTCCTGCCGCAAGGCCTGGACTAGCCGGTTCCGGTCGGCAGGATCGGCCCAGATGTCAATGTCGGTCGAGGTTTTCCCCAGCACCTCGGCTTCGCTAAAACCGGTAATGCGCGTGAATCCATGATTCACCGAGACGTACAGCCCATCCTCCAGCCGGTTGATGTTCATTGCGTCGGGCGTCAGGTAAAACGCCTTTCGATAATTATCTTCACTGATTTCAACGGTGCGCTGCACTGCGCCCAAGGCGCTGCTGCCGTGCGACTCCGCTGGCAAATCAGGAATATCGGGCATTTAATATCCCGATGCGAATAGGCAAATAGTCATCACCGCATCGTACCTGCTGATTCGTCTGCAATATTGATCTACGTCATGCCCGGTTCGGCACCAATGGCCAACGCAATAGCGGCCCCGGACGCCAGAGCGCCAGGGGCCGCTTATGCCACTGCGGTTTTACTGCAGCGTATAGGGTGCGTAATAGTGCGCATACTCACGGCCGCTCGGGTCCGCCGCATACAGGTGCAGACCGACCTGGCGTGCAGTCGCCAGATAGCCCGGGCCCGGGTTGGCGCAGTGCCGCTCGCCAATTTGATTGACATCAATTGCTCCATTGGCGCAATTCATGGTGGTGGTACGCAGCGTGGAACCCAAGTTTTGCGTGTCGATGAAGCTGGTCCGTCCGCTGACATAGGACACTGAATTCGTCGTGCTGGTGAAGCCGGCGCCGGTTTCGGTGACTTGCGCGGTGTAGTCGTAGTCCAGGCTGGTGCCCCAGACTTTGACCTGCGTCGGCGGCAATGCCCCGGCAGGAACCACCCAGGACGGTGCCAGATAGGCCGATGCGGGCAGGGATGCATAAATAGCAGTCGTGGTGCCCGGCACGGTGCGCGTCACCATATCGGTGACAGAGCTCGCGCTCAGGCTGGCCCAACCCTGGGTTTTCAGCTCGGCCAGCGTATTGGCCCGGTTCAGCGTCTTGAAGTACTGCGTAGTCACCGTGCCACCACTGATACTCCATACATTGCCGCTGAGCTGGATGGTGCATCCGGAGCAGTAATCGAAGCGCCAGGTCGACTGTGCCGGGGTACTCGCAATCTGTGCATCCGTAAAATCGGTGGGCACGAAGAACAGGCCGGTATCGAGCGCCGACGGTGCCGATGTCGGCGCGCCGGAACTGGCCGTATACGCCGACTCAATGCGCACAAACGAGGAACCACTTGGGGTCAGGGTCAGTGGACTGAGGTTGGCAATGTGCGGCAGAACCATGCTGCTTGATCCGCGCACCAGTGGCATGGTCGAACCGTCCGGGGTGGTAATCAGCACGTAGTTAATGCCGGAAATCAGGGGTACGCTGAAGGAATAACCCGTGCTCAGGTAGTTGGACGTCTCCTGGTTTACAAACTCGCGCAGTTGTTGGTAGGCATTGACGCTTCCCGGGTAGGTGTACTGGTTTCCGATCAACTTCAGGGACGTGGGGTTGGGCGTGGTATTTGCACGCAACACAAAGGTGCCAAACGTTTGATTGCCCAGCAAATCCGTCGCCATGTAGCCGGCCACAATATCGCCATTGTTGCGTGTGAATTTATAGGAACCGCGGCTGAACGTGGTGCCTGTGGCTGCATCGGTAAATAGATTCGCAAACGCGCCATTGCCACTGGCATCCCTGCCGACAGCCGCGCCACCTTGCAAATAGAGGCTGGGGTTGGACCCATAAAACACCCCAGTACAGGCGCTGGCGGTCAGGTTGCTGGCCGAGCCAGTGGCCAGTCCGTTAGTCACCGTGCTGGATACGCGCGAGGCAGTTGGCAAGGCATAGCAGGCGGTCAACTGCGCCAATTCAGCATTGATCAGCGCTGAAGTTCCTGCGGCAACCAGGTTCGCGGGCACAATCGTTGGCAGCGTGGGCGTGCTGCCGCCCGCGGTGTTGCTGGTGAATTGGATAGCGGTCGGTTGTACCCCGTCAGCCTGCTGCGCCTTCACGGATATCTGAATATTACTGGTGCTGGCGCTGGCTGGTGTAATGTCAATTTGCAAGGAATCCAGCAACTGGTCCATGCCGGTTCCATTGACGGTAAACGTGCCGGTCAATGGATCGGTGCTGACGCCCACCGCCGTGATCAGCGGTGCAAGAATGGTCAGCACTTCGGCCTTTTTGGTCGCCGTGCTGCTCGCCGTTACCGAACTCGCACCCGACGCCACCTCGCTGGCCAGATTCGCCGGATTACCGCTGGCACTCAGGCGCGCAGCAATCAAATTGGTCACCTGGGAAATATTCACCGCGCCAGAGCTGCTGCCCGGTGGCACCACGCTGACCAGGGTTTCGGTCGCCCCGCTGGAACTGGTTCTGCTGGCGGTCAGCACAAAGGGCGCTGTTGCGTTCGCGCTCAAGGCAATGCTGAACTGCCCCGTGGCACCCACGGCGGTGCTGGTTCCAACCACTGCGCCGGTGGCATCGGTCACGGTAATGATGGCGTCGGTAAAGGCCGCACCGGTGGCTGCGGTGCCCGAAAGTGTGGTCGGCGTCGCACTGGTGCTGCCTGTGCTGCTACCGCCACCTCCGCCGCCGCAAGCGGCTATCAATGCAGCCGTCGCGACGACTATTGCAAGCTGTCCGTACTGGTGTTTTTTGAGTGCCATGAGATCTCCCATCAAAATGCTGGTTTGGATAAACAGATGCCTATCCAACGACTACGCGCAGTCGCTAGATACCGGTAGCTGGTGCTTTCGCAGCAGCATGCACCACGCCCGCCACCAGTCAAATTAAGTCTAATCAACTTCATCCACATCCACATCACCCGTTTGGGTGACCCCCCGGATGCGCCCGGGAGATACTGGCGATAAATATCCGAATACCGTGACCCATAATTGCGCAATTAATATGGTCGTCCATCCTGGCGCGGCATGGCCGCCGCTGGATATTTGCTATTGGCAGCCCTCGCGAGCCCCCTGATCATTGCCCTATGGAAACGAAATCTGTCGAATCCGGCATATACCTGTCCGAACTCATCGGACTTATCTATGAAGCCGCCAACGACCTGTCGGTCTGGCCGCTGCTGCTGGAGCGCCTGGTAACGCAACTCGAAGCATGGGACACCCTGGACAGCCTTGCACCCGGCCTGCCGAATATGAACCGACCGGATATGAACCGGCCGGAACCCTTTGTCAGCATGCGCGACCGCGCCATCTATGCCAGCCTTGCCGCGCATTTTGTGCGCGGACGTGACTTCTACCAGACCCTGAACGAAGTCGAGGAAGAGTGCAACCTGCTGGAAGGCCTGGTGGACCGGATTCCATTGGGCATGGCCATTGCCGGCCGGGATGGATTCGTGTTCAGCATGAACCGCCACTTTGCCGCCCAGTTGCGCACGACAACGCAGCTAACGGTGCGCGCGGGCCTGGTCGTATCCACCCCGAACCAGGCGCTTGAAACCGCGCTTCAACGGGTGATAGACGGCCAGTCCGACGAAGAACTGGTGCGCCTTGGAAACCACCTTGACGGCAGCGGCGTTTCCCTGTGGGTCAGTTGCGCCAGCCCGCCCGAGCACACCAGCACGCAGTCGCAGCGCGCCATTATTCTGGTAGCCAGCCGTAGCGCGCGCGCCCTTTCCGTGGAAGGTATAGCAATGCTATTTGGCCTGACCACCACCGAAGCCCGGCTCACCCAGCATTTGTCGATAGGCCGATCACTGGAAGAAGCCGCAAAGGACCTGGAGATATCGGTCAACACCGCAAAAACCCACTTGAAACGGGTTTTCACCAAGGTCGGCGTGCGGCGCCAATCCGAGCTGGTGCAGTCCATCTACGCCAGTCCGCTGTGGCTGGAGCCTCGCGCCGGGGCGGTACCGGTAGAAGCCGGGGCCATCGCCGGACGTTACCTGAACGTGCGCGGCACGCCGCAACAATCCTGTGGCATGCGCCTGCCGGACCAGCGCTGGCTGGCGTGGTCCGACAACGGGCCGCAAAACGGCATGCCGGTGGTATTTATGTCCGGTCTGGTCGGCTCGCGCTACCTGAGCCATCCGGACGACTCGCTGCTGATGGAATTGGGTATCCGCCTGATTATTCCCGAGCGCCCGGGCACGGGAGATTCCACTGCGCAGCCCAAGCGCCATATAGCGGACTGGCCTGCCGATGTCCGCGCCATGGCGGACGCCATTGGTCTGGACAGCTTTCACGTGCTGGGCTATTCGGCCGGCACCCCCTATGCGCTGAGCTGCGCGGAGCAACTGGGCGCCCGCCTGCGCTCAGTTACCCTGGTTGCGGCGATTCCGCCATTTGAAGGCGTGGCCGATTTGCGCAACTATGCTTCCATGTTCCGTACCAGCTTGTTTGTTGGTCGCTACGCGCCCAGCCTGCTGGTGCCGATGGCTCGGGTTTTCACTGGCGCGATCAAGAAAAACGTCTATCGCTACATTGAGCAAAACCTGAAAGCCGCAGCCGCGTTTGACCGGGCCATATTTGCCGACGCCAGATTCCGGGCGGTTTATGCAATAGGTTTGCTGAACTCGGTCAAAAACAGCGAAGCTGACATCGCCCATGAAATGCAACTGATTGCCGAACCCTGGCATTTCAATCTGGACGCCTACCCCGGCCCGATTACTTTCTGGCACGGACGCGACGATACGCTGGTGCCCATGGAAATAGCCCAAGCGTTGTCCCGGCAAATACCGCGCAGCAGCTTCCAGTGTGTCGATGGTGCCGGTCACTATCTGATATTTTCACACTGGCAGGAAATACTGAAAAATATCCTCGACAGCGTGTAAACCGCGCACAGCCGGGGCGGCACCAAGGTCCGCCGCCAGGCCGGCCCTGGGGAAATACCCGGTTCAACCAAGCGTCTGAATACTTGATAATGCAGACCCTATATTCTGCTTTACCACTGGCGATTCGCCGCCCTTGCTACCATGCCCATGATTTTCAACATCAAGGGAACGACTGCCCACAAGCACAAAGACAGGCCTTTGGCCATGGCCCAAGCGCAAAGGTCGGGCATACGCGGTGGCCGGCAATGGTGGGTAGTGCTGGTCACCCAGATGGCGCTGGCGTTCACCGTGTCTGCGCATGCGGCAGCGCCGGCCAATGAAGTCGGCAAAGTTGACCTGACCGACAGCGAACGCGCCTACCTGCGCGCCAAAAAAACGCTGACCGTGTGCCTGCGGACCAATGTGGGTACCGCCACAATGCGGCCCTTTCGGGTGATGGCAGACCGCTTGGATATCGGACTGACCCCGGTATTAAGGGGAAACATGCCGCAGACCATGGAGGCGATCAAAACGCGCGAATGCGACATCGTGCCACTGGTGGTGCCCACGCCCGATCGCGCAAAATACCTCGACTTCACAACCCCCTGGCTGAGCGTTCCTTATGTGGTTACGGTGCGGGACGACGTTCCCTACTTTGACGACATCAGCGCGGTCATGGACAAAAAATTTGGCGCAAACAAGGGCTATTGGGTTGTCGGATATCTGCGCAAAACCTATCCTGGCATCCAGCTGGAAGAAGTAGATAACGCGGACGACGGTATTCGCCGGGTCCGGGACGGCTCGCTGTTCGCCATGGTGGACCTGATCTACCAGTCATTGGAGTCGATTCAAACGCAAGGTATCACCAACCTGAAGATCGCCAACAAGCTGGATGCACGCGCAGAAATGCGAACGGCAACCCGCAACGATGAACCCGCATTGCATGCCATCTTCCAGAAAGCGGTCGACTCCCTGACACCGGCCGAGCGCCAGGAAGCGCTTAACTCTCTTATTGCGGTGCGTTACGACCAGGGCTTCGATTACGTGCTGATGTGGCGAATCGTCGGCCTTGCCGCCCTTATTGTTGGTGGCTTCATTCTGTGGAACCGGCGGCTCGCCAAATGGAACAAAGAGATCCACGAAAAGAACCTTCAACTGGCCGAAGCCAACGCCGTCGTGCTGGCAATGGCGCGCACCGACGGCCTGACCGGAATAGCCAACCGCCGTTGGTTCGACGAATCGCTGACGCAGGAACTGGCGCGCGCGATCCGCTCGCAGACCCCGATCGGACTGCTGATGATCGACATCGATTGGTTCAAACAATTCAACGACCATTATGGGCATTCGGCCGGCGACGAATGCCTGAAGGCGGTGGCGCAGGCAGTGCAGCGCATAGTGAAACGCCCACCGGATATGGCAGCCCGCTATGGCGGTGAAGAACTGGCCTGCATCCTGCCCAGCACCGATAGCGCAGGCGTGGAGGTGGTTGGCGAGGCCATCCTCGCGGCGGTTCGCGCGCTGGCTATTCCACACGCCTACGCAGCAGGCTGCCACATAGTCACCGTGAGCTGCGGTGGCGTGGCGATTGTTCCCCAGGCGGGCATGACGCCCAAGGAAATTATTGACGCGGCGGACGCCATGCTCTACGCATCCAAAGAGGCCGGCCGCAACCGCCTTACGGTGAAGCCCACGCAAGATTAAGTAGGCTTGGCGCCCATAAACCTCAACCAGGCACAGAACAAGACCGGCAATTCCAAGGCGCCGAAGTAAATGAGGGCGCCGACCTGGCGGCGCTGGCACGGGGAATTGAATAACAGATCATCTATCAATGTCGGGTGTAGCTCAGGCAACGGCCCCCGTGCAGCCGCTTGCGCGGCCAGGCAGGTTCGTCGGCGCCAACGCACCAAATTGAAGCCTACTTGTGCTTGGTATAAATTTTGCGCTGTATCAATAAAACACGGAACAGCAGTCCAAAGCAGCTAAACCAACGTTTGTCGTGGCGCCAGGGGGCGGCACTTGGCAAATTAAAATTGATAGCGCAAAGCACAAAGCGCAAACGGACCCACGCAGTCAATATTCAACTGGACTTCGCCCATGCCATCCGACCTGACCGGTGAACTTGAAAGGCTGCGAAGCTGCCTCGACATCGTCAATTCCTATGTGTTCGCCAAGGATATGGACGGGCGCTATACCTATGCCAATGCGCTTATGTGCCAGTTGTTTGGGCGCCCTTTGTCGGAAGTGATTGGCCACGACGACAGCGAGTTTTTCGCACTGGACCTGCAGAGTAAATTTCTGAAGCACGACAGGCTTGTCTTCGAGACTGGCGAAACCATTACCCAGGAAGAAATCGCGGTGGTTCGCAGCAGCGGGGAACAGCGCTACTATTTGACGGTAAAAGCGCCCATCCGCAATGCGCTCGGGACCATTGTGGGCATGGCCGGTGTTTCCACCGATGTGACCAAAAGCAAACGGGTGGAGCAGGATTCCGAAGAGCAAAAACTACTGTTGACGACTATCCTGGACAACGTGGAAGCCCATATTTACGTGAAGGGCAGTGATGGCCGCTATCTGTATGCCAACGAACATGTATGCGCTCTATTCGGTGTTCCGGTGCAGCAAATCATCGGTCGCACGGATCTGGAACTGATTCAGCCGGTGATCGCCAATTCAATTATGGCGTTTGACCAGAAAGTATTTCAGACCGGAAAAACGCAAACTCATGAAGAACAGATCAACGATGCCATGGGGCGCCCGCGCCGATTCTGGTCGATCAAGACGCCCATTAGTTACAGAGACCACGCGAAGGCGCTGATCGGGTTCTCTACCGATATAACGGAGCACCAGCAGGCCGAGCTGGCTCTGGAAGAATCCAGGGTGCTCATGAATGCGATTGTGGACAGTACCGACAACCTGATTTGGTCGGTTGAAGCCGAGTCCTTTGGACTACTGAATTTCAATGCCGGACTGGGCAATTATTTTTTGACCACCAGAGGAATGCAAATCGGCAAGGGAATGACCCCTGCCATGTTATTTCCCACGCAGCCTGAGTACATCGACATTTGGAACGGGCTATACCGGCGTGCATTGAAAGATGGTCCCTTCAAAATCGACTACCTGACATCGGCCAAAACCATCATTCTGCAACTGACCTTCACTTTGCTCAGGCGTGATCAGCAGCCGTTTGGCATTGCGGTTTTCGGCGAAGATATTACGGCACGCAAGGCGTCGGAAGAACGGATTCAATTCCTGGCCTATCACGACCCCCTGACCAATTTGCCGAACAAGGCACTGGTCGAAGAGCGCTTCGATTCTGCGGCCCACTATTCCCACACACAGAATCAGATCGCAGTTCTGCTGCTGGATATTGACCACTTCATGGAGGTCAACGATGCGTTGGGGCACAAGATAGGCGATCAGCTGATACAGGCCGTGGCAGGTCGCCTGGTGGCCACCGTCCGTCCAGGCGACACGGTCGGTCGTCTTGGCGGCGATGACTTTTTGCTGCTACTGAGCGAAGTTCAGGGGCCCGCCGAAGTGGCCGACATCAGCAGCAACCTGAACGCATGTTTTGCCGCGCCATTTGAGATTGGCGGGCAGACCCTGAGCATCACCGTGTCGATTGGCATTGCCCTGTGCCCGCACGATGCGCAGGACCTTGAAGGACTCATGAAGAAGGCCGACACTGCTCTGTTTGTGGTGAAAGACGCCGGGCGCAACGACTTCCGGTTTTTTGACGATAGCTTCAACTCATCGACGGTAGAGGCTCTGGCCATGAAGAGCGAATTGCGCCAGGCCGTGGATCGCCATGAATTCGTTTTGCATTACCAACCGCAGGTGGACTTGAGCAGCAAACAGCTACTGGGGGTTGAAGCCCTGGTGCGCTGGCAATCCCCCCATCGCGGACTGGTTCCGCCGGCAGCGTTTATTCCTTTGGCGGAAGAGAGCGGACTGATAGAACCGATCGGCGCCTGGGTGCTGCAGGAAGCTTGCAGACAGGTGGCTCAATGGCAGCAAATACCTTCTTGGGAAAATATCACAGTGGCGGTGAACCTGTCGGCGGTGCAGTTTCTCCGCGGCGATCTTATGGCGACCATCATGACCGCGCTGGATGCCTCGGGTCTGGCACCAGATTCGCTGGAACTGGAAGTCACCGAGTCGGTGCTGGTGCGCGACCAGGAGCGGGTGACCAATGTGGTGCAGCAGATCCGGCGATTGGGCATCCGCCTTGCTATCGATGATTTTGGTACTGGCTATTCCAGCCTGTCGTACCTGAAGCGCTTCCCGGTGAGTAAACTCAAAATTGACCAGTCCTTCGTGCGCAATATGACGACTTCTTCCGAAGATGCGGAAATTGTCAGGGCCACCATTCAGATGGGCCACGCGCTGGGTCTGAAAACTATTGCCGAAGGCATAGAGGACGAAACCACCGCTCATTTCCTGCGCTTGCAGCATTGCGATCAAGCGCAGGGCTATTATTTCGGCTACCCGGTTCCTGCGGACGAATTCAGCGAAAGCTACTTAAGTGCAGGGCCCGCGACTCGCGATAACTCGGCGTAACGCTGTTTTGCCCCAGCTATGGCAGTTCCTGGCTGATGATGGGTCTAAGCGCATTTGACAAGTACACATCGATGCAATTTGGCACCGAGCGGGCAACCGCAGCCTGAATCCAAATGTCTGTGAGTGACCGCTGTCAGGCGACCACCTCATCAGTGGGTATGTCTGCCGTGGGGCGATTTGCGGCTTCCACTCCGACAAGCTCGACGTACGGATCAAAAGCAAATAAGCACACAGCAACCCTTGCATATCTCTACGATAGCCACTCAACTGCGCCATCATGAACGTCTAACAAACACACTTTCGGGCCTATTTTTCGCAGCAGTCCCCTCCATCTCCAAAGGCGGTGAGACGAGCTATTGGGGGGGCGAAAAAGTGCCGTGCCAAACCGCACCGGACGCCACCGGCCTAGTACCCTACCTGTCTAGCTGCTGCGTCAATCCACCGCTCCACCGACTAGGTATCACGTCATCGTCCCGGCAGACACCGGTAATGTCAAAAGCCTTCCCCCAGCGCCTGCGCCACCAACCCCTTCAGCTCCGGCAGCAAGGTTTCAGCAAACCACGGGTTCCGTTTCAGCCAGATGTTGTTGCGCGGGCTAGGGTGTGGCAGTGGAATAACTCCGGGTGCATATTCCTGCCACCGTTCCACCGTGCTGGTCACGCTGCGGTTGCCTGACCCGGGCAAATGCCAGGTCTGCGCGTACTGGCCAATCACCAGCGTCAGTGCGATGTGGGGCAGATGCTCCAGCACCTGCTGCCGCCAGTGTGGAGCGCATTCGGGGCGCGGCGGCAGGTCGCCCGCCTTGCCGGTGCCGGGGTAGCAAAATCCCATGGGCACGATGGCAATCTGCGTGGGTTCATAAAACACGTCGCGGCCAATGCCCATCCACTGCCGCAAGCGGTCGCCACTGGCATCGTCAAACGGAATGCCGCTGTTGTGGACCCGAATGCCCGGCGCCTGCCCAACTACCAATATGCGCGCCGCCGGATGCACCTGCAACACCGGCCGCGCCCCCAGGGGCAAATGCGGTGCACACAAGGTGCAGCTGCGCACCTGTTGCAATAGCAGCGCTGTTGCTGGCGGCAGGTCGGTATCAGCGTGCAGCATTCAGAGTCCCTTTGTAACGGGGTGCCAGGTGATGGTGCGAGCAGGCGGCGCACCGGGTTCGATTCGGACACAGGCCTCCCTTGGGTTCCCGTGGTCCATCATGGCATGAAGGCAATCGCCACATGTTCAATAAACGCCCTGACCTTTGCAGAGTGTTTGCGCTCCGGCGGGCTGACCATGTGAATGGGAGAGGCAGGAGACTCCCAACCGGGCATCAAACGTATAAGCTCGCCGCTGGCTAGCTCCTGCTCGAATAGCCATGTCGGTGCATAGCCTATGCCCATGCCGTTAACCACCGCTGCGCGGATCACCTCACTGCTATTGGTCTGCAGGCGCCCTTCAACGCGTACCGTTCTGGCCATTCCTGCTTCGTCAGCGGCCTCGGCGCCGGCCCTGAAAGTCCACTGATTGCGGTTGGCCGTCTCGGTGTAGACCAGGCAGTTGTGCTGCGACAAATCCTCCGGCTGCATGGGTAAGCTGAGGCCCGCTGGAAGTGTCTTCAAATAGTCCTTGTGTGCCATCAACATGCGATGCGATGTGCCAACGCGCCGTGCAATCAGGCCGCTGTCTGGCAGATCACCGATGCGCACGGACACGTCTATGCCCTGCTCAACCAGGTCAACAAAACCATCTTGCAGGCGCAAGTCGATCTTCACGTCCGGGTGCGCCGCCATAAAGGCCTCCACCAAGGGCATCAACTTCAAGCGCCCGAATCCCACCGATGCCGCTATTCGCATCCAGCCACTTAGTTGGGCCTCGCCCAGGCGCAAGTCTGACTCGGCCTCGGCAATTTCTGCCACCAGCCTGCGTGCCTGCTCAAAGTAGCGCGCACCTTCTTCGGACAGCGCCAGTGAGCGCGTGGTTCGCACCAGCAGCTTGGCGCCCAGCGCTTTTTCCAGAGCTGCCACTTGTTTGCTGATAGCGCTTTGGGTCGAGCTCAACTCGGCGGCGACGGCCGTAAAGCTGCCGGATTCGACCACCCGCACAAAAGTCTGCATTGCTGAAAGCTTGTCCATAGGCGCTCAATATATTCCATTTACTACTAACTAATAGCAGTTTTACCAATCTATATCCATCCATTGGAATCAGTCACAGTACACCCATCGCGGCACACCGCTCGACAAGCGGCCTTCCCCAGTAAGCCGTCCATTTTTTTAACCGCAGGAGTTTCCTATGACGACCATAAACGTTCCCACCCGCGCCGAAGTCAGCCCAAGCAACCAGGCCATCTTTGACCAACTGAAGGCCAGCCTGGGCATGGTTCCCAACCTCTACGCTACGTTTGCCCACTCTCAGACGGCACTGGCCACCTACATGGCGTTCCAGAATGCCAAGAGCAGCGTCTCTGGCAAAGCACGCGAGGTGGTGAACCTGGTTGTCAGCCAAGTCAACGAATGCCAGTATTGCTTGGCGGCGCACACCATGCTCGGAAAGATGAACGGCTTCACGGACGATCAGATCATGGAAATCCGCCACGGCCATGCAGGCTTCGATGCCAAGTTCGATGCCCTTGCTCGTCTGACCAAGGGCATCGCACAAAGCCGTGGCCATGTGGACCAAGCCTTGGTAGATGCTTTCTTTGCTGCTGGCTGGACCAAGGAAAACCTGGTGGATGCGATTGTCGTCATTGGCGACAAAACGGTAAGCAACTACCTGCACTCAAGCACCAAGATTCCTGTCGACTTCCCTGCTGCTCCCGCGCTGGCTTGAGTTGAGCGCACACCACGCGCCCCAAGCAATGCCTTGAACCCCGCGCTTCGCTGCGAACAACCGAAAAGGCCGGCCTTTTCGGTTGGGCGACCAGGTGTTGTGCAGCGGGTCAAGGCGCTGTAGGGCAAAGCAAATAGTGCACCCCGCCGACTGTAAGTTTTCCGTCATGTTGCGTTCCTATGCTGCACTGCACCATGACCAATACCCTCGCAATCCAGCTAAGTCTCGAAGATCTGCTTGCAGATCTGCACTTTGCGCGCAGATGTGAGGACCTTGGACGCCTTGCATTGCTCGCCTATTGCGAAGTTAAAACGTGGTCGCGAATGGCCGGAAAGACGGACCTTGCCGAAAATGCCATTCAGTTGATTTTGGGTACGCCGTGCCTGAGCAAGCAAGAATTTCTGGACCGCATCGACCAGTTGATTGCGACCTTGGAAGGCCATCAACAAGCCTATGAGCGAACGCTTAGGCGAAACCAGTTTGCCAAAGAAAGTTCAAGTCTGGGAATTCCAAACCTGCGCCATTGAAAGCAAGCCCCAGCCGACAACGCGTCTAGGGTGGATACGACTGGATCGGCGCTACCAAACATTGGGCACACCGATCCAGCTTGGTCCTCCTAGGCGGCCGCTGCCAACGCAGCAGCCTTCAAGCCCACTTGCGTTTCGTCAATCGTTTCCATGATGCCGAATTCCATCAGCATGTCTTCCAGTTGGTCCATGGTGATCGGGGTCGGGATCGTGCCATTGCCGACATTGTTGTGGATCTTCTGGGCCAGGGTCCGGTACTCGGCGGCCTGCTTGGAATCGGGTGCGTATTCGATCACCGTCATGCGGCGCAGTTCCGCGTGTTGCACGATGTTGTCGCGTGGAACGAAGTGAATCAGCTTGGAGCCCAACATGCCAGCCAGGGCCTCGGCCAGCTCGTATTCCTTGTCGGTCTGGCGCTCGTTGCAGACCAATCCACCCAAACGCACACCACCGGAATTGGCGTATTTGAGAACACCTTTGGAGATGTTGTTGGCGGCGTACATGGCCATCATTTCGCCGGACATGACGATGTAGATTTCCTGCGCCTTGTTTTCGCGGATAGGCATGGCAAAACCACCGCACACCACGTCGCCCAGCACGTCGTAGGACACATAGTCCATGTTGTCATAGGCACCGTTTTCTTCTAGGAAGTTGATCGAGGTGATCACGCCGCGGCCAGCGCAGCCAACGCCTGGCTCAGGGCCACCGGATTCAACACAGCGAATGTTCTTGTAACCGACCTTCATCACGTCTTCGAGTTCCAGGTCCTCAACGGAACCGGCTTCAGCGGCCAGCGACAAAATAGTGTCCTGTGCCTTCGCGTGCAGAATCAGACGGGTCGAATCCGCTTTGGGGTCGCAGCCAACGATCAGGATTTTTTGGCCCAGGTCGCTCAGCGCGGCCAGGGTGTTTTGGGAAGTGGTCGATTTACCGATGCCACCTTTGCCGTAGAAGGCAATTTGCCGAAGTTTAGCCATTTGCATACTCCATTCAGGAAGGTTGAATAACAAGGTTGCTTAGCCACGACCATGTCAGCCTGACGTCCCAATAAATCTTGTTAAAAGGCTACGATTCGGCCGGACTTTTGTCCGCGCGCCCTTCTATCCGCACCTTCCATGCCATGTGTCATCGCGGGATCAGACACCCCCATAGGCAACAAAAGCGACTGCGAGGCAAACAATTCAAACAATCGTTGTGGTCAACACGACCTAGCGGTGTCGTCAACGTGACAAGCCCTGACCCCACCCGCCACGGTGAGCGACTTAGGTCGGACTCGCTCCAGTGCGAACGATCGTTCCAACGTGCTCGCCGCGCAGTGCCGCCGTCAGTCGGCCTGGCACCAGGCCATTGACCACCTGCACGCGCTCAATGTGGCGCGCCGTAGCCATCACTTCGATCAGTGCACGATCAAAAGGCAGCGTGCCTTCATGCTTGGCTAGCTCTGAGAAACTGGTGTCGCGAATCAGCTGTGCCTGTGCGCCATCCGGACCATTCGGATCGGTGGTGTAGACACCTTCTACGTCCTCCACAATCGTGAGGCCGGCAGCGCCCAGTGCATCCGCCAATAGAAACGCGCCGGTATCGGCACGGTGGTGTGGAATACGCGAATTCGGAAACTCGTGGTGGTGGTAGGGCGGAAAGGCACTCCCAACCACCGCACGGGTCGCCGACAGGTGAATCGCCAATTGGCTATTCATGGTCGGGTGCTCTACATAAGAGACGCCCTCAGACGCCAGCAGTGCCGCCAGCATGTGGCCGTTCTGGCCTGCCTCGCTCGCGGCCAGCGGGGCCAGTGAACCGACTGGCAGACCGAGGTCCAATCCGACACCGTACAAGTGACGGGCCCGGATGCCGGCACCGGTCAGGATCAGCAGGCGGTGCTCAGGCAGCACTTTGCGGATTTCTTCCACAATCGGGAGAATCGCTTCCGCGCCCCGGTCCATGATGGAGCGTCCGCCGATTTTTACAACCTGCAGCCAGGGCAGCAGCCGTATCGGCTTTCTACCCGCCACGGGGCGCGTCAGGTCACGGTCCTGCAAGGTCTGGCGTGCGAGCGCCGAAGCGACATGCTTGATGGTGTTGGTGGTATCCGTCATGGCCTTGGTTCTCAGTTCGCTGTAATGATGGTGCCGACATGTTCACCAGCGAGCGCGCGGGTGAGGTTGCCAGGTACCAGCCCATTGACAACTTGCACCTGGCGGACGTGGTACGCCGACTGAAGCAAGTCCAGCACGGGGAATTCGAGAATCGAGTCGTGCAGTCCCTTGGCTTTCATCTCGTCGACGGAGATCTTAGGAATGAAGGTGGGATGTTTGGAAGTTTTGGGGTTGGCGGTGTACAGGCCATCCTCATCTTTCACATAGATCATCGCCTTGGCGCCGAATTGTTCTGCAAGTAGGAAACAACCTGCGTCGGTGCGATACGGCGGAATAACGCCTTCCACCGGCGGGCGCATCCACAGCTTGTACGGCGGCATGCCGCTGAAAATGACCGCATTCACTTCTGCAAGGTAAAGCGGCACCGCCGATAGACCGGCGCCATCGACCACAGAGATACCGTACTTCGCCAGCAAGTTCCCCAGCATGGCGGCGTTCTGATCGGCCACGGAAGCACCCAGCTGCGAAAGCACACCCGCTGGCAGCCCCAGTCCGGCCGCAATCGAATACAGGTGCCGCGCCCGTGTGCCAGCGCCGGTACCTATCAGGAGTTTGTGCTGTTTACGCACAGAAACAATCTCATCGATCAAGGGATACACGGCGGCGCGGCCCCGGTCGATGATGCTTTGCCCGCCGACTTTAATCACCGTGGCGTCCGCCAGTATCCGAAAATCCGCCGCGGCCTCGGCCGCCGCCTGCAACTGCTCGTCGGTCAGCGATCGGTGCATCAAGAGCTCTTCGAGCCCCGCAGTTTTGGTAGTCATCAATGGCCTTTCGCTAATTCTTGGACGCTATGCTCACAACCCGCCAAGGTTTGATCTTAGGCAATAGCGTTGTATAGATGCAACCATAAATTATCCAAATTTCGAGCGCGCCAATCGATGACAGTGGCTGCCGCCGAAGACACAATGCACAGGCCGCATCCCCGCGTGTAACAGCCCCTGCCACCCAACTGCCCCGTTATGAACGTGAAAAAATAGCGCCTGTCCGCGCTACAAGGTCGTCCACAAGCTTCCGGTCTGACTTGTTGGAGGCCTCGATTCGAGCGATGAACGCCACGTTTTTTCCAAAGCGACACGGCTTGCGCAGAGTCAGCGTGATCTTTGGCGCCACCCCATCTATTCCTGTGTAGACCGGAAAATTGATGCTGCTGATGTCGGATAGAAGGATGGTGTCTTCTTCTGCGTTGTTTCGAACGAGCAGTCGATCTCCAAAATCATAGACCGCGTCAACCAAGCCGGAATAGGCGCGCTTCGCGGCGAGCCCCAGACCAAGCATCAGCAGGACTAGCAAACCGATAGTGATCGGCGAGAGCACCGGCGAATGTGGATTCCACCGAAGCAAAATCAAACCCACAACACCGCCAGCAGGAAATAGATAGGGGCTCCATTTTTTGTAGATGCGGGTCGACTTTCCAGAAATCCTCCGCCTATCACTGTTCTGCATAGCATCCTCCGCGTTTGGCGCCAGCGCCCCCGTGGTCTAAAGGTAAAACCAAATCATTTGCGTCTGCCCCTATTCTTGCGCCCCGCCGCCTCCGCTGCAGCGATTTCTTTGCTGCTCAACTGATAATTTCTGCCAGCTTGAAACAATTCCACAGCCCTACTGTTAAATGCCCCTCACCCGTTTCGGCTGTGCATTGCGGTTTCCGTAATACACATGCACGCTGATATGGTCGGCCACGTGGTGCACCATGAGCAGGACCAAACGCCCGCCACGAATCGCCTGCGCGGCAGATATTCCGGACAGCACCGCCTGAAGTTCGAGTTCTGCCTCCAAGCAAGACTTTGAATTAGAGGTGCCGGACGCGCTGGCCCTGCGCTATCAGCCTAGGCGCGGCTCCTGCAACTGAATCTCAGCCAGTGTCCGCAATGCCGCATCGAAGTCGTAGCCGTCTATCTGCCGCGCCAGCGTATGCGCGCTTGCTCCGGCCACGGCCAACAGGTCTGCATGCAATGCGGCATATAGCTTGGTCGATTGAAGCTCAGCATTCTTTAATGCGCTAAGCAGTTGCTGCAGCCCCTGGCGCAAGCCTTCCCAGGGGATATTTCCAGGCGGCGTCTCTGCTGTTCCGGCAGGGCTTCCCGGTGCGCTAGTGGCAGCCGGCTCCAGTGCCGCCATGGATAAACGCAATGCTTCGAGCGCGTTTTGCAGCTGCGCCAGATTTGCATCGTCCGGGACTTTGCGCTTGCCAATGGTGACTTCAATATCGCCCGCCAGCGCCTGGATTTCTTTCAATCCCAGCGTACCAGCCAGGCCTTTGATGCTATGCGCCACGCGCGCAGCGTCCACAAACTGACCGGCATCCAACAAGCTTCGCAGCAGATTGCCGTCTTCGCCGTGTCCCTCGCACAACTTTTTCAAATATTGCAATAGACGATCGGTCTCGCCGCCAGTCAGCCGCAACGCAACTTCCAGGTTCAGTCCCGGAATCGTTGACAGCGACCGGCGCTTGGAGTCGTCCGCAGGCGACAACTGCCCGCTGTGCAACAGGTGCTGGGGTGACGGCAGCGGCGCTGCCGCGTGCAACCACTGCGCCAGGGTGGCGTAGAGCCGGTCCGGGTCTACCGGCTTGGCGACAAAGTCATTCATGCCGGCGTTCAGGCAGCGCATCCGGTCTTCGCCAAAGGCATTCGCGGTCATGGCAAGTATCGGTGTGGCAACGTAATCCGGCAGGCAGCGGATGCGGCGCGTTGCTTCCAGACCGTCCATCACCGGCATCTGCATGTCCATCAAAATCAGGTCATAGCGCTTGGCCTGCACGGCTTGCACGGCGGCGAGTCCATTCACGGCAACGTCAGTGCAAATGCCCACCTCACCCAGCAGGTCGACCGCCAGTTCCTGGTTCAGTGCATTGTCTTCAACGATCAGAACCTGGGCACCGCGCAAGCCTTCCCGAACCTGCTGCAGTCCACGGCGCCGCTCCTCGCGCTGCGGTGCGTGCGGCGCGGTCCGTCCCAAGGCCTGAACCACGCTTTCAAACAGGTGCGACATCTGGATCGGCTTTGCCAGCGTGCAACAGATAGTGGTGTCGCGCGCCGCTGAAAGTTCGCTGGCCGTGTCCGCGCCAAACCCGCTCACCAAAATGACCGGCGGGCAGCGCTCTGCCCACTCGCGCCGCAGATTTTCCGCGCAGGTAATGCCGTCCATGCCGGCCATCTGCCAATCCATCAAAACCAGGTCGTAGGGTGTGCCTTCATCGAAGGCGCGATGCAACAGCGCCAATGCCTCCATGCCGCTTTCAGCCACCTGCCCCTGCATGCCCAAGGCCAGCAGCATGTCCTTCAATATCTCACGTGCGCTGGCATTGTCATCCACCAGCAAGAAGCGCTGCCCGGCAATCTCGCTGGCGGTCAGGGCCAGCCGCGGCGGCGGGCTTGGCAGTCGTCCAAAGTGAGCGGTGAAGTGAAATTCGGCGCCCTTGCCGGGGACCGATTCCACGCCAATCGCGCCGTTCATGAGTTCCACCAGCTTTTTGGAAATCGTCAGGCCCAGCCCGGTTCCACCGAAACGGCGTGTGGTGGAGGTGTCGGCCTGGCTGAACGATTCGAACAAGCGCGGCATCTGCTCCTGGCTGACGCCGATGCCGGTGTCGCGCACACTGAATTGCAGCACCACCCCGCTGGCGTCCTGCGATTTTTGCGTTACCGACACAACAATTTCTCCGCTCTGGGTGAACTTCACTGCATTGTTGGCAAGATTGACCAAGACCTGGCTCAGGCGCAATGCGTCACCCACCATGGCATCCTGAATTTCCGGGTCGATCTGAAACAGCAACTCCAGGCCTTTTTCCTGGGCCTTGTAGGCGATCAAACTGGAGAGCGTGTCCATCACCTCGGCCAGGCTGAAACGCGTTTGCTCCAGGCTCAGTTTGCCGGCTTCTATTTTGGAAAAGTCGAGAATGTCGTTAATGATGCCCAACAGGGAAATCGCCGACGCGTGCACTTTCTCAAGGTAGTTCTTCTGCCGGGACGCTTCGCTCGATTTCAGGGCCAGCTTGCTCATGCCGATGATGGCATTCATGGGCGTGCGGATTTCGTGGCTCATGTTCGCCAAAAATGCGCTTTTGGCCTGATTCGCCTGGACTGCCTCATCCCGCAACCGGGTCAGCTCGGCGTGCGCCAACTGCAACTCGGCTTCCACCTTTTTGCGCCGACTGATCTCCCGTGTCATCTGTATCGTGCGGGTCGCCAGCTTGTCATACATGCCCATGACGGTGTCAATGAGCACGCGTGTCGCTCCAGCCATTTCATGGTTGGCCATTTCCTTGGCGCGTTCGAGTGAAATGCCGGTAGGCAGGGCCAACACCACTTTGGCCATGCGCTTGTCGGATTCGATGATATGCAGGGCCAGCCAGTGCGTCAGGAAACTGACGATCTCTTCGATGACCTGGTCCGTCGTTTCCGAGGTTTCTTTGGCTTTGAGTTCCAGCACCGTGGTGATGAAATCGGTGTGCGCATTCTTGTGCCACTCTTCCCAGGGATCGTTCGCAAAGTATTCGTGCCAGATTTTTTCTTCGCTGGTGAAGTGAACCACGGTGTAGTTCTTCAATTCTTCAAATACGTCATTGAGCGCTGGAGCGTCTGCCTGGAATGCAAGGTGCTCCACCAACCGGTTCAGCAGATTGACCAGCTGCCGGTGCTGTGTATCAATCTCTTCGACCCCGGTGGCGAAGTTTTCGTTCCATGGAAATATTTCAATTCGATTCGACATATGGGTTTGTGCCTGCTATTTCTGACCTGCGCGGGGTATAGGCGCCAGGGTGTCACGGTGGGTTCTGAGCAGAATTTCATCGACCAATGCCACTGCCTCGTCAAACTCAAAGGCCTCGATCTGGCGCGCCAAAGTGTTGGCAATCTGGCCAAGGGCGCACTCCAGGCTGGCGTGGATGGTTTCGTAGAGGCGGCCACTGGCCATGTCGGCTGCGGCAAGGTGGCTGCGCAGCAAGGCCAAACCCTGGCGCAGGCCAGCCTGGTCCAGCGTTGCGCTGGGCGCCTGGGTCGCCAGTGCCGGCAACGCATCTATCGCCGATACCAGCGCAGCCAGGTCGGCCTCCAGCCGCGCAAGTGCCATCTGCACGCCCGCTGCCCCAGCGCGCAACTGCAACTCGATTTCCTGCAAAAAATCATGCAGCGTCAGCAAGCCGAAGGTGCCTACCAGACCCTTCAGGGTGTGGACCAAACGCGTCGCTTCTTCGTGCCGGTCCTGCTGCAGCAACTGGCGCAGCCGCTGCGCGTCTTCGGCGTGCTCCTGGCGAAAGCGCCGCAAGTACTTGTGCAGCTGCAAGGCATCGCCGCGCGTGATTTTGAGCGCCAGCGGCAGGTCCAGCCCTGGAATGCTTCGAAGCCCCTGGCAAATCTCCGGGGCCACATCGCATGACACCGGCGCTGCGGCCGGCACAGCGGCTGGGGTGCCCGCGGGCAACTCACGCGGCGTAGGCAACCAGCGCAGCAGCGTGGCGTAGAGGTGGTCCGGGTCCACCGGCTTGGCGACGAAGTCGTTCATGCCGGCGTCCAGGCAACGCTCACGGTCCTCGTTGAAGGCGTTGGCCGTCATCGCCAAAATCGGCAGCTGGGCCTGCCCAGGAAATTGGCGGATACAGCGCGTGGCCTCCAGTCCGTCCATCACCGGCATCTGCATGTCCATCAGAATCAGGTCGTAATCCACCTGGCGCACCGCATCGATCGCCTGCATGCCATTCACCGCCAGGTCGGCCTGCAGCCCAACGCCTTGCAACAAGGCCTGTGCAACCTCCTGGTTCAGCGGGTTGTCTTCTACCAGCAGC
Organism: uncultured beta proteobacterium; assembly: GCA_903897925.1. Classification (GTDB taxonomy): domain Bacteria; phylum Pseudomonadota; class Gammaproteobacteria; order Burkholderiales; family Burkholderiaceae_C; genus Allorhodoferax. The sequence goes on along the minus strand of CAIUDG010000080.1, from coordinate 127,107 downwards.
AGGCGCTGCCCGGCATGGACCGCCAGCCGCGCCACGAGTTCGCTGTGGCTCAAATGGGCCTTGGCAGCGCCGCTGTGGGCCTGGGGCTGGGCCTGCGCAAATGGCAATTCGACCCAGAAAACACTGCCCTGCCCGGGCTTGCTCTGCACCCCGACACTGCCGCCCATGAGGCCGGCCAAGCGCTTGGAAATCGCCAGTCCCAAACCGGTGCCGCCATAGTGGCGTGTGGTCGAGGCATCGGCCTGCTCAAAGGCCTGGAACAGCCGTTCCTGGTCTTCGGCGGAAATACCAATACCGGTGTCGCGCACTTCAAAGTGCAGCCACCAACAGGCACCATTGCGCCGCCGTACCTCTGCGCTGAGCGTGATTCCGCCCTGCTGCGTGAACTTGACGGCGTTGCCGGCGAAGTTGAGCAAAATCTGGCCCAGGCGCAAACCGTCGCCGTGCAGAAAACGCGGCAGGCCATCGAAGGCGGTGCGCACCGTGAGGCGCTTGGCGCGGGCCGCATCGCCAATCAGCGTGAGCACGTTGTCGACCACGCTGCGGAGTTCGAAGTCGGTGGCGTCGAGTTCCAGCTTGCCGGCCTCAATCTTGGAGAAGTCCAGTATGTCGTTGATGATGCCCAGCAGGTGGCGCGCCGCGCCATCAATCTTCTCCAGCTGCTGCTGTTGCGAAGCGCTCACGCCTTCCTGCCGCACCAGGTGCGACAAGCCCATGATGGCGTTCATCGGCGTACGTATCTCGTGCGACATGTTCGCCAGAAACAGACTCTTGGCCTGGCTGGCCGCTTCCGCCGCATTCAGGGCCTGTGCGAGTTCGGCGTGCAGCTTTTTCAGGTAGGTAATATCGGTGGCGATGCCAATCAGGGAGTGCGCCTCCCCCTGGCTATTTAGCAAGGGCACCTTGGTCGTCAAGTAGTCGTGCAACTGGCCGTCCGGGTGCGGTACACGCTCTTCAAAGGTCATGGGCGCCTTGCCGTCGAGCACGCGCCGGTCCATTTCCATAATGCTTTGCGCGGCGTCAGCGGGAAAGATTTCCCTATCGGTACGGCCAATCGCAATATCTCTGCTCACCCCCACACCTTCCTCGAAATGGCGATTGACCATCAGGTGGCGGCCTTGCGCATCTTTGGTAAACAAGATGGCGGGCAGGTTTTCAATAATCGTCGCCAACTGTTGCTGGCTGGCCTGCAGTTCGTTGGTGCGTGACGCAACCAACTCCTCCAGGTGCTCCTGGTGACTTTTCAGCTCGCGCTCCGTCTGTTTGCGCTGCGTGATGTCGCGCCAGGTGCAATAAATAATTGGGCGATCCTGCAGGCGCAGCGCAGACAGCGTCACTTCGGCGTCAAAGGTGCTGCCATCCGCGCGCAAGTGCACCCACTCGAAACGGTGCATGCCTTTTTCCTTGGCCATTGCCATCATGCGTTCGGCTTTGCTGAAAGACGCTTCTCCGTCAGGCTGGTATTGCGGCGATATCTGCCCGGGATGGATGTGCAGGAATTCCGACTTCTCGCGAAAACCCAGCATGCTCACCGCCGCCTGATTGCATTCCACAAAATGCTGATCCTCGATGAGCCACACCGGGTCCGGAGACATTTCAAACATGCTGCGAAAACGCTGGTCGCTTTGCCGCAATTCGTCTTCCATTTGTTTGCGCAAGGTGATGTCACGCGCCACGCCCAGCACACCGATGAGCTGTCCGTTCCCGGCGCGCATGGGCACCTTGGTGGCCTCGAACAGTCCGCGGTACCCATTCGAGGCAAAGGTCAGCCATTCTTCATTGGTGCGCGGTCCGCCAAGCTCCATGGCCTTGCGGTCATTTTCACGAAAGAAGTCTGCCTGCTCGCGGTCAACGAAGTCGTAATCGGTCTTGCCGATGATGTCGGCTTCGGCGCTGCCAAAGAAACTCTCGAACTTGGGATTGCAAAAGAGGTAAACGCCGTCCGGGTCCTTGAGCCAGACCACATCGGGAATGGATGAAACCAGGGTGTGCAAGCGCGTGCGCTCCATTTCCAGCTTTTGCCGCGCACTGTCGCGGTCTTCCTCGATTTGCCGCGCATAGTCATCGTTGTTGGCACACAGCGTGATCGCTTGGGACAGGTTGTCCAGAATCTGCGGAAACAGTTCGGCGATGGGCAGGTCGATCGCGCGGTCTGCTTTGCCAAGCAACACGATGGCGCCAAAGCCGGGTACCGGCAACCGCAGTGCCGCGCCATAGCCGTCCAGCAGGGTTCCCGCACCTTGCTGCACCAGCGCACCGCGCAGCAACGCAATCGGCCCCTGCGCCCAGGCCACTGGCATGTCCACGGTGCTGCCACTGCGGGCCGCCATGCGGTGGTCGCCCAGCACCGTATCGAGCCGCAATACGGCGCCCTCTGCACTGAGCACCTGGCGCAACACGGCACCCACCGGAAAGCCGGTATGAAACATCAGCCGCTGCAGCGCGCGCTTGAGCAGTGGCGGCAAACTGCTCTGCGCGCCAATGACCCGGGCCAGGTCATAGAGCATGGTCAGCAGCCTGACCCGGTTCATATTGCAGTCCAGTGGGCGCACACCAGTGCACCGTTATGAAAATATGGATAGGCACCGCGCTCAATACTTCCAATTTCGCCCAGGGATAGCGCACCGCCAATCGCCATGCCGGTCCTTTGCGCCAGGTGCAGCAATTCCTGTTCCGCTGCGTTGCCAAGGTGCATGCGTCGCCCGGCGCAATAGAAGCCAAGTAGAAGGGCTTCCGGTCCAGGAGACGCCAGATGGCTGGCGATTTTTTCCAGCACGTCGGTGGCACCCGGCACCGGTCCCTGCAGCAGGGTCAGCATGGCGTACTCCGGAACTTCGCCAACGCAATGGATGGCGCCATCCGGCGCGACGCCGACCGGTATCCTGACCAAGGTCTCACCCGTGGCCAGTGCAATTCCGAAAGGAAAATGCACTGCGTACTGGTAAAAGTTTTCGCGGGTCAGTTCAATCGCATAAATTTGCTTGATCTGTTCGCGGTAGACCTCAAAGGCCGGTCGCCAGTCGATGTGCGTAATGCGGTTTCCCACACTGGCAGTAACGCTCACCACTTCTTCAGGCGACGCATAACCGTGCGCCAGTGCCGCCTCAAACTCTGGAATGAGCAGGCACAGCACTGCGTTGCCCTCCAGCATGTAGTTGTCGAACAGGCAGTCCAATGGCTGGAAACTTTCACTGCCGGCGTTGACGCCGAGGTAATTGACGGCATCGCCCAGCTCCAGATAGAGCTCATCCAGAATGCTGGAAATATGGCTCACCATGCTGTCAAACACCATGAACAGCGTCATTTTTCTGGCGCCGAGTTGTGGTCGCACCGCCGCAGCGATCCGATGCGCACAAAGCATGGCATTGCTGTCGAGATCATTGATCAGAAAGCGCCCGCTCCCGAGTGCCGGGCTTAACAGCCAGACACCCGAAGTGACAAAGCGATTTTCCTGAATCAGTGCAGGAAAGACGGCCCCCGCCAGTGGCACGCCGGCACGAAGGCATTCGTTCTGCAACAGGCTGACGCACGCCTGTTCTGCTTCCGGAACCAGCGCAAAGGCCATGCGCGAAGGATCACTCGCATGCCAACGCTCCAGGGTGTTGCGCAACGCGTCGGACCGCATCTGATCACCGGACAAATAGATTTCAGTTTTCATAGAGGCTTGGCGATGGAGCCGACTGCGCAGTCGCTATTTCGCGTCGTCGTAACGACTGGAAATTTCAGCAAACTGCTCCTGTAAGCCGAGGAAGGCATCGACGATGTCGGGGTCAAAATGCGAGCCGCTTCCGGCGGCGATGGTGGCCACCACTTCGGCTACCGGAATCGGCCCCTTGTAGTGGCGGCGACTGATCATGGCGTCGTAAACATCGGCCAGGGCCATCAGCCGTGCGCAAACCGGTATGGCATCGCCTGCGAGACCCGCCGGATAGCCCGTTCCATCCCAGCGTTCGTGGTGACCAATAGCAATTTGCCGCGCCACTTCCAGAAACGCCAGCGGTGAGTCTTCCCGCTCTGCCTTGAGCAGTTCCGCATCCCGGCCCAGCACCCGCTGCATCGCGTCCGTCAGGGCGTCCGAGCCGATCTGGGCGTGGCATTTCATGGTCTCGAATTCCGTCGGCGTAAGGCGACCGGGCTTGAGCAGAATGTGGTCGGGAATACCCACCTTGCCGATATCGTGCAACGGTGTCGCTTTGGCAATCATGGCGCGCTGGCGCGGCCCGAGATGCGCCTGGAAACGCGGGTGATCGCACAAGCGCAGCATCAGTGCTTCTACATAGGAGCGGGTGCGTTGCAGGTGGTTGCCGGTTTCGTTGTCGCGCTTCGCGGCCAGCGTCGCCAGTGCGTTCAGACTGATGTCTTTGATCAGTTCGTTTTCCCAGGTGCGCCGTTTCACCACGCTTTCGAGATAGCCGTTCTGGTCCGCGAGCCAGTCGCGCGCCTGCTTGAGTTCAATATGGGTGTTGACACGGGCCAGAAGAATAGCCGGGCGTATAGGCTTGGTTACATAGTCCACCGCACCCAGGCGCAAGCCACGCTCCTCATCTTCCATGGCGTTCATGGCGGTAACGAAAATCACCGGAATATCCCGCGTCGCCGGGATCGCCCGCAGCCGCTCCAGCACCGCATAGCCGTCCATTTCCGGCATCATCACATCCAGCAGTATCAGGTCGGGGCGCGGGTCCAACTGCGCCACTTTCAGCGCCCGCTCTCCGGACAAGGCCAGACGCACACGGTACGTCGGCTCAAGCAACTCGCCAATGACAGTCAGGTTTTCTTTGGTGTCATCCACCACCAGGACCGTTTTTTCCTTGTTCGGAACCATCCCCACACTCCCAATGCGCTATCTCTGTCTGCTTCCCTGTGTATCGGGTCCCTGAGCGAAATAAGCACGGCGTCTACCCGCCGATCAATGCAGCGCAAATACGCCATGACGGCACGCCAACCTGTAGCCACAGATTGGTGCGCCGTGAACCAGAGCCAAGCATAGGAGCTTGCCGGTCCAAGGTGAACTGGGTGATTGCCTAGGCTCCTAGGTGCTGCCCGCGACCTGCGTGCGCCGCAGCAGGACAAGCGCATCCTGCGCCCGTTCAAAGTCGATGTCTTCCACTGCCGCGCGCAGCGCCTCAAAGGCCGAACGGGAAGCCGACTGCAGCAGTTCGGCGTGCTGGTACAGCGTATATTTCGCGCGCAATTCATTGCCCGACAACTGGTTCGCCAGCGTCTGGCACACCCGGTCAAATGCTTGTGCATCCAACAATGGCGCCACGGCCGGTGCGGGACCTGGCGTGATCCAGCGCAACAAGATAGCACCCAATGCATTCGGAGTCACCGGCTTGTCGGTCACATCGTTCATCCCCGCGCGCAGGCCCGAACTGCGCTCCTCCGGCGCCACATTGGCGGTGATTCCGATAATCGGCAGCGCCGCCCACTGCGGAGCCCGGCGGATGGCAGCACAGGCCGTCGCGCCGTCCATTTCTGGCATGTGCATGTCCATCAGAATGAGTGCATAGTCGTTTTCCTTGCGCTGTACCAGCGCCTGCAGCGCCATGGCACCATTGGCAGCCACGTCCACGGCCAGGCCGGCCTGTTCAAGAAAGATGCGCAGCAGTTCCTGGTTCAGGGGGTTGTCATCCACCACCAGGACACGCGCGCCGACGATGGCCCGCATGCCTGCCGGGTCCAGCACCGGCTCGACAGACGGCGCCGTCACAGCGTGCGGTGTGGTATCCGCCCCGCGCTGCAGACGCACCGTAAACCAGAACGCACTGCCATGCCCGGGTTCGCTGGAAACGCCTATTTCTCCGCCCATCAACTCGGCCAAACGTTTGGAAATAGCCAAACCAAGTCCGGTGCCGCCATATTTGCGGGTGGTGGAACTGTCGGCCTGCTGAAAGCTCTGGAACAGGCGGCCAATCTGGTCTTTATCGATACCGATTCCACTGTCTGCCACGGTAAAGCGCAGCAGCAGCCCGCTGACCGGTACTGGCACCAGGCACACGCCAAGGCGGATCTCGCCGTGCGGAGTAAATTTGATGGCGTTGGATAGCAAGTTGAGCAATATCTGCTTGAGCTTTATAAAGTCGCCGATCAGCTGGTGCGGCACATCGGGTTCCACTTTCAATACGATTTGCAACTGTTTTGCAGCGGCCTGCTCGGAATGCAGCAGCGTCACGTCGTCGAGCAGATGCTCCAGCTGGAACGGCACACTGTCCAGGCGCATTTCTCCTGCTTCGATCTTGGAAAAATCCAGCACATCACTGATCAGGTCCAGCAAATGCTGCGACGAGCGCTGTATCTTGCGCAGGAAGTCCCGTTGCCGCGGGTTGATGTCGGTGTTGAGCAGCAGGTGGGACATGCCAATGATTGCGTTCATGGGGGTACGCAGCTCATGGCTCATGTTGGCAATAAAGTCGGACTTGACGCGGCTGGCCGCTTCGGCAAGTTCCTTGGCGCGCAGCATTTCATTTTCCGCCTGCCTGCGGATGGTCACGTCACGCAGGATGCCCTGCAGACGGCCATCGGGAAGCTGGCGGCCAACCAGCTCGCCAACGAAGTTCGACCCGTCCTTGCGCACGAATAGCCACTCCGAACTAAGCACCTGGCCGTTGGCAAAGCTACCGATGGTCGGTGCCAGCCGTGGTCGCTCTGACGCGCTGAGCACATCGGAAAGGGATCGCTCCAATATCTCCTGCCGGGTATAGCCCAGCATCGCCGCGCCGACCGAATTAACGTCCAAATAGCAGCCGTCCCGGTCGGCAAGAAAAATTCCATCCGGCGATTGTTCAACCAGCAATCGAAAGTGTGCCTCGCTGGCGGCAAGCGCGTTGGTGCGTTCGCTCACCCGGCGCTCCAGCTCCTGGTTACTCTCCTTCAGTTGCCTGAGCTGGTCGACAATCTTCTGCCCCATCCCCTGAATGAGCTGCATGATGGACTCAAACTCGCGGTAGCGTATTTTGGTAGTAGCCGCGTAGTCGCCGCGGCTGTACGCGGCCACAATCCAGGTCAACTCCGAAAACGGATGGCGCAAAATAAAATTGACGAGCGCCGTGGTCGAAGACGCCAGGACCAAAATGACGATGACAATCATCACCAACAGAAACAGAAACAGTTCGTGGGTGCGCGCATCAAACTGCCGGCGGTTCAACGCAATGCGCACTTCGCCCACTACAAAATTCTGGTGCATCACCGGGCGGGACATTTGCAGGTCGGCGCTATCGTGTGCGCGCTGGTAAGAAAAAATCTGCTTGTTGCGCCCACTGTCAATCACCTCGATGGCACTGATCGACGGGTCCTGCGCCACCGTCGTTCCAATCTGCCGGACGATGACTTCATTGAGCGTCCACAGGGGCTCGGAAAAACTGCCAGCCAGATATTCCAGAGTGACCCGGGCCTTGTCCTTGAGTTCCTGGTCAATCTGCCGCTTCGTATAGACATAAAAACCAATGCCCGTTGCCAGGGCGACACCGACGATGGTGGCCAGCAGAAAAACCGTCAGTCGACGCGACAACGAATTCAGGGTCATGGTCTGGCGGGCCTCGCTGGTGCTGTGCCGGAACCGGCTGTCAGCAGGGGAAAATAACGCGCCAGTTGCGCTTGGTCTGCTGCCTGGTACCAGCGCAGCATTGCCGCCCGGTAGGCCGGAGTGCCGAGGTAGTGGCGCAGAATCGGGTTGACACGCGCAATCACCTGCGCGCCCCATGGGGTGCGCGCGCAAGTAACGTAGGTGAGGTTGTACGGGGCGGCTTCTTCGATGGCGATGTTGACCAGGTCAGGGCGAACAGAAAGCACATGTTCAAAATAGTTGCGGACCGCTGGAAACTCAAGGATGTAGTCGGTCCGGCCCAGCAGCAGAAATTCAAACAGGCTTTGGTTGCTGCTGATGTTGGCGTGCAGATGGGCGCGGCCTAGGTAGCTGCGTATGGCCTGGTCACTCTGCGCCCCATACGAACGACCTTCGATGAAGCTGCCATCAAAACGTGCGTCTTGCAACAGCTGCTGCAGCGAAGTTCTGGCGGGAAAACCGAGCAAGGCGGCCTTGTCCCGGCGCATCACAATATGGTTCGAAAGAAAGACGGTTGCCGGCGTGGAGAAAAACAGCACGCGCTCCCGTTCCGGGGTTTTGAAGTAGTACACCTTGCACACATGGGCGCCTGCCGCGGCCAACTGCTCATAGCGCACGTTATTCATCTCGACCACCTGGTGGTCGTAATCCGGCAGCTGCGCCTGTATTTCTTTGAATAGCAGATCCCAAGCGCCCTGGCCCCGGTATTCACCTTGCAGGATCATCCAGGGAGGAAAATCCAGGCTAGCCCAGACAATGCTATCTCTGGCCTGCGCCAGCGTAGCAGCAAGCAAGAGCGCACTGAACAGCAGCGGCCAGCGCATTGCGCGGCCTATAGCCGCCAGACGCGCCAGAATATTCAGCCAAAGAATCAACATGTTTGGGTTACTATCCACGCTTGATCGGGCTGATATAGAACGAACGGATGGAAAAAACGCGGATTATCCTTGCAGATGATCAGTTGCTGGTACGCGAAGGAATGCGTGCCTTGCTAGATACCCTGCCCCAGTATGAAGTGATAGCGGAGTGCGCCGATGGGCGCACCGCGCTGGAGGCGCTGCGCCGATGGCAACCTGAAGTGGCGATCCTGGACATCCATATGCCCGAAGTAAGTGGCATTGAGGCTACGCGCCAAATCCATGCCAGCCTGCCGGCAATCGAAATACTCATACTCTCCGCCATTGACCGGAAAGAGACCATCCAGCAAGCGCTGGACGCCGGCGCTTCGGGCTATTTGCACAAAGATTTCGTGTTGGACGAGTTGCGTTGCGCGCTTGACACCGTATTGGCCGGCAAGCGCTATCTTTCGCCGCAAATCAAAGACCGGCTTAACACCGCGCCGGAAAGCAGCGTGGCCGACTGCCTGACGTCCAGGCAAATTGAGATATTGCGTCTGGTCGCCTCCGGCCAGACGACAAAGCAGGCGGCGCGAACGCTGGGCATCAGTCACAAAACCGTAGAGTTCCATCGCGCCCAGATCATGGGCCGAATCGGTGTCAACGATGTTACGGCACTGACGCGCTACGCAATGCAGCAGGGCTTGATTAGCTGAACCCCGTGGTGCATGCATCATGGACTGGCTTCGTCCGCAGCGCTCTGCACAGATTCCGTCGGCTCTGCCCAAAATAATTGCAGTGCCGCCACCACCTCGGCCAGGGCGGTCTTGAAAGACGCGCACTCCTGCAGAAGTTCTGGGGAAACATGTTCTGGCAATGCGCTTTCCAGCTTGGCGGCAGAGACCAGGCAGGAACTAGCCGAGACAATCGCACAAGTGCCACGCAGGTCGTGCACCACGCGGCGCAGGGTGACCCAGTCAGCCGCCTGCAGCGCCGTGTCAAACAGCGCTATCTTTTCCGGGTACATATCCAAGAATATGCGCACCAGTTTCTTTGCCGCCACCCGGTTGCCAGACAGGGAGCGCAGCAGATGATCAATCACATAGGGTTGGCGATGTACTACCGCGCTTGACAGCATTGACATGAGCTTGACCTCAAGTTCACCACACGATTATTGGTAATCCTGCGCAAAGTTTAGAACCGGATGCGTATTCAGTGAACTGGGCGATTCCCTAGGTACGCCAGCGCCGGCGCGTCCATCAATCAGCGTCCTATGACACGCTGCAGCGCGTAAATACCAAGAATCACTTCGGTCGACGCCACTGCGAACTGCGAACCCGCCCCCAACATGCCGTCCGGATTCGGCAGTTGTCGGCTATTGATGACATTGGCGACAATGCCTGCAACTTCGTGAAAACTGCGGTGTTTCTCGATCAACAAAGTGAACTCGGGCAGTGCGCCGTAATAGCGTTGCCCATTGGTATGCAACCATTTGCCCAGGCCACAGCAGTCGTCTCGACGAACCCTGTCCACATCGATCGGTATTTGCTGTTTCAGGGAGTTTTCAAAAATAGTCTTCCACTGCTTGTGCGCTTGCGTAGCCTGGGCAAGCGCGCGCTTCGCCTCATGGTTGTAATCCAGCTCCTGATTCAGCACTGCACCTGTATTTTCCATATGCTATTGGCTCCAACAGCCCTTTGGTGCAGACTTTAAACCTGCGTCTACCCGCAAGCAACCTAGGTCAATACCCAGTTCCCGGCGCTTGCGACAACTTGTAAGCTTGACTGCACCGTCGCTAGAGCCACCGCATGATGCACCAGTTACCCCAGCACCAGGGCACGAACCAGGGCACGATATTGATTGTTGACGACGACAGTATCCGTGTTGCTGCAATGAGTGAGCAGCTGCACGCTTTAGATATAAAAAACAATGTCTTTTGCGACAGTGCAAGCCTGGCACTCAAGATTATTAGCGACCGAAAAATAGCGGCGCTATTTTATAACGTTAAGGTGACCGACATACCTGTTATTGAATTGATTCCTGCGTTGATTAATCTTGGTTTTTCAGGGCAATTGATTCTGCTGGGCACTCCATGCACCAATATTTTGAGCGTATCCAGAGATGCCACCGACATTGCCCGCTTGAATTGCGTTCATATCTTCAACGACATATTGACACAAGAGCAGCTCCGCAATCTGTTATCAGTCAAGGTATAAAAACAAGGCTGCCGCAAAAATCAGATGGCGCTGTTGACACCCTGTGCCTTGCGCTGCTTTGCTGCCACTTCGGTGCGAAGTTGCTCGAATGCTTCCAGCGGCAACGGGCGACTGAATAGGTAGCCTTGGAATTGGTCACACTGGTGCACGGTATTCAGGAAGTAATGTTGCGCCTCAGTTTCCACCCCTTCCGCCACCACCTTGAGTTTCAGGGTGTGCGCCAGGTTGATAGCCGCATACAAGGCTGAGCGGGAGAAAAACTCCGCCGCAATGGCGCTATCGAGCGGCGCCTGGGAAGTCGTCTGATCAGCCGATGAATGCATATATTCCCGTCCGTCTGCGGCGTATAAGGTGGCGCTTGTCTCAGAACGACTACGGGTCTGAGAAAATCCGGCAAACCGTGCCAACGATACCCTCCAGAAACAAACGGTAATTGCCCTGGGTCAAAGGCGCTGAAGATACCGCAAAGCGCCTTGGTTTAAGCTGCTTGCTCAGGCTTGCCAAGCGCAGCATATAGCAAGCAGCTTGCAATTATTTGACCGCTTTGGCGCGCGAATAGCCCGGTCCGAAGCAAACCCGCAGCTGCCTGGTAGCCAAGGCTGCCCAGCCTGGGCCGCAACACCTCGCAATAAAAAATCGACGCCGATACGCGACAATTGGCGCTCTACCCGAAATTGCCATGAACACCAAGACTCTCTCTATCTTCCCCGTCCTCTTTGCAATCGCTGCTGGCACCATGGCTCCCAGCTCGGCGTCCTTCGCAGCGGCACACCACGCCAGCAAGCCGGCGCCGCACAAAAAGGCTGCAGCCGCCGTGAACGCCCTGCCTGCCCTTGCCGCGCAGACCGCAATGGCGGCCAACCCGCCGGCGCTGCCGGCCAAGGCCTGGCTGTTGATGGACTTCGACTCCGGCGAGGTACTGGCCTCGGCCAACGCTGACGAATCCCTGCCGCCGGCGTCACTCACCAAGATGATGACCAGCTACATGGTCGAGCAGGCGCTGCGCTCCGGCAAACTCAAGCAAACCGATCTGGTCTCGGTCAGCGAGAATGCCTGGTGCCGCGGTTCCAGCACCGAGTCGTGCATGTACCTGCCGCTGAATAGCCAGGCCACCGTGATTGACCTGCTGCGCGGCATCATCATCCAGTCGGGCAACGACGCGTCCAAGGCGATTGCCGAGCACATGGCCGGCTCCGAAGCCGGCTTTGCCAAACTGATGAATGCCGAAGCCCAGCGCCTGGGCATGACCCACACGCATTTCGCGAACCCGACCGGCCTGCCCGACCCGGACCACAAGTCCTCTGCGCGTGACCTCGCCGTTCTGGCGCGCGCCATCATCCACGACAGCGTGGACTATTACCCGATCTACGCCGAACGCGAGTTCAAGTACAACGGCATCAAACAAGGAAACCGCAACGCCCTGCTCTACACCGATCCCACCGTGGACGGACTGAAGACCGGCCACACCGAAGAAGCCGGCTACTGCCTGGTGACATCCTCCAAGCGCAGCGATATGCGCTTGATCACCGTAATCCTCAATACCAACAGCGCGCAGGCGCGTGCTGACGAAACACGGGTACTGCTAGGCTGGGGCTTCAGCAACTTCGAGAAAGTCAGCCCGATTCAAGCCAACACCGTGGTCGGCACCGCCAAGGTCAGCTATGGCAAGGCAGACACAGTGGCTGCAACGCTGGGCGCACCATGGCTGCTGACCGTGCCACGCGGCCAGCAAGTGCAGACCGCGGTAGAACTGACTCCGGGCCTGGAGGCACCGATCGCCAAGGGCGCGGTGATCGGCAAGGTAGTCGCCACCTCGAACGGCAAGCCCATCGGCGAAACCACGCTGGTCGCACAGGCCGATGTGGAACGCGCCGGTCTGCTGCAGCGCATGTGGCAGCACATCGCCAAGTTGCTCGGCAAGTGAATGCTGCGTGCTACGCGCTGACCCTGGCAGGTGGACACACCTGCCAGACCGCCACGCGCAGGCACAGCGCCGGGTACAGTTGTCCGACAATGGCGCCTTTGCCCGACCTGCCCGCCTAGCGCGACTACCGCGACCAGCTCAACCCTGTTTATGGCAACTTCAAAACGGCTAAAGCAATTTGCACTCAGCACTATGGTGCTGCTGGGGCTGGGGCTGGCGCTATATGCCCCGGCACATGCGCTGGAGCGCAGCGACATTTTGCTGGACATCGTATCCAACTGTGTTGATCCGGCGCACGCCAACTACTGCACGCTGTGCCGAGTGCCAAGAAACGATGCCGCCTGCGGGGCCGCACTGGACTGCAAAAAGAGCACCGATGTCTGGGCCCTGAACGATCGGTACACCGCCATTCGCGACATCAAAATGTGTGGCTGCCCCTCCAGCTTCGTGCACGGCCTGGCATTGCCGACCTATCCGGTCACCGGGGTGGAAGATCCCCGACGACCCGAGGGCCTGTGGCAATTTGCCTGGGACGCTGCCATTCGTCGGATAGAACCCGCGCAGATTGCATTGGTCGTCAACCCCAGGCTGCTGCGCAGCCAGAACCAGTTGCACATCCACCTGCTGCGATTGCTGCCAGATATACGCGAGCGTTTGGAAAATGAAATGCACAGTAACGTCAGCAGCCTGGATAGCATCTGGGCGACTGCGACGAAACTTGCCGCGGCAAAGGGGCTGGATGATTACGGCGTGCTGGTAAGTCAGCGGCCACAAGGCGGTTTCATGGTGCTGGTCACCGCGTCCAGCCCGGAATCTGCGTTCACCCAGTGGCGCTGCAATTAGGCCTCCTAGGAGGCTTGGCGGTCGCTTTGCAGCCGGCGCATTTTCTGCCGCCCAGCATCCTCGCCCCAGCTTCCCGCCAGCCCCCCTGCGCCACTGCGCCAACCCCAACGCCGGAGCCCCTGCTCCCCTGCTCCCCTGCTCCCCTGCTCCCCTGCGCTGCAAGCTGCAAGCTGCAAGCTGCAAACTACAAGTTACAAGCTGTCAGTTGTGAGTGCTTTACCAGTGCGTTACCTGAAACCCTGCCGCGCCAGTCAGCGCATGCACGCACCCTGCGTTAAAGAGCCAGGTGGAAACATTCCACCAAGGAGCGCACAGTGTTATTTATTCGTCGTCTAGGTCTTGTCGGTGCCGTGGTCATGTTGGTGGCGGTATTAAGCGGCTGCGCCATTCGGCCACTCTGGTGGGACGGACACGGCGGCCATGAGCACGAGCACTTTGACGCGCGTTTTGAACGGCAGCTAAGGTAGTCCAGCGGGAAGGCAGAACGCGCCTGACCAAACGCCTGCGGGCGCAATGTGATGCGCGAAGACCAGCGCGCCGGACCGGCACCAACAGGGAACACGCATGTCCGTTCAATGCAACCAATGCGCACGCACAAGCATTGGTGCGGCAGCGTTAACGCGGCCCTTGCTGGGACCCTGCCGGGACCCTGGAGAAGCTGGCGTTTCTGCCAAAACAGTCAGAAAAAAAGCACCTGGCATTTCTGCAAGGTGCTTTTTCATTACCAAATTTGGTAGGCGCAATTGGACTCGAACCAACGACCCCCACCATGTCAAGGTGGTGCTCTAACCAGCTGAGCTATGCGCCTAGATCGAAGCCTTGAATTATAGCACCGAATTTGGCGTACTTGCCAGCTGCGTAAGTTTTTGCCGTAAAAGTTGCGCCATAATTGACGTTAACGTAAACGTCAAACCAAACCAAAAGGAGCTCAACAATGGAAATCGCAGGCAAGGTATTTATCGTCACCGGTGGCGCATCGGGTCTTGGTGAAGGCACAGCGCGCATGCTGGCCACCAACGGCGGCACTGTAGTAATTGCAGACATGCAGGCAGAAAAAGGCGAAGCCATCGCCAAGGAAATTGGCGGCGCCTTTGTCAAGTGCGACGTCAGCAGCGAAGCCGACGGCCAGGCCGTGGTCGCCAAGGCCGTGTCCCTAGGCAAACTGATGGGCCTGGTAAATTGCGCCGGCATTGCGCCGGCCGAAAAAACCATCGGCAAAAACGGCTCGCACGCCCTGAGCACGTTCAGCAAGTGCATCACCGTCAATCTGATTGGCAGCTTCAACATGATTCGCCTGGCCGCCGACGCCATGAGCAAGAACGAACCGGAAAACACCGGTGAGCGCGGCGCCATTATTTCTACCGCCTCGGTGGCAGCCTATGACGGTCAGATGGGCCAAGCCGCCTACAGCGCATCCAAGGGTGGCGTGGTCGGCATGACCCTGCCCATCGCCCGCGACCTGGCACGCAATGGCATTCGCAACATGACCATCGCCCCCGGCATTTTCGGCACCCCCATGATGTTCGGCATGCCCCAGGACGTGCAGGACGCGCTGGCCGCTGCAGTGCCCTTCCCTTCGCGCCTGGGCACGCCGCAAGACTACGCCAAGCTGGCCAAGCACATATTTGAAAACGACATGCTCAACGGCGAAGTCATCCGTCTCGACGGGGCCATTCGCCTGGCACCGCGCTGATACAGGCTAGATGCCGAATCCGTCGTCTGCGGCAATCACGGCACCGTTGATGAAATGGCTCTGATCGGAACACAGGGCCACCAGCATGGCGTCCAGATCGCTGGGCTGGCCGACGCGCTTGCGCGGCAGCATCTGCACCAGCTTCTGGCCGGCCTCGGTCTGCCAGTGGTGGTGGTTGATTTCAGTGTCGATATAGCCGGGGCACAAGGCATTCACGTTAATGCCAAACTTGCCCCACTCCAGCGCCATCGCCTTGGTCATCTGGATCACGGCGGCTTTGCTCATGCAGTAAACGCCTATTTGCGGCAGCACGCGCAGGCCGGCCATCGACGCCACATTCACAATGCGCCCGCCGGTATAACTGCCCGGTGCCGAGCCCTTGGCGCGCGCCAGCATGCGTTTGCCAACCTCTTGCGCCACAAAAAATGCGCCGCGCACATTGGTATTGAAGATGTAGTCGTAATCTTCCTGGCTAACGTCCTGAATCCGCTGTGTGGTGCTGACGCCGGAGTTATTGACCAATATGTCGATCGAGCCGACTTCAGTCTCGGCATGTGCCACCGCCGATTTGATCGAGTCCTGGTCGGTCACGTCGAGTTCCACCACATGGGCGTCACCACCCGCGCCCTCAATGGTGGCGCGCAAGTCCTTGAGCTTGTCGATGCGGCGGCTCGCCAAAATCACCGCCGCGCCGGCAGCCGCCAGCGTTTTGGCAAACTGCGCGCCCAAGCCACTGCTGGCGCCGGTAATGAAGGCGACCCGACCGGAAAGATCAATGCTGTAAGCCATATGTAATATTCTCCAGTTGTCCAAAAAAAACGCCTGCATTAGCAGAATAAAATTCCCGGCTGTGGGACCATCCACAGCCATTATCCAGCGAGATACACCATGACCAATCAAGAAATTCTGGCCCAGTACGGCCCGCGCGAGGCGATGGAATACGACGTCGTCATCGTCGGCGGCGGCCCCGGTGGCCTGGCCGCTGCCATCCGACTCAAGCAATTGGCTGCGGCCAAGGGCAATGAGGTGTCGGTGGTGGTGCTGGAAAAAGGTGCCGCCCCGGGCGCGCACATTCTGTCGGGCGCCATCATGGACCCGATTGCCCTGAATGAACTGATCCCCGACTGGAAGGCCCTCGGCGCGCCGCTGAACCAGCCCGTCACCGACGACGCCGTGATGTTCTTCAGCGAAACCTCGGCCTTGCGCATGCCCAATTTCACGCTCCCCGAATGCGTGCAAAACCACGGCAACTACATCATCAGCCTGGGCGAGCTCACCCAATGGCTGGCCACCCAGGCCGAAGGCATGGGCGTGGAAATCTTCCCCGGCTTTGCCGCAGCCGAAGTGCTCTACAACGAAGACGGCTCGGTCAAGGGCGTAGCCACCGGCAACATGGGCATTGGCAAGGACGGCGAGCCAATGGAAAGCTTCCAGATCGGCATGGAGCTGCACGGCAAATACACCATCTTTGCCGAAGGCGCACGCGGCCACCTGGGCAAACAGCTGATTGCCAAATTCGCGCTCGACGCAGGCTGCGACCCACAGGCTTACGGCATCGGCATCAAGGAACTCTGGGAAATCGACCCGTCACGCCACCAGGCCGGCTTCGCCATGCACAGCGCTGGCTGGCCGATGGAAAACGACACCTATGGCGGCGGTTTCCTGTACCACATGGCAGACAACAAAATTGCCCTGGGCTTTGTCACCGGTCTGAACTACAGCAACCCCTATCTGAGTCCGTTCGAGGAATTCCAGCGCTGGAAAACCCACCCGAACATTCGCTACTACTTCGAAAACGCCAAGGGCGAAATCACCGCCAAGCGCCTGTCCTATGGCGCGCGCGCCATCACCGCTGGCGGCCTGATGGCCCTGCCCAAGACAGTGTTCCCAGGTGGCGCACTGATTGGCTGCGACGCCGGCTTCCTCAACGTCAGCCGCATCAAGGGCAGCCACGCTGCCATCAAGACCGGCATGCAAGCCGCTGAAGCAGCCTTTGATGCCCTCCAGGCCGGGCGCCAGCACGACGAACTCAGCGCTTATCCGGAAGCATTTGAAAAGAGCTGGCTGTTCACCGAACTGAACAAGTCGCGCAACTTCAAGGCCTGGTTCGGCAAGGGTCTGCGCGTGGCCACCATCATGAACGGCATTGAGCAGTTCGCCCTGCGCGGCAACATTCCCTGGACCCTGCACCGCAACAAGCCCGACCACGCCTACCTCAAGCCAGCGGCCGAATGCAAGCCCATCGTCTACCCCAAGCCGGATGGCAAGCTGACCTTTGACCGCCTTTCCAGCGTGTTCCTCAGCAACACCAACCACGAAGAGCAGCAGCCAGCCCACCTGACATTGAAAGACGCCTCGGTGCCGGTCAACGTCAACCTGGCCAAGTTTGCCGGCCCGGAGGCGCGTTACTGCCCGGCCGGGGTCTACGAATTCGTCAAGAACGACGACCAGAGCGACCGCCTGCAAATCAATGCACAAAACTGCGTGCACTGCAAAACCTGCGACATCAAGGACCCAAGCCAAAATATTGTCTGGGTCACGCCCGAAGGCGGTGGCGGACCGACCTACGTCAGCATGTAGAATCGCCAGGGTTCAGGAGAGAGCCTTCCCCGAGAAGGCCGCCGAAGGCGCAGGACGGCTGATTACAGCGGTGTGAACGCTCAGGCAAAAGGACTGACCAGCATGGTGCGTCTGACCGCGCACCATGACACCTCACTGGAGAGAGGCTGCATGCGATGCAGTCCACCGAAGGAGCAAATCACGCTGTGGCGCAGGCTGCAGCGTGGCCAATCTCTCAGGTAAAGCGGACAGCGAGGGCAGACCACGGAACGTGCTATGGCACCCCGTGGAGTTTTCATTTGCCCTCCACTGGAGACCTTCCATGTCCGACACCCCCACCACTTCCGGCGCTGCCCTGCTGCAAACGCCCCTGAACGCCCTGCACATCGAACTCGGTGCCCGCATGGTGCCGTTTGCCGGCTATTCCATGCCGGTGCAATACCCGGCTGGCCTGATGGCCGAGCACCTGCACACACGCCAGGCTGCCGGCCTGTTCGACGTCTCGCACATGGGCCAGCTCAAGCTCATCGGTGCCGACGCTGCTGCGGCATTTGAAAGCCTGATGCCGGTCGACGTGATCGACCTGCCGGTTGGCATGCAGCGCTACGGCCTGCTGCTCAACGACGCAGGCGGCATCATTGACGACCTGATGTTTGTCCGCCGCGAAGACCACCTGTTTGTCGTCGTCAACGGCGCCTGCAAGGTCAACGACATCGCCCATATCCAGAGCCGCATCGGCCAGCGCTGCCAGGTGCAGCCACTGCCCGAGCGCGCCCTGCTGGCGCTGCAAGGCCCGCTGGCGGTGAATGCCCTGTCGCGGCTGGCGCCGGGCGTGGAAAAAATGGTGTTCATGCGCGGTGGCGACTTTGTCTTCAACAGCGGCAGCCAGCAATTCGACATCTTCGTTACGCGCAGCGGCTACACCGGCGAAGACGGCTTCGAAATCTCGGTCCACCAAGACCACGCCGAAGCGCTGGCGCGCGCCCTGCTGGCGCAAGCCGAAGTCAAGCCGGTCGGTCTCGGCGCGCGCAACTCGCTGCGCCTGGAGGCCGGTTTGTGCCTGTATGGCAATGACATCGACACCAGCACCACGCCGGTAGAGGCCAACCTGCTGTGGGCCATGCAAAAGGTGCGCCGCAGCGGTGGCGCACGCGCTGGCGGCTTCCCGGGTGCCGCGCAGATTCTGGCGGCACTGGACGCTGTGGGCAGCGCGCAAGCCGCTGGTGGCCGCAAACGCGTCGGCCTGGTAGCCCTGCAGCGCGTGCCGGTGCGCGAGCACACCGAATTGCAAGACAGCCAAGGCCAGCGCATCGGCGAAGTCACCAGCGGCCTGCTCGGCCCCAGCGTCGACAAGCCGATTGCCATGGCATATGTGCGCACGGAATTCGCCGCCATTGGCACCCAGGTCCAGGCCCTGGTGCGCGGCAAGCTGGTTCCCATGGAAGTCAGCGCCATGCCCTTTCAACCCACCCGTTACTACCGCGGTTAAGCCAGGCCCATCCGGCAACCGAATCTCCCCATCAACCCACCCCCCAAGGACCCCACCATGACCATCAAATTCACCCCTGACCATGAATGGCTGCAACTGGCCGCTGACAACACCGCCACCGTCGGCATCACCGTGCACGCGCAAGACGCCCTCGGTGACGTGGTATTCGTTGAACTGCCCGCCGTTGGCACCCGCTTTGCCAAAGGCGAAGTTGCCGGTGTGGTCGAGTCGGTCAAGGCCGCTGCCGATGTCTACATGCCGGTGGACGCCGAAGTCACCGCCGTCAATGACGCCCTGCGCGACGACCCTTCACTGGCCAACAGCGACCCGCTGGGCGCTGGCTGGTTCTTCAAAATCCAGCTGCAGGACCGGACCCAGTTCGACCAGCTGATGGACGCCGCCGCCTACGACGCACTGACCCAGCACGCCTGAGCCGACCATGCTGATGCCCTTGAACACCCCTCTGCCCACGCCCCTGGCCGCGCTCGAAAACAGCAGCGAATTCCTGGCCCGCCACATCGGCTTTTCCGCCGACGACGAGCAACGCATGCTGCAAGCCATTGGTGAACCCAGCCGCCGCGCCCTGATCGCCAGCGTGGTACCCGCCAGCATTGCGCGCCAAAGCGCCATGGCCATTCCGCCCGCCGTCACCGAAGCCAGTGCGCTGGCCGAACTGAAAGCCATGGCCGTACAGAACCAGGTGTTCAAGAGCTTCATCGGCCAGGGCTATTACGGCACCCACACGCCCGGCGTGATCCTGCGCAACATTCTGGAAAACCCGGCCTGGTACACCGCCTACACGCCTTACCAGGCCGAAATTTCGCAGGGCCGCATGGAAGCCCTGGTGAACTTCCAGACCATGGTCTGCGACCTCACCGCCATGCCCATCGCCAACGCCTCCATGCTCGACGAAGGCACTGCTGCGGCCGAAGCCATGACGCTGGCGCTGCGCGCCGGCAAATCGAAATCGAAAGTGTTCTGCGTCGACGCGCAGGTGCTGCCGCAAACCCTGGCCGTGCTGCAGACCCGCGCTGCGCCGCTGGGCATCGAAGTGCGCAGCGTCCAGGGCGCCGAAGCGCTGCAGCAAGACAGCTTTGCCGTGCTGCTGCAATACCCCTGCCTGAATGGCGCCGTGCGCGACGAGCGCAGCTGGATCGCCAACTACAAAGCCCAGGGCGGCGTCGTCATCATGGCCGCCGATCTGCTGGCCCTGACCCTGCTGACGCCACCCGGCGAACTCGGGGCCGACATTGTCGTCGGCACCACCCAGCGCTTTGGCATGCCCCTGTGCAACGGTGGCCCGCACGCCGCCTATATGGCTTGCCGCGATGACTTCAAACGCTCCATGCCCGGCCGCCTGGTCGGCGTCAGTGTCGACGTGCACGGCGCCCCGGCCTACCGCCTGGCACTGCAAACCCGAGAGCAACACATCCGCCGCGAAAAAGCCACCTCCAACATCTGTACCGCACAGGTCCTGCCGGCGGTGGTGGCCAGCATGTATGCGGTCTACCACGGCCCGCGCGGGCTGCAGCGCATTGCGCAACGGGTCGCCACCTTGACCGCCATTCTGGCCCAGGGGCTGCAGGCCATGGGCTTGCCGCTTGGCGACGCTGCCACTCTGAGCGCCTTTGACACGCTGCTGGTGCACAGCGGTGCCGCCACGGCGCAGATTCTGGCGCGCGCAAACGCCGCCCGCGTCAACCTGCGCCAGGTCAGTGCCGACGCGCTGGCGCTGTCGCTGGACGAAACCAGCACGCGTGACGATGTCGCCCTGCTCTGGTCGCTGTTCGCCACCGACGGCCAAACCCTGCCGCAGGTGGCCGACTATGCCGACACCAGCGCCACCCTGATTCCGGCCGACCTGCAACGCCACAGCGCCTACCTGACGCACCCGGTGTTCAACACCTACCACTCCGAAACCGGCATGCTGCGCTACATCCGCATGCTGTCGGACAAAGACCTGGCGCTGGACCGCAGCATGATTCCGCTGGGCTCCTGCACCATGAAGCTCAACGCCACCAGCGAGATGATTCCGATCACCTGGCCCGAGTTTGCCAACATCCACCCGTTCTGCCCGGCCGAACAACGCCAGGGCTACGCCCAGCTCGACCAGCAGCTGCGCAACTGGCTCTGCGCCGCCACCGGCTACGCCGGCATCAGCCTGCAACCGAATGCCGGTAGCCAGGGCGAATACGCCGGTCTGCTGGTGATCAAGGCCTGGCATGCCGCGCGCGGCGACACGCAGCGCACCATCTGCCTGATTCCGAGCAGCGCCCACGGCACCAATCCGGCCAGCGCCCAGATGGCCGGCCTGAGCGTAGTGGTCACCGCCTGCGACGCCAAGGGCAATGTCGACATGAACGACCTGCGCGCCAAGTGCGAACAGTACAGCCAGCAGCTGGCCGCCGTGATGATCACCTACCCCAGCACGCACGGCGTGTTTGAAACCCAGGTCACCGAGCTGTGCGCCCTGGTGCACCAGCACGGCGGCCGGGTCTATGTCGACGGCGCCAACATGAACGCTTTGGTCGGCACCGCAGCGCCCGGCGAATTCGGCGGCGACGTCAGCCACCTGAACCTGCACAAGACCTTCTGCATTCCGCACGGCGGTGGCGGCCCTGGTGTCGGCCCGGTGTGCGTGGTTGAAGACCTGGTGCCGTTCCTGCCCGGCAGTGACAGCGGCCAGGGCGTGGGCGCGATTTCCGCCGCGCCGCTGGGCAATGCCGCCGTGCTGCCGATCAGCTGGATGTATATCCGCATGATGGGTCCGGACGGACTGACGCACGCCACCGAAGCCGCCATTCTGGCCGCCAACTACGTCAGCGCGCGCCTGGCGCCACATTACCCGACGCTCTACGCCAGCGCCGGCACCGACGGCAAGCCCGGCCACGTGGCGCACGAGTGCATCCTCGACCTGCGCCACTTCAAGGAAAGCTGCGGCGTCATGGCCGAAGACGTGGCCAAGCGCCTGATGGACTACGGCTTCCATGCGCCAACCCTGTCCTTCCCGGTGCCCAACACCCTGATGGTGGAGCCGACCGAAAGCGAAACCCTGGAAGAACTCGACCGCTTCATCGACGCCATGATCGCCATCCGCGGCGAAATCGCCCAGGTCGAAGCCGGTCACTGGCCGCAGGACAACAACCCGCTCAAGCATGCCCCGCACACCGCTGCCAGCCTGCTCGATGCGCAATGGACGCGGCCCTACCCACGCGCCCTGGCCGCCTTCCCCGTAGAGACCCTGCGCACGGTGAAATACTGGCCCAGCGTGGGCCGGGTCGACAACGTCTACGGCGATCGCAATCTGTTCTGCAGTTGCGTGCCGATGGCCGAACTCGACAGCTGAACGGCACACACGTTCAGTCCATGTCCTGGCGCCGCGCCCTGCTCCGCACCAGCTTGGCCGTCGGCGTGCTGTGGCTGGCGCTGCTGCCCTGCCCGGGCGCGCTGGCGCAAACCCCTGCGGACCCGCCTGCCGCCAGCACACCGCGTGTCACGCTGGTGCTGGCCGGTGGCGGCGCCAAGGGCTTTGCCCACCTGGCGGTGCTGCGCCGGCTGGAACACGACCACGTGCCAATTGCCAAAATCATTGGCACCAGCATCGGCGCGGTGATCGGCAGCCTGTACGCCAGCGGCATGTCCACCGATGACATAGAAACCGTCATCCGCACCACCGACCCAGCCCGCATTGCGCTGGACCAGATCGAGCGCAGCGACCTGCCGAACCAGACCCGCGCCTACGAACGGCGCTACCCGGTCGACCTGGAACTCGGCGTCAAAGACGGACAACTGACCTTTGCACGCGGCGTCAGCGATGGCCAGCAATTGCTGATGCTGCTGCAGGAGCTGCTGCCGCAGGTGGCCGAGAACGCCGATTTTGACCAGCTGAAAATCCCGTTCCGCGCCGTGGCAACACGCTACCAGGACGGTGAGCTGGTGGCATTTCGCAGCGGCAATCTGGCCCGCGCCGTGCGCGCCAGCATGGCCGCGCCGGGCGTCTTTGCGCCGATTGAAATTGACGGCGCCACCTATGTCGACGGCGGCCTGGTGGCCAATCTGCCGATCGAGCTGGCGCTGCAGGAAGGCGCCGAAGTGATCGTCGCGTCCTACCTGGGCGACAGCGACACGCCGGAAACCCCGGGCGCTGAAAACGCCCTCAAGGTAACCAACCGGATGCTGCAAATCCTGATCCGGCAAAACGAACGCCGCAATCTGGCCTTGCTGCGCCCGCAGGACATTCTGGTGCAGCCCGACCTGAAAGGTTTCGGTTTCAGCAGCTTTGCCGACCAGGCCGCCATCACTGCGCGCGCCGAACAAGCGGTCATGGCCCAGGACGCCGCCTTTCAGCGCTTAGCCGCCCATAGGGTTGCGCCAGCGGCCGATGCCGAACCGGTGGACCAGCCCACGGAACCGGTGACGGTGGCGGGAATCCAGGTGCGCGGCAACCAGAATGTGCCCGCCGCTTACATCGAACAAGCGCTGCAAAGCCTGGTCGGCCAGCGCTTTCAGGCCACGCTGGTGAAGCAGAAACTGGCCGAACTCTACGCCACCGGCAACTTCGAACGCCTGAGCTACCAGCTGACCCAGACCCCAGCCGGTGAGCATCTGCTGCAAGTCGAGGTCAACGAAAAAACCTACGGCCCGAACTACCTGAAAACCAACCTCGGCTTCTATTCGGAAAAGGACGGCAGCAACCTGTTTTCCGTTGGCGTCGGCCTGCGCCGCCCCTGGCTCACCGAAGCCGGGTTGGAACTGCAGGTGGACCTGCGTGCCGGCTCCCAAAACGAAGTCAGCGCCAGCCTGCTGCAACCGCTGGGCGGACACTGGAACCTGAGCCCGTACGGCTCCTATGTCAGCAGCGCGCTGCCGCTGTACCGGCCCGACATTCTGCAGGCGCAGACCATGGCCAACGCCACCCTGACCAAACAGGAAGTCGGCATTTTGCTGGGTTACGACATCACGCCGCACGCCAGCGGCAACGTCGGACTGGTCAGCAACCGCACCAACATCAGCATCGACTCGCCGCGCGATGTCAGCTTTGCGCTTGCCGGTGGCAGCAATATCAACTACCACCTGGACGACGGGCAATGGCAGTTCACCGGGCTGAAAACCCAGCTCACCGCTGACCTGCTCGACTCGGCCTCCTTCCCAACCCAGGGCTACTACCTCAATGTCGACGCCGCCCAGGGCCTGAGCGGCACCAGCCAGTACGCCAGCTACCGCGCCAGCGGACTCTGGGCCGGCAGCCTGGGCCCGCATGTGCTGAACCTGGGCGCCAACCTCGGCACCGACCACATTTTTGAATGCGATGGCTGCGCCCGCTCCACCGGACTGGCGCCGCTCTACCTGGGCGGCTTCCAGTCAATGGGGGCCTACCACCTGGGGCAGCTCAATGGCGACCGCCTGGTCCACCTGCAGGCCACCTATATGTACCGCCTGTCCACCGGCGGCGTGCTGCACCAGCCCACCTTCGTCGGGCTGGTGACAGAAGCCGGGGATGCCTGGCTGCACAGCGACGACATGGTGCTCAAACACAGCACCACGCTGTTCATTGCCGTCGACAGCCGCATCGGCGACATCTACCTGGGCGCCGCCAGCGGCAGCGACGGCAACCGCAACCTGTTTTTGCAGCTCGGTCGCCGCTTCAGCCTGTGGTGACGCCGGCTTATTGCAAGGCGAAGCTGTCCATCGCCAGCATGCTGTACATCACTTCACGCGTCAGATAGTCAGGCCGCGCCGCTGCACCCGCCGCGCCGAGGGCGAAAAACAGCGGTAAGAAATGGTCTTCGGTCGGGTGCGCACGGTGCGCGTGCGGCGCCAGGCTGCGGTAATTCAGCAAGGCCTCGGTGTCCCCTTCCTGCAGGCGCTGCTCGACCCAGCGGCTGAACTCGACCACATACGGCGCCACCGCACGTTCGCCACCAAAAAATTCGGCCAGATTGTGCGTCATGCTGCCCGAGCCCATCAGCAACACGCCGCTGTCGCGCAAAGACTGCAGCGCCGCGCCCATGGCGTACAGACGGCGCGCGTCCCAGCCGGCCGGCATGGCCAGCTGCACCACCGGCACCTGGGCGCGCGGCAGCAGGTGCATCAGCGGCACCCAGGCGCCATGGTCCAGCGGCCGGTTGGCATCGGCCTGTGCCGTGATGCCGGCCTGCTGCAATAGCGCAATCACCTCTTGGCCCAGCGCCGGACTGCCGGGCGCCGGGTACTGCAAGGTATAGAGCGCCGGCGGAAAGCCGCCGAAGTCGTGCCAGGTCTGCGGCGCCGCCGTGGTCATCACCATGGGCGTGCGTGCCATCCAGTGCGGCGACAGCACCACCACGCCGCGCAGGTCGGCTGGAAGCGCGGCGCCCCATTGCTGCAGCGCCGGGCCGGAACTGCCCGGCTCCACCGCAAACAGCGGCGCACCGTGGGAAACGAAGAGGGTTGGAAGCTTGGTGGTCATCATGGCAGTCAGCCTTTCAAAAGGAATGTTGCCACTGTATAACGATCATTTAAATAGATAAACACACTAAAATCGGATTCATTGTCATACTTTTTTTGACAAAAACCGTCACACCATGAGCCAGTTCAAACAAATGCAGGCCTTTGTCAGTGTCGTCCAGGCCGGCAGCTTCGTCGCTGCGGCGGCGCGCCTGGACACCTCCAAAGCCGTGTTGTCACGCCAGCTGATGGAACTTGAAGCCGCCCTCGGCAGCCGCTTGCTCAACCGCACCACGCGCAGTCTGTCGCTGACCGACGCGGGCGCCGACTACTTTGAGCGCAGCCGGCAGATTCTGGCCGACCTGGCCGAGGCCAACGCCGCCGCCAGCGCCGGCGCCACACACATCAGCGGGCGCCTGAAAATCAACGCACCACTGACCTTTGGCAATCTGCACCTGGCGCCACTGTGGGGCGAGTTTCTGAAGTTGCATCCGCAAGTGGAACTCGACATCACCCTGACCGACCGCATCGTTGACCTGATCGACGAAGGCTATGACCTGGCGGTGCGCATCAGCGCCCAGCCGGACTCTTCGCTGGTGTCACGCGCGCTGGCGCATGACCGCATGCGTCTGTGCGCCTCACCGGCCTATCTGCGCCAGGCCGAAACCATCCACAGCGCATCCGACATCGCCCGGCACAGCGTCATGGCCTATGCCTGGTGGTCTGACGGCGACACCTGGAAACTGCAAGATACGCAGGGCCGCAGCATCCCTATCCAGACCCACCCACGGCTGCGCACCAACAGTGGCGACACCTGCCGCGCCGCAGCGCTGGCCGACCAGGGCCTGGTCTACCAGCCCGGCTTTCTGGTCGGCGAAGACCTGCGCCAGGGACGCCTGGTTGAAGTGCTGCCTGAATTGCAGGGTGCCGCCATCACGGTGCAGGCGGTCTACCCAAGCCGGAAATACCTGCCGGGCAAAGTGCGCGCCATGGTCGACTTTTTGGCGGCCGCCTTCCAGACCCCAGCCTGGAGCGTGCTGGCACCGATCAACACAAGGCTTCCAGGGGCTGCAAATGGGACGAAAATAGCCACTACAAAACACACCGGGGTGCCCGGAAAAATCCAGCAAGACAAGGAGTTGCCATGAAAAAGCCGGACGACGACGAACCCAAGGTCTGGGTCACCGTCCTCAAATTGATCGCCGTGGCCGTGGTCATCATCGGCGGAACCGGCCTGGCCTTGTGGTACGTAGACCAGGAACAGTCCAAAGAAGGCCGCGACCCGGCCACCTCGGAAAAAAGCGACTGGGGCATCAGCACCGACTCCCCGATCCACCGGCTGCACTGAGGCGTCCAGGAGCCTGGCCCGCCGCGCCGGACAGCGCCCGCCCAGGCTTATTGCATGCCGGCCAGTGCCGCCACCGCCAGCGCATAGCCCGGCACGCCAAAGCCGGCCATGACCGCCTTGGCTGCGGGCGAAATATAGGAGTGGTGGCGAAACGCTTCGCGCGCATGCACATTGCTGATGTGCAGTTCGATCAGCGTGATGCCGGTGCCTTTGATGGCGTCGTGCAGGGCCACGCTGGTGTGGGTGTAGGCGCCAGCGTTCAGGATCACGCCGGCCAGAGCGCCCTGGACATGCAAAATTCCGGCCTCATGCAGGCTGTCGACCAACACACCTTCGTGGTTGCTCTGGCGAAAATCCAGCGCAAAGCCGTGCGTAGCACACGCCTGTTCGCACAACTGCCGGACATCGGCCAGGGTTTGCGAACCATACACCGCCGGCTCGCGCGTGCCGAGCAGGTTCAGGTTGGGGCCATTCAGAACAAATACGGTTTTCATAGGTAGGAACTGTCGTTTCAATGCTTTAAATACGGCCCGCAATGGGCGCCAGCGCAGTCTGCACATCACCACACTGGGCGCGCTGCTGCAGCGCATGCTCCATCACCACCAGCGCCAGCATGGCCTCGGCAATCGGTGTGGCACGGATGCCAACACAGGGATCGTGCCGGCCCTTGGTGACGACCTGAATCGCTTGGCCCTGGGCGTCAATGCTGTCGCGCGGACTGAGGATGGAACTGGTTGGCTTGATGGCAATGCTCACTTCCAGATCCTGACCGGTGCTAATGCCACCCAGCACGCCACCGGCATGGTTGCTGGCAAAGCCCTGCGGTGTCAGCGAATCGCCATGCACCGTGCCGCGCTGCGCGACACTGGCAAAACCAGCGCCGATCTCGACGCCCTTCACTGCGTTGATACCCATCATGGCGTAGGCAATGTCGGCATCAAGCTTGTCAAACAGCGGCTGGCCCAGGCCCACCGGCATGCCACTGGCGGTGACGCGGATGCGCGCACCACAGGAATCGCCGGCCTTGCGCAGCGCATCCATGTAGTCTTCCAGCGCCGACACGTCGGCCACGGGCGCGAAAAAGGGGTTGCTGGCGACGTGGTCCCAGGATTCAAAGCCGATCGCCAGGTCGCCAATGTGCGTCATGCAGCCACGAAACGTAGTGCCATATTTTTCCTTCAGCCACTTCTTGGCCACCGCCCCTGCGGCCACCATCGGCGCCGTCAGCCGGGCGCTCGAACGACCACCGCCGCGCGGATCGCGCAGGCCGTATTTCTGGAAATAGGTGTAGTCGGCATGGCCGGGACGGAAACGGTCCAGGATGTCGCCATAGTCCTTGCTGCGCTGGTCGGTGTTCTGGATCAGCAGGGCAATCGGTGTGCCGGTGGTCAGACCCTGGTAGACGCCGCTGAGAATCTGCACCGCGTCCGGTTCCTGGCGCTGCGTCACGTGGCGGCTGGTGCCGGGCCGACGCCGGTCCAGATCGCTCTGGATATCGGCTTCGCTCAGGGCCAGGCCCGGCGGGCAGCCGTCAATGACACAGCCAATCGCTGGTCCGTGGGATTCACCAAAATTGGTGACTGCAAATAAATGTCCAAAGGTATTGCCGCTCATGGGGCCCGATTATCCCCGAGCCGGCGCCTCTTCGTCCGGTGGCAGCAAATGCAGTGCGCGCGCAAATTCAAACTCGTTGATGGCGGCCGTCAGTGCCTCGGGTTGCGGCAGCAGCGGCCAGAGCAGCTCCGACTGTGCCTGCCACAGCGCCTGCGCCTGCGCGTCGTCGTCCTGCAGCAGCTGGCGCAGGCTTTGCAACAGCCGCAGCGCCGCCGCCCGTTGCGCGTCGTCCAGCACGGCGGCTGCCGCTGGCGCCAGCGGCGCCAGCGGCAGCAAACCGGGCAGCGCCTGCAGCGCCGCCACCAGTGCGCACAGGCGCGTTTGCAAAGCCTCCTGCGCCGCCTGCAACTCCGGCGCCGGGCCACCAAAGCGCAAATGGTGCTCAAGCTGGTCAGCACACTGCGCCACGGCGCGTTCACCCAGGGTGCCGCAGACCCCTTTCAAGGTGTGCGCCAGGCGCTCGGCGGTGCCGCGCTCGCCGCGCTCCAGGGCCGCTGCAATGGCCTGGCTGGCGTCGGCCTGGGTCGCCAGAAAGCGCTGCAACAACTGCCAATACAGCAGCGGGTTGCTGGAAGTCAGGCGCAATCCGTAGTCCAAGTCCAGCACAGCGCACTGGCGCAACGGCGCCAGCCGCTGCAGCGCGCGCTGCTTCGCCTCGGCCGGCGCCAGCGTGCCGGCGGCTGGGGGCGCCAGTGCCGGCACGGACGCTGGCGCAACCGGGCCAAGCCCGGGGCGCGGCCTGATCCATTGCAGCAACACAGACCACAAATCTTCCGGATTGATCGGCTTGCTGACAAAGCCATTCATGCCCGCTTCCAGGCAACGCTCGCGGTCTGCCTGCATCACATTCGCGGTCATGGCCACCACCGGCAAGGCCTGGCTGCTATAAGTCTCGCGCAGCAAGCGCGTGGCACTGATACCGTCCAGCACCGGCATCTGGATATCCATCAACACCAGGTCAAAGCCCAGATGCTGCGCAAAACTCGCCGCCACACTCTGCAGCGCACGCTGACCGTTGTCCGCCACCTCAATGTCCATGCCCACCCCGCGCAACAATTCGCAGGCCACCTGCTGGTTGATGTCGTTGTCCTCCACCAGCAAAATGCGCGCGCCGGCCAAGGCCTGCAATTCCAGTTCCTTGCTGCTGCGCCGCGGCGTATCCGGCAGCCTGGCGCCGGGCTGTTCCAGGCCCAGCATCTGCATCAGGGTGTCGATCAATTCGGAACTGTTCACCGGTTTGGACAACACATAACGCACCCCCACCTGCTCGGCCTGGGCCAGCAATTCGCCCGGCCGGTGCGCACTGAGCAGCAACACCAGCGGCGCGGGCGCAAGCGGCAAAGCCTGCAGCTGGCGTACCGTTTCCAGGCCGTCCATGCCGGGCATCACCCAGTCGATCAGCAACAGATCAAATGGCGTACCGGCGGCGGCGGCCTGTTGCAGCAGCTGTAGCGCGGCGACTCCGCCACCCACCGACTGCACCATGAAACCCAGCTCCACCAGGTTGGCGCTCAGCACCGTGGCTGCCGCGGCGTTGTCGTCCACCACCAGCACCTTGCGGCCATACAGGCCAATGTCCAGCCGCGACACCCGTTTTTCGCGCGAGCCGATGCCCAGCCGCGCACTGAACCAAAACGTGGAGCCCGCGCCATACACGCTTTCAACGCCGACATTGCCGCCCATCAGCATGGCCAGCCGCTTGCAAATCGCCAGCCCCAGGCCGGTACCGCCATACTGGCGCGTGATAGAGGTGTCGCCCTGCTCAAAGCTCTTGAACAGGCGTTCCATCTGCACCTCGGTCATGCCAATGCCGGTGTCCGCCACGGTAAAGCGGATCAGCACCGAATCGGCGTCGGCTTCCTCCAGCGCAACGCCCAGGCGCACCTCGCCGGTTTCGGTGAATTTGATGGCGTTGCTGACATAGTTGATAAAGATTTGACCGATGCGCAATGGGTCGCCAATTAGCACCCGGGGCAACTCCGGCGCCATGCTGCAGACCATCTCCAGCCCCTTGCCCTGGACTTTGTCGCCCAGCAGGTTTACCACCTTGTCCAGCACCGAATTCAACTCAAACGGAATCGCCTCAAGTTCGACCTTGCCCGACTCGATTTTGGAAAAGTCCAGAATGTCGTTGATGATGCCCAGCAGGTGCTCGCCGCTGTTCCGGATTTTCAGCAAATAGTCCTGGATGCGCTGCGGCATCTCGTGCTTCAGGGCCAGGCCGGAGAGTCCGATGATGGCGTTCATCGGCGTGCGAATCTCGTGGCTCATGTTGGCCAGGAAGTCGCCTTTGGCGCGTGACGCCGCCTCGGCCTCCTCCATCGCCGCCAGAATCGCCTCTTCAGCCTGGCGTTCACGCGTAACGTCGCGCAGCACCCCATGGATCGCCACCAGCTGGCCCTCGCCATCCAGTACCGCATCGGCAATATCCTGAATCCACATCACCGCGCCATCAACCTGGCGCGCCAGCGGATAGCGGGTATCGATGCGCTGCGAGCTGCCCTGCAGCACCGCCTGCAATTGTTGCAACACCGCGGCCGCCTTGTCGGCGTCGCTGGCGCGCGCGATCTGCTGCTGCCACTCGTCCAGCGCCACCAAGCCATTGGCACGCGGGTAAAAGCCGAGCAGGCGCATGGCACGCTCGGACAGGCAGATGCCGTCAAACGCCTGCAAGCAGTTCTTGCTCCAGGTTGCGGCGCGCGCCAGGTGCAGCGCCTGCTCCAGCACGCCATTGGAGCGCCGCAGGGCCTCCTGGATGTGCTGGGTCTGGGTCACGTCCATCACCACGCCGGTAATCTCCACCGCATCGCCGGCATCGTTGTAGCGCAGCAAACCGCGGTCATGCAGCCAGACCACCACTTCGTCGAGCGGACGCCGGAACGCATACACCGCCTCGTAACTGGCGACGCGCTGGCGCAGCGCCTGCGCAAACACGGCCCGCGGTGCCAGCCCACTCAAAATATCGACGCCGCTGGTGCGCCCATGCCAGACCGCGTCCGACAGCTGCGTGGCACTGTCGCTCAAGCCGTACAGGCGCGCCGCATCACCCGACAGCTGGCGCCGCTGCGGACAGTTCAGCACATCGATCTGCCAGGCCCCGGCCTTGGCCATTTCAAAGGCCGTGCGCGACAACAAATGCGCCCGCTGCAGGGCCGCCTCGGTCCGCTTGGCGGCCGTCACGTCAATGATCATGCCGTAGACCTGTGCCGGCCGGCCCTGGGCGTCGTATTCGACCCGGCCCGCCGAATGGACCCAGATCACCTGCCCGTCGAGCGGGCGCCGGTAGGCATACACCACGTCCAGCTCCGCTGCCTGACCGTGCCGCAGCGCCAGCAGCGCCGGCTCGAGTGCCGCCGCCGCCAGCACCTCGCCCGAGGCGACCCGGTTGCCCTCCAGGTACTGCCAGTCATAGCGATTGTCGGCACGCGCCGGCTCGCCCAGAATCGCCTGGGCACGCGCGGACAAACACGACACCAGGGTGGCGTCGCGCAGGTCCATGGTCCAGGTTCCGGCCTTGGACACGTCCATCGCCTGGTCATTGATGTGGTTGGCACGTTCCAGCTGGGCGATCATGGCACGCAGGCTGGCGCACATGGTCGTCAGCGCGCTCAGCAACTGGCCCGGCTCGTCACTGAAATGCTCCGGCTCGCCAACGTCGAAATTACCGGCCGAAATCTGCTGGGCAATGCCCAGCGCGTGGTGCAGCGGGCGCACGATGGTGCTGTGCACCAGAACGCCCAGAATCAATATGAAAAGCGCCGCCAGCGCGACCGCGCTGGCCATATCCACCGCCACCGCGTGGATGCGCAAGGCGCTCCACTTTTTGTCCTCGTGCTCCATCTCGGTACTGATCAGCGCAGCCTGATCAACGAAACGGCGATGTTCCTCAAAATGGTGTTTCAAAATCCGCATCTGCGCCGCCACCGCAGCCAGCCGGTGGGCACGTGCCGCCGGAATCAGGTCCCGGTAGGCGACCTCATAAAAGTGCAGTGCAGACTGGTAGGAATGGTCCAGCAGCAAATGGGCAATGCGCGCATCGAGCTGCTTGCCCGACCAGTAGATATGCGCCCGGTAATACTCGCTGCGCAACACCGACAGGCGGGCAATGATGCGGTCTTGCTCATTGCTGTCCTGGGTCGCCGCCAGGTCCAGACACGCCAGGTGGGATTCCACAATAAACAGGGTCGGCGGCAGCAGGTCGGCCTTGAGCTGCAAGCCCGACACAATGCGCTGGTACACCGGCCCGTTGACCGCAATCTGTGCCAGCGAGCGCAGCGACCACCAGCCCAGCAAGGCCAATATAGCCACCAGTCCGACAAAGCCAAACAGCATGCGAAATGACAGCCGGATCGAACGCAACCATTGGTACAAAATGTTCCCCCGTTCGGTTTAACGCGCCAATTTGCCGATACGCCGAGCCGCGGCGCCAGCCCTAACGCAGCCGCCCGGCGTCACGCATCAGTGCCTGCACATCGATTTGCGCCTGCTGCAGCGCCGCGCGCGGTGAAATCTGGCCCAAAATGGCCTTCTGCAACTGCGGCCAGAGTGCGTCGGACAGGGCCAGCCATTCCGGTGTCAGCGGTGGTGTGAACGCGTCCTCGGCCAGGGCCGCCGAAAAGGTGCCCATGACCTCCACCATGTAGCTGTCACCACTGCGCCGGAATTCGTCCAGTGCAATCGCCGCCGCGTCGGTGCGTGCCACCAACTTGCCCTGGCGCGCCTCGAGCAACTGCGCATCCAGGCTCGTCAGTGCCATCAGAAAGTCGGCCGCTGCGGCGGGGTTGTCACAGCTTTTGGTGATCGAAAAGGTGTGCGAGCCGGACCAGCCGGTGCGTTTTCCACCTGCGCCCTTGGGCGCGCGCAAGATGCCGACCTGCCCGTCAATGCGCGAGGTTTTCGGATCGTTGTAGTAGCGCGCCCAGCCACTCCAGTCCAGCGTCAGCGCCACATGACCGCTGGCAAACCCCTGCCCGAGGTCGTTCCAGCCCATGTTGGACACGTTTTCCGGCACCGCCCCGGCACGGTACAGATCGACAAAAAAATTCAGTGCCCGCAAACCGGCCGGCGAATTGAACGCTGGCCGCCATTTCTTGTCCAGCAACTGGCCGCCCTCGGCAATCAGCATTTCGTAAAACCGCCCCGTCAGCGGCTCGCTCTTCGCGGGAAACAGGGTGCCGTACAAGTCCGGGGCATGGCTGAAAAAGCGCGCTTGCCGGGCATACTCGGCCCAGCTCAGCGGCGGTGCCAGCACCTTGTGAAAACGCGCCTTGTAGGCGCTCTGGTTGCCCGGCGAGGCATACAGGGCCTTGTTGTAGAACACCTGGCTGATGTCGGAGTAATGCGGCAGCTGCAACAGCTTGCCGTCGACTTTGGACAGGCTCAGCACATGCGGATCAAAATGCACCAGATAGCTGGCCGGCAGCAACTCGTTCAGGTCGCGGTACAGGTTGTCGAACTGGGCGTTGAAACTGGTGTGGTTGGAAGCAAGACAAAAATCCACCGAGCGCTGCTGCATGTCGTGCTTGATGTCATCGACCATGCGCACGATTTCATTCTTGGCCAGAATTTTGACCTTGGCACCGGTGCGCTTCTCCCATGCCGGAATGACTGTCGCATAGAGCTGGTCCAGCAGGCCTTCGTCGATCAGCTTGACTTTCAGCGTATAGCCCCGAAAGTCCTGCGCGCCGGCAGTGGCGGCCAGTGCCCAGCAAACAATGAAAAGCACAACACGGGGCAGTCTGTGATGGGTTGCGCGCATGGCGGCTCCTTTCCAGGAAGTCACTATGTCGCGCCGGCCCCCGCCCTGTTGCAAACTTTGCGCAGATGGGAACAGATGGGGCCTGGAAACCCGCCCCGCGCCGGCCGGTACGGGGGTGGAACCGGTGCCGCTAGCGCCTAGATGGAGGCGCCGGGTTCAGTCGATTCGTCGCCTTCGGGCCAATCGCGGATATAGGCCTTGAGCATCTTGTTTTCAAAATTCTGGCTATCCACCACGGCACGGGCCACGTCGTAGAAGCTGATCACGCCCATCAGCATGCCGCCGTCCATGACCGGCATATAGCGGGCATGGCGGTCCAGCATCATGCGCCGCACTTCGTCCATGTCGGTGGCCATGGTGCAGGTAAGCGGCGCATCGTCCATGGCCCGGCGCACCGAAGTCGAACCAATGCTGCCGCCATTGCTGACAATGGTCTGGATCACTTCCCGGAAAGTCAGCATACCAACCAGATCACCATGCTCCATTACGACCAGCGAACCAATGTCTTTTTCCGCCATCAGGTCCAGCGCCTGGCTCAGGGCTTCATCGGGATTGGTGGTATAGAGCGTGCTGCCTTTCACGCGCAGAATGTCGCTGACTTTCATAGTTTTTCCTCGTGACACCAGGATTGCATAGTGGAGCGCAAATAATAGCCCACAATCCCCACCCAACCGTGTGATTTGAGACGCTGAACGCAGGAGATTACCCATGGCAGGTTACGCCGACCCCGGATTTGACACGCTGGCCTTGCACGCGGGCGCCGCACCCGACAGCAGTGGCGCCCGCGCAGTGCCAATCCATCTGACGACTTCCTTCGTCTTCGAATCCAGCGACCACGCCGCCGCGTTGTTCAACCAGGAACGCGCCGGCCATGTCTATTCGCGGATCAGCAACCCGACCAACGCCGTGCTGGAGCAGCGTGTGGCCGCACTCGAAGGCGGTATTGGCGCAATTTCCAGCGCCAGCGGCCAGGCCGCACTGCACCTCTGCGTGGCCACCCTGATGGGGGCTGGCGGCCACATCGTCGCCTCCGCCGCGCTCTATGGCGGCTCGCACAACCTGCTGCACTACACCCTGCGCCGCTTCGGCATCGACACCACCTTTGTCGCGCCCGGTGACCTGGACGCCTGGCGCCAGGCGATTCGCCCCAACACCCGGCTGCTGTTTGGTGAAACCGTCGGCAACCCCGGGCTCGATGTACTCGACACGCCGGCCGTGGCCGAGATCGCCCACGCCGCCGGCGTGCCGCTGCTGGTGGACTCGACGCTGACCTCACCCTGGCTGGTGCAACCCCTGAGCCAGGGCGCCGATCTGGTCTACCACTCGGCGACCAAATTTCTCAGCGGCCACGGCACCGTCATCGCCGGGGTGGTGGTCGATGGCGGCAGTTTCGACTGGGACCGCAGCGGCAAGTTTCCCGAACTCAGTGCCGCCTACCCCGGCTTTCACGACATGGTGTTCACGGAAGAATCGACGGTCGGCGCGTTCTTGCTGCGCGCGCGCCGCGAAGGTCTGCGCGACTTCGGCGCCTGCCTCAGCCCGCACTCGGCCTGGCTGGTGCTGCAAGGCATTGAAACCCTGTCGCTGCGCATGGAGCGGCACATGCGCAACACCGCCCAGGTGGTGGAATTTCTGGCAGCTCAGCCGCTGGTGGCGCGCGTCGGCCATCCGCTGCTGCCAAGCCATGCCAGCCACGCGCTGGCGCAACGCCTGCTGCCCAAGGGCGCGGGCTCGGTGTTCAGCTTCGACCTGCGCGGCTCCCGCAAACAGGGCCAGGCCTTTGTCGAGGCCTTGCGCGTATTCAGCCATCTGGCCAATGTCGGCGACTGCCGCAGCCTGGTGATCCACCCGGCCAGCACCACCCACTTCCGGATGGACAACGCAGCGCTGGCGCAGGCCGGCATCAGCCAGGGCACGATCCGGCTGTCGATCGGACTGGAAGACCCGGCCGATCTGATCGACGATCTGCAACGCGCCCTCAAGGCGGCACAAAAAGCCGCGGAGTAAACACCATGTTCCTGACCGTTCAAGGCGCCGCCACCTATTGCTACACCGGCGGCACGCCATTCGACGCCGCCAAGCCCACCGTGGTCTTCATCCACGGCGTACTGAATGACCACAGCGTCTGGATTTTGCAAAGCCGCTACCTGGCGCACCACGGCTGGAACGTGCTGGCGATCGACCTGCCCGGCCACTGCCGCAGTGCCGGCCAGCCGCCCGCCAGCGTGGAAGACGCCGCCGACTTCATCATCGCGCTGATGGACGCCGCCGGCGTGCAAAAAGCCGCCCTGGTCGGGCACAGCTTTGGCTCCCTGGTGGCACTCGAAACGGCGGCGCGCGCCGGCGCGCGGGTCAGCCAGCTGGTGCTGGTCGGAACAGCGTTTCCGATGCGCGTCAGTCCGGCGCTGCTGGAAGCCTCGCTGCACGAACCGCTGAAAGCCCTGACCATGGTGAATGTGTTTTCGCGCTCGACCCTGGCGCCACCACCGTCGGCACTCGGCCCGGGCACCTGGATCTATGGTGCCTCGATGGCGCTGGGCAAACGCGTGCTGGCCAGCAACCCGCAGGTCAACCTGTTTCACACCGGCTTTCTGGCCTGTGACCGCTACCGCAATGGCGAACAGGCCATGGCCGCGGTGCAATGCCCGGTGCTGTTTGCCATTGGCAGCAGCGACCAGATGACGCCGCCCAAAGCCGCCCAGGGTCTGCTCGCGCGTGCCGCCCAGGCCCGCGTGGTGCAGCTGCCCGGCGGCCACCACCAGATGACGGAAACGCCGCAGCAACTGCTGCAGGCGCTGCTGGATTTTCTGCGCGCAGACGCCTGAGCCGCTGCGCAAAGCCCGCAGCACACCGTCGGGCGCACTGCGCTTGCCGCCGTTTTACAGCACGTCGCGCAAGCGGTCCGCGGCCCAGCGGCCATTGGCCCAGAGCTGTTCGCTGACCGGCGTGCGCGGCAGCAGCAACTGCTGCACCAGAGGATCCAGCAGCGTGCTGGCCGGATCGACCAACAGCACAAAGCGGGCTCCCGCGCCTTGCCCATCGGCCTCATTGAGCTGGCCGACCCAGTCCAGCGCCACCAGCACCTCCAGCACCGGCTCGACCCGCTGCGTGTCAGTCTGCATGGCGCCGCACAGCTGCGCCATAGTCTGGCCTTTGGCGGCGCCGCGCGCCGCCGTATCGAGCGCGCGCAGCAGCTCGAGCGCCAGCAAAAACTGCCAGCCCTGGCCCGAGCGGCGGCGCGGAATACCGCCCAGCAGACTCGGCACGTACGCCGTCAGCGTGGCACCCAGCAACACAATCACCCAGGCCATGTAGATCCAGACCAGCAAAATCGGCACCGTGGCAAACGCGCCGTAAACCAGCGAATAGGCCGGCACCTTGCTCAGATAAAAACCGAGCAGCTTTTTGGCGATTTCCATGCCGGTCGAAACCAGCAAACCGCCCATCCAGGCGTGGCCCCAGCGCACATAGGTATTGGGCACATAGCGAAACATCGCCGCCATGCCACCCGCCACCAGAAAAAATTGCAAGGCATCCAGCAGCAGCCGCAGGCCGCCCGGCAACTCGCCGACCAGACCGCTGGACGCCGACAGCACGTAGGACGTCACACTCAGGCTGACGCCCAGCACCAGCGGCCCGAGCGTGATGGCAGCCCAGTAAATCAGCACGCGCTGCCCGAACGGCCGCTTGGTGCGCACCCGCCAGATGCTGTTCAGCGTGCGATCAATGGTGAACACTAGCGCCAGCGCGCTGGCCAGCAGTGCCGCCAGACCGGCGGCGCCGAGCTTGCTGGCCTTGCCGGCAAACTGGCTCAGATAGCCCAGCACCTGGCGTGCAATATTGTCTGGCACCAGGCTCTGGATCAGCCACTTCTGCAGCACGTCCTGGAACTTGGCGAACATCGGAAAGGCGGTGAATATGGCCAGCGCCACGGTGATGAAAGGCACCAGCGCAATGGTGGTGGTAAAGGTCAGACTGCTGGCCGTCAGGCCGAGCCGGTCCTCGCGAAAGCGCTCGCGCAGGGTATGCGCGGCATCGCGCCAGCGCAAGCTGCGCACGTCGTCGAACCAGGTCTGCAGTGTTTCTAGCGGTCTCATAGACCGGTATGATGCCACTGCCATGCAAACCAGCCCCTCCCGCTTCCCCCATTTTAGTTCCCGCCAGGTTGCCCTCAGCCGCTGGTTTTCCGTGTCCTGCCTGCTTGGCCTGATTGTGTTGGGCCTGTTGTGGGAGCTGCTGCTCAGTCCGCTGCGCCCCGGCGGCTCCTGGATCGCACTCAAGGTGCTGCCGCTGTGCCTGCCGCTGGCCGGTCTGCTGAAAAACCGCATGTACACCTACCGCTGGCTCAGCCTGATGGTCTGGCTCTATTTCATTGAAGGCGTGGTGCGCGCCTGGAGCGACCGCGCGCCGGGCAACTACCTGGCGCTGCTGGAAACACTGCTCTGCCTGCTGCTGTTTGTCAGCTGCACCCTGCATATCCGCATGCGCCTGCGCAATGGCAAACTGATCGCTTCTGCTGATGCGGCGGCGGCGACCGAGGCCCCGGGCACGCCGGAAATTGCCACGCCATGAGCCGCTACCACGCATTTCTGGAGCAGCTGCGCGCCAGCGTCGGCGCCGCCCATGTGCTCACCGAAGGCGACCTGGTCGCCTGGGAACAAGACTGGCGCAAGCGCGAACGCGGCAAAGCCCTTGCTGTGGTGCGCCCTGGCAGCACGGAAGAAGTGGCCCAGGTGGTGCAAGCCTGCGCCCAACACCAGGTCAGCCTGGTGCCGCAGGGCGGTAACACCGGCATGGTGGTCGGCTCGACCCCGGACGCCAGCGGCACCCAAATCGTGCTCAGCCTGCAGCGCATGCAGCGGATCCGCCGGCTTGACCCGGCCAATCTGACCGTCACCGTAGAGGCCGGCTGTGTGCTGCAAAGCCTGCAACAGGCCTGTGCCGACGCCGGTTACCTGTTTCCGCTGAGCCTGGCCTCGCAAGGCAGTTGCACCATTGGCGGCAATCTGGCCACCAACGCTGGCGGCACCCAGGTGCTGCGTTACGGCACCGCGCGCGAACTGTGCCTGGGCCTGGAAGTGGTGAATGCCGAAGGCGCGGTCTGGCAAGGCCTGAGCGGCCTGCGCAAGGACAACACCGGTTACGACCTGCGCCACCTGTTCATCGGCTCCGAAGGCACACTGGGCGTGATCACCGCTGCCACCATGAAGCTCTACCCGCTGCCGGTGGCCACGCTGACCGCCTTTGCCGCCGTGCCTTCGCTGGCCGCCGCGGTGCGCCTGCTGGGCCTGGCGCAGCAGCAACTCGGTTCCGGCCTCACGGGTTTTGAAGTCATGGGCCAGTTTGCGCTCGGCCTGGTGCGCAAGCACTTTGCCCAGCTGCCAGTGCCGTTTGACGGCAGCAGCGCCTATTGCGTGGTGCTGGAAAACGCCGACCACGAATCGGAAGACCATGCGCGCCAGCTGTTCGAACGCCTGCTGGAACACGCGCTGCAGGACGGCTGCGCGGTCGACGCCGTGGTCGCCGCCAGCCTGGCGCAGGCGCGCCAGCTGTGGCAGGTGCGCGAAAGCATTCCGCTGGCGCAGGCCCAGGAAGGACTGAACATCAAGCACGATATCTCGCTGCCGGTGTCCAGCATTCCAGCCTTCGTCGAAGAAACTGCGGCAGCCATAGAGCAGGCCTGCGCCGGCGCGCGCCTGGTCAACTACGGCCACCTGGGCGACGGCAATCTGCACTTCAATGTGCAGGCCCCGGCCGGCGCCGACGCCGAAGCCTTTTTGCGCGACCAGGAAGGCCCCATCAATGCGCTGGTGTACGACGCGGTGGCGCGCTACCAGGGATCGATTTCCGCCGAGCATGGCATCGGCAGCCTGAAACGCGAAAAACTGGTGCAGCACAAATCGCCGGTGGCCCTGGACTGGATGCATTCCATCAAGCGCGCACTCGACCCCCACAACCGGATGAACCCGGGCCGCCTGCTGACGCCGCCGGCCCCCTGACTACCCCCACCATGCAACAGTACCTCGACCTCGTCCAGAACATTTTTGACAACGGCAGCTGGCAGAACAACCGCACCGGCATCCGTACCTGCAGCCTGCCCGGCGCCATGATGCGCTTCGATCTGCAGCAGGGTTTTCCGGCGGTCACCACCAAGAAACTGGCGTTCAAGTCAGCGGTCGGTGAAATGCTGGGCTTTCTGCGCGGATACCGCAGTGCGCAAGACTTCCGCGCGCTCGGCTGCAAGGTCTGGGACCAGAACGCCAATGAAAACACCCAGTGGCTGAACAACCCGTACCGGCTCGGCCAGGATGACCTGGGGCCGGTGTACGGCGTGCAGTGGCGCGACTGGCCAGCCTACAAACTGATCGACGCACAGACCGCGCAGGGCCCGGAGCAAATCCGCAGCGCCCTGGCCCAGGGCTACCGGCAGATCGGCGTGGTCGACGACGCCGCCTCACCTGCTTTACCCGGCGCATCAGGCGCGCCCGGCAAGGTATTGCTCTACAAGGCGATTGACCAGCTGCGCCAGTGCCTGGACACACTGATGCAAGACCCGGGCAGCCGGCGCATTCTGTTCCACGGCTGGAACTGGGCCCAGCTCGACGAAATGGCCCTGCCGCCCTGCCACCTGCTGTACCAGTTCCTGGTGAACCAGGAAAAAAATGAAATCTCGCTGGTGCTCTATATCCGCAGCAACGACCTCGGGCTGGGCACGCCGTTCAACCTCACCGAAGGCGCGGCACTGCTGCACCTGGTGGCGCGCCTGAGCGGCTACACGCCGCGCTGGTTCACCTATTTCATTGGCGACGCGCACATCTA
This sequence comes from uncultured beta proteobacterium, assembly GCA_903897925.1. Lineage (GTDB taxonomy): Bacteria > Pseudomonadota > Gammaproteobacteria > Burkholderiales > Burkholderiaceae_C > Allorhodoferax. The sequence goes on along the minus strand of CAIUDG010000080.1, from coordinate 86,018 downwards.
CGAAAACCACGTGCCGATGCTGCAACAGCAGCTCCAGCGCGCGCCCTTCGCGGCGCCGCGCCTGGTGCTGTCGGAGCGCATTCCGTCCTTCGCCCAGACGCGCCGCTACGAACCCGAATGGCTGGAGAAAGCCGAACCCGCCGATTTTTCGCTGGAAGGCTATCAGCACCACCCGGCCATCACGGCACCGATGGCGGTCTGACCCTGGCTGCACGACACGCCACCATGCGCCAGCCACGCCGCTTCGCGCCAGCTGCCCGGCCGGGCTGGCTTATCGGCATTGCCCAGCGCGCCCTGCACGCCGGGCTGGGCTGCCTGGTGCTGCTGCTGGTGCTGCTGGCGCCGCTAGCGCCACTGCAAGCCGCCGAGCCGCCCGCCGCACCGGCATTTGCCTTCTACTACGGCGCGCAGCCACCGTGGTCTGAACTGAAAGCCTTTGACACGGTGGTGGTCGATCCGGACCATGTGCCGCAACCGGCCCCGTACAGCACAGCGCAAACCCAGCTCGCGGCCTATGTCTCGGTCGGTGAGGTGCAGCCATCGCGCGCCTATGCCGGCAAAATTCCCAACGCCTGGCTGCTTGGCGACAACCCGGCCTGGGGCAGCCGGCTGATCGACCAGTCCGCCACCGATTGGCCGGAGTTTTTTGTCAGCCAGATCATCACCCCGCTGTGGGACAGCGGTTATCGCGCCTTTTTTCTCGATACCCTGGATTCCTACCGCCTGTTCGCCAGCACGCCGCAGGCGCAGCAGCGCCAGCAGCAGGGCCTGGTGGCCGTGGTCACCCTGCTCAAGCAACGCTTCCCGCAGGCACGGCTGATTTTCAATCGGGGCTTTGAGCTGCTGGCACAAACCCACGAACTGGTCAGCGCCGTCGTCGCCGAGTCGCTGTTTCAACGTTACGACGCGCGCCTGGCGCAGTATTCCGCTGTCCCGCCAGCGGACCGGCAGTGGCTGCTGCAGCAACTGCAGCAAGTCCGCAGCCAGTGGCAGCTGCCAGTGGTGGTGATTGACTACGTCGCGCCGTCCGAGCGGCCGTTGGCGCGCAGCACGGCGCAGCAGATTGCCGCGCTCGGCTTCATCCCCTGGGTCAGCACCGCAGACCTGGCCAGCGTCGGCATCGGCGCCATCGAGGCCATGCCACGCCGCATTCTGGTGGTACACGGCGACCAGCAGGACGAGCGTGCCGTGACCCTGCTGGCGCCGGTGCGCATTCTGTCGATGCCGCTGAGCTACCTCGGCTATGTGCCCGAATTTGTCGACGTCAACCATTTGCCCGAGGGCACCCTGCCCGGGCGTTACGCCGGCGCCGCCGTATGGCTCAGTACCGTGCCCTCGGCCGACGGCATGCAGCGCTTGCAAAACTGGTTGCGCAAACAACAGCGCGACCATTTGCCGGTGGCGCTGATCGCCCCCGCCCCCGAATTGCTGCGCACACTGGCCGGCCCCGAATTTGGCCTGACGCTGGACAACTACAGCGCCACCCGGGCCCCGGTACGCATCGTTCAGCAAGCCCCCATGATGGGCTATGAGCAGGTAGTGCGTCCGGTGGTGGACGACTTTTTCCCGCTGCACCTGCACGCCGGAACCGCACTGCTGACCTTGCAACAGGGCAGCCGGCAACAAGTCGCCGCCGCCATCACGCCCTGGGGCGGCTACGCGGTCGGCAAATATGCCGTGGCCAACCTGCCCGGCCTGATCGACAGCCGCTGGACCATCGACCCGTTTGCCTTCTTCCAGGCAGCACTGCAATTGCCCGACATGCCAGTGCCCGACGTCAGCACCGAAACCGGACGCCGCATGCTGATGGTGCACATGGACGGCGACGGCTTCATCAGCCGCGCCGAACTGCCCAACGCGCCAATTGCCGGCGAGGTGGTGCGGGACCGCATCGTCAAGCGCTACGCCCTGCCGATGACGATTTCCGTGATTGAAGCGGAAGTCTCGCCGACCGGCCTGTACCCGAGCATGTCGGCGCTGGCGGAACAGGTGGCGCGCGATATTTTCCAGGCGCCCAATGTGGCGATCGGCTCGCACAGCTACTCGCACCCGTTCTACTGGTACAAGGTCGGCTCTGACACCGTCAGCGGCGGCTACAACCTGCGCATCCCGGGCTACCAGTTTGACCTGCAGCGCGAAGTCGCCGGCTCCATCGACTACATCCAGCAGCGCCTGGCGCCGCCCGGCAAAGCGGTGCAAGTGTTTCTCTGGACCGGGGACTGCGTGCCGATTGGCGATGCGGTGGGCATGACGGTGCGCAAGCAGGTGCTGAACCTGAACGGCGGTGCCACCGTGGCAACGCGCTCCAGTCCGACCCTGACACAGATCGACGGCCTGGGCATCCAGCGCCAGGGCGGCTTCCAGGTCTACGCGCCGAACCAGAATGACAACATCTACACGCACAACTGGCAAGGTCCGTTTTATGGTTACGAGCGCGTTATAGAAACCTTTGAACTCACCGAGACGCCACGCCGGCTCAAACCGATGGACATCTATTTCCACACCTTCATTGCCAGCAAGCGCGCCGGACTGAAGTCGCTGGAAAAAGTATTCAGCTATGCCCTGGCACAGGAAAGCACGCCGGTGCACATTGCCGATTACGCGCGCAAGGTGCTGGACTTTCAGGACCTGAGCATTGCCCGAAGCGCCAGCGGCTGGCGCATCCGCGACGCCGGCGCGCTGCGCACCCTGCGCCTGCCGCAATCGCTGGGCTGGCCCGATCTGGCCACCAGCCAGCACCTGGCCGGGTACCGTGCGGTCAGCGACTATTCCTACCTGCACCTGGATGCCGGCAATGCCGAACTGCAACTCCGTGCCGTACCCGACAACAGCCCGACCCTGGTCTCGGCCAATGCCGCCATTGCCCACCACGCCAGCACGGCCGGCCAGCAGCACTGGCAGCTGCAAGGCTACGTCGGGCTGCAGGTAACGCTGTCCCATGTCGAAAACTGCAGCATCCGTTTTGCCGACCAGGACATCCTTCCAGTGCGCCACGAGGGCGCACTCAGCTACTACGAAATACCCCAACATGTTGCCGGCACGCTCGACGCGATATGCAGGACTTGACGGGGAAATACCCCGTCTGCAGCTGGTCTCCCATCTGCAGCTGTTCCTGATCGCCTGCATTGTGCTGGCTTTGTTCTGGCTGCTGTTTTCGCCCCAGTTCCTGATTGGCAAGCTCTACGCGCAGGCGCGCTACGACGGCCTGACCTGGGCCTACCTGGAAAATCTGCACCACTCCGACCCGCACAATGCCGACGTCGCCATCCTGGTCGCCCGCACGCTGCAAGACGAAAGCACGCTCGAGGATCTGGAAACCCAGCTCAGCGAATTTGCGCAAAGCCGCGACCCACGCCAGCGCAGTGAAGTGCGCCTGATATTGCTGAAAGCCTATCAACGGGCGCTGCGGGAAAGCCACAGCGCAGAGCGCAGCAACGCCATCCGGTTACGCATGCGCAACATGGTGCGCGCCGCCGCCGCTGAAACCCTGAGCGACCCGCGCCTGCTGCGGCTGTTGGCCGACGCAGCCCTGAACGCCGGCGAAATCAAGCTCGGCATCGACTTCTTGCAGCGTCTGGACAGCCACATGGACATCGCCGGCACGCTGCTGGATTTCGGTGCCCGCGCCCTGGCCGCTGGCGAATTCGAAACCGCCGCGCAATGCTACTTTGCGGCGCGCCACATGGCGCCCGACCAAAAGTCGGCACGCCAGTGGTTCCAGCTCGGCGTCAATGCCTTGCTGGCCGACAGCCTGTTTGCGCGCGCCATGGAGTCTGCCGAGCGCGAAATCGGCGATTTGCAAGACGACGCGCCAACCTTGCGCTACCTGGTGCGCAGTGCGCAAGCCGCCGGCTATCCCGATCTGGCAGCGCACTATGCCTGGGCCTTGGTGGCAGCGCATCCGCAGGAGTCCCGGCCATGAGCGCAGCGCGCGCGCACCTGACACGGGGCTGCGGCTGGCTGCGGCGCAGCCTGGCACTGCTCTGTCTTTCGCTGACCGGCCTGGCAGCGCCCGCACTGGCGCTGGCCGGTCCCGCCAGCGGCAGCGCCGACAACGCGCCGCAAACGCCCCAATTTCGCGCCTACAACGCGAGCGACTTTGCGCTGGCCTACCAGGCCGAACTGGAAGTCGGCAACCAGGCGCGCGCCTTTGCCATCGCCCAGCAAGCGGTGCGCCAAGCCCCTGGCGATGCGCACTGGCGGCTGCGCCTGGCGCAAGTCGCCAGCTGGACCCAGCAACCCGAAGTGGCGGCACAGCAGTGGAGCGCGTTGTTCCAGATGGGCGACCACAGCCCCGCCACGCTGGATGCCCTGACCCAGCTCGCGCCCCTGCTCGACGACAGCACACCGGTACTGCAAGCCTGGGCCATCAAAGCCGACACCGAGCACCTCAGCGCCCAGCAATGGAACGATGTGCTGAGCCTGTATGAACAACGCGCCGAACCGGCCCAGGGTTCGGTATTTTTCGAACAACAATACCGCCGCTACCATGACCCGGCGCTGCTCGAAAACGCCGCCCGGCTGGCCGAAAATGCCGGCGATGTCGGCCGCACCGTGCTGCTGTCGGTAGAACGCGCGGTGCTGCAACCGGTGTCGGTGGATTGGGTGCTGGAAAGTGCCACTGCGCTGATCCGCTGGGACTGTCTGGAACAGGCGCGCGACCTGCTGCTGCGGGTGGCGCCCGGCGTCGCCGCCGACGCCACCGATTTCTGGGACCTGCTGGGACAAGTCGCCTGGCGCCTGAACGACGTAGCCACCGCCGAACGCGTCTATCGCCAGCAGATCCAGCAAGCCCATGCCAACGCCGATGACTGGAGCCGGCTGGTCCAGTTGCTGCGCACCGAGCAGCCCGAAGAAGCCATCCGCCTGGGCCTGCAGGCCTACGACCAATTCGGCCACCTGGAAGACCTGATGAGCGTGCTCTACACCGAGGCCGCGGCCGGCGATGACGCCGCCCTGGAGCGCACTTTGCAGCACTTGCAGAAAGCCCAGCTGGCGCAGGCCGAGGGCGACAGCAACTTCCTGCTATTGCGCGCCAGCTACTACCAGCGCCAGCAGAAAAATGCGCTGGCCTGGGCCGACCTGGAACACGCGCAAGGCCTCAGCCCCGAGAGCAAAGACGTGGCGCTGGCGGCACTCTGGTTCCTGATCAACCAGCAACGCCTGGGGCCGCTGCAGCAAGCCCTGCAGGCACACGCACAAGTGGCGCAAACGCAAGCCGAATTCTGGCCCGCCTATGCGGCCGGCCATCAGTTGCTGGGCCATGCACAGGCGGCCCTGTACTGGTACCAGAAGCAATTGACGCTGGACCGCAGCGACCCGCTGCTGTTGCTGAACTACGCCGACGCACTGCAGGCCTACGGCCGCAGCGGCATCGCCGAGCGGGTGCGCCGCCACGCCTGGCAGCTGCTGCACAGCGCCTATGCCGAGCAGGCGCCCGACCTGCACCAGCAGCGCCCGCCCGAACTGCTGGCACTGGCGCGCCTGATGCTGCTGAACCGGCCCGACGATCCGGCGCTGCGGCTGGTGCGCCAGTTGGTCGAGCCGCCGGCCCAGGCGCCACTGGACCACGAAAGCGCCGTGCTGGTACTGGGCTGGGCCCTGGGCGCCAACCAGTACGCCAATGCGCGCAGCTGGATGTGGCAACAATTTGTGCAGCAAAACAGCAACCAGGCACCGGCCTGGGCGCAGGCCCAGATCGCCCTGCAATTCCACGACCAGACGGCGATGCAACAACTGCTGGACCAGGACAGCCCGGAGCTGCCCAGCGACAGCCGCTACGACATGGCCGAACAGCTCGGCCGGCACACCCAGGCGCTGGATGGCAGCTTCCAGGCGCTGGAACACGGCAAAGACCTGGACAGCACCATGGCGCACATGGCGCAGCACCTGCCGCTCTACGCCGACTACGTACAAATCGGCTGGAGCAGCGAAGACATCGCCAGCCAGTCCTACAACCAGCGCCAGTCCGGCGCCCTGCAAATCCAGACGCTGCAGGCAGAAACCCGGCTCGCGCTGAGTGATCAACTGCAACTCAAGCTGAGCTCCGAGCTCGGCACCATGCACTACCAGCAGCCGGACTTTCTGACGCCGGTACCAGACTCCGAACGCCTGACCCAGGCCCAGCTGCGCTGGGTGGACGGCCTGTCGAGCACCACCCTGGCGGTGTTTCAGCGCAACAGCCTGCAGCCGGTCTGGGGCATGCATTTGGCGCGCGAACAGGCATTGGATGCGCGTTGGAACCTCGAATTCGGGCTAGACTTCGGGGCCAGCTCCAGCCTGAGTCTGCCGATTCGCCTGGGCGGCTACGAAAATGATCTGTACGCAGCCCTTGGATACGCCCTAAGCAAGCGAGAATACCTGCACCTCAGCCTGCGCCAATCGGACTACTACTCCGCACAAGGCGACCTGTGGGCCAGTGGCAATGCGCTGGATATCGAGGCAGACTACCGTATACGACTGGACTACCCGGATTGGCGCCTGCGCCTGATTGCGTCAACCCGGCAACTGACAACCATGACTGATCTGGGCAGCTTTTATATTCCGGCCAATGCCACCACACTGAGCGCCTGTGTCGACATGGGCAGCAACCTGATGGGCATCGATTCAACGGCACCCTACAGTGCCGCCTGGCGGCCTTTTCTGGATACCTGCCTGAGCCAGAACGACCAGGGCGCCAGTGGCTGGGAGTCTGGCATTGGCATCGCCGGCTCGGCCCTCGGGCGCGACCGGCTGTACCTCGAGCTTCACAAAAATAACGACCTCAGCGTTGGAAATACCCCGGGGCAAACGCTGGCCCTGCGCTATCGAAGGTATTTTTAATACAGCAGCTTCACCATGACACTCTTTCGTCTCCTCTTGCCAACCCTGGCGGCACTCGCGCTGGGCGCCTGCTCCGCCACCCTGCAATCCACCCCCGGCGTGGCGCTGGACCGGACCCAGTCCTGGGTGCTGCTGCCGCTGGTGAACAACACCGAAACCGCGCAGGCGGCGCTGTCGGCCGAAGCCATGCTGGAGCCGCTGCTGCAGGCACAGGGCATCCATGACCTGAAGATCTATCCCAATACCGTGGTGCAGGACAGCCTGTTCGAACCCACCGAACGCAAAGTCGTCGACGAAGCCCTGCGCTGGGCCAAGGCCCAGGGCGCTCGCTACGGACTGAGCGGCAGCGTGCAGGAGTGGCGTTACAAGGCCGGCATTGACGGTGAACCGGTGGTCGGCGTCACCCTCAGGGTGATCGACCTGGCCAGCGGCAACGTGCTGTGGAGTGTCACCGGATCGCAATCGGGCTGGGGCCGCGACGCCTTGTCAGGCACCGCGCAAACCCTGCTCACGCAAATGCTGGCGCGCATGCCCGCCGGCCAATAACACGCAGGATTTGCACACCACTCCAGCCCCCCCTTGCGCATGAAGTTATCTGCGTTGCTCGGCGCCATCGGTAGCCGGTTCAAGGCCGACCGTTTTGCCCCGGAAGCCATCACCCTGCGCGCGCAATGGCTGGAAGTGTTGGTCCTGCCCAGCCTGGCGGTGGCCATTGCCTGGTGGATCAACCCGCAGGACCCAATGGGCTCACGCGCCCAATTTCCCTGGTTCTGGTTTGTTCCGGTACTGATTTCGCTGCGCTATGGCGTGCTGCCGGGCGTATTGGGCAGCATGCCGATTCTGCTGAACTGGGTGGTGGCATCGCGCCTGGGGCTGGAGTCGGGCGACTTCTCAATCAAGTTTTTCTTTGGTGCCGGCCTGCTGGTGCTGGTCTGTGGCGAGTTCAGCGACGTTTGGCGCGACCGCAACATGCGCATGTCGGAAAGCTATTTGTACATGGCCGAACGGCTGTCGCGCCTGACCCGGCGCCACCTGCTGCTGAACTTCTCGCATGACCGCCTGGAGCAGGAAATGCTGGCACGCCCCGGCTCGCTGCGCGACGCGCTGGTGCGGCTGCGCACAATTGTGATCGAATCCAGCAACGCCAACACGGCACTGCCAGGCTCGGCTGGCCTGCTGCACCTGCTGGAACAGTATGTCAACGTCGAGTCCGCCGCACTCTACCTGCTGCACCCGAGCGGCCTGGACACGGTTCTGGGCGAACGCGTCGATCTGGTCGGCGAACCGGCCGTCCTGAAAGCCGATGACGAACTGCTGCGCATGGTGATTGAAAACCGCTGCCTGGCGCATATTGCCAACCGCGAAGTCGCGATGGAGCGGCAAAGCAGCCAGCTGGTCGTGGCCCCGCTGATTGCCGGCAACGACCAGCTGATCGGGGTACTGGCGGTGACGCGGATGCCGTTTTTCTCACTCAACGTGGAAAACCTGCAGATGATGTCGGTGATTCTGGCCTACTTCGCCGACACCACCCGCAGCGCCACCGACGTACGCCAGGTGCAGTCGGTGTTGCCGACCATGCCGGCCCAGTTTGCCGAAGAACTGACACGCATGCTGCGCATGCAGACCCAGGTGGCCATCTACAGCCACATTGTGCTGATGAGCTTCAATGGCCCGCTGGCCGAAGAAATTCCGGCCGAATTCCTGCGCATCAAGCGTGGCCTGGACCTGTACTGGCAAACCCAGGTGCATGGCAAACCGGTGGTGGCGGTGCTGCTGCCGTTCGCCTCGCAGTCGGCCAAGGACGGCTTCATGCACCGCATCGAAGAGTGGCTGCAAAGCCGCTTCCAGGGCGACTTTGCGTCGCTGGAAATTTATGTCCGCACCATCGACTTCTCCCTGGAAGACCCGCTGCAGGCCCTGACCGAGGCATTGCGCGAATGAACCCGCTGCACGCCGCCGCCAGCGCTGGCAGCACGCACCATTTTCTCGGCAGCTTGCTGGTACCGGGCAATCTGTCCCTGTTCTGGCTGGCCCTGCTGGCACACCTGCTGCTCAGTGTGCTGGCGGCCAGCCTGGCCTACCTGCTGCAGCCTCGGGAGTACCGCAGTGCGCCACTGGCGACCTGGCTGCTGTTCTTCAGCTTTGCCTTCATGCTGCCGCTGTTCGGCGCGCTCGGGGTGCTGTTGCTGGTGCGCTCCAGCCTCAAGCAAAGCCAGCAACGCGTGGGCATGGCGACACCGGTGTCGGTGGAGCTACCGCAATACGACGTGCAGACCAAGGAAGTCAACCGCAGCGGCCAGGGCGCGATTCGCAGCCGGCTTGACCGTGGCGTGCCGGCGGCCATCCGCATGCAGTCGCTGCTGACGCTGCAGTCGGTGCCGAACCGGGTCGCCAACCCGATCCTGGAAGACCTGCTCGGTGACAGCACCGACGACGTGCGCCTGGTCGCCTTCGGCATGCTCGACGCCGAGGAAAAGAAAATCTCCAGCCATATCCAGACCGAGCGCGACAACCTGCAGCGCGCCCTGACCCCGGAGCAACGCTTCAACTGCCACAAGCACCTGGCAGAACTGCACTGGGAACTGATCTACGGCTCGCTGGCCCAGGGCGAGCTGCGCCAGCACACGCTGAACGTGGCGCTGCAACAGGTGCAGCATGCCGAGGCGCTGGGCCTGGCGCCGAATTCCGGACTGACCCTGCTCAAAGGCCGTATTCTGCTGGCACTGGGCCAGGTCGACGCGGCCAGGGAAGCACTGCAACATGCCCAGACGCTGGGCCAGCCCCTGTCTTCGGTGCTGCCCTACCTGGCCGAGATTGCATTTGACCGGCGCGAGTTTGCCACGGTACGCCAGCACATGGGCCAGATCGACGGCATGAATATCGCCGCCAAGACCCGGGCCGTGGCCGACTTCTGGTCCGGCCGCGACCTGGCCGCGCCAAACCACGATAGACGATTCCTGCCCCATGTCTGAAACCCCACTCCCGCGCGCCGACGAAGTCGACGTCCTGCTGCTGCTCGAGGGCACCTTTCCGTTCGTCTCCGGTGGCGTCTCCAGCTGGGTCCACCAGATCATCGGTGGCTTTCCGGAGCTGCGCTTCGGTGCCATCTTTCTGGGCAGCCGGCCGCAGGACTATGGCCGGATGCGGTACCCGCTGCCGGCCAACCTGGTGCACCTGGATGTGAGCTACCTGTTCGAGGACGTGCCGAACCCGCCGGTGCTGGAAGTCAAGCCGCCGCGCGGCACCATGCCGCTGGTGAAAGACATGCACCAGATGTTTGAACACAATCTGCACGACCCGGCGTGCAGCCACATGTTCGCCAGCCTGCTCGACGAAGCCGGCCCGGACGGCAAAATCAGCCACGAGATGTTTCTCTACAGCAAGGACGCCTGGGAGTTCATCAAACAGAGCTACCGCAAGCGCAGTACCGACCCGTCGTTTGTCGACTACTTCTGGACCATCCGCAACATCCACACGCCGTTCTGGCGCCTGCGCGAAGTCGCCCTGCGCTGTCCACGGGCGCGCATCTACCATTCCATTTCCACCGGCTATGCCGGCACCCTGGGCGTGCTGCTCAAGCACCGCAACCAGCGCCCGCTGCTGCTCAGCGAGCACGGCATCTACGTGAAGGAGCGCAAGATTGACTTGTACCAGGCCAACTGGATCAAGGACAACCGCAGCATCTTCGACCGCGACCCCTCGCGCGTGAGCTATTTCCGCCAGCTCTGGATCCGCTTTTACGAACACCTGGGCTACGTCACCTACCAGGCCAGCAACGACATCGTGGCACTGTATGAGGCCAACCGCCTGCGCCAGCTGGCCGACGGAGCGCCGGCCGAGCGCACCAGCAACATTCCGAATGGCATCGACGTGGAAAAGTTCAAGGCGCTGCGCCCGCTGCGTGCCCCGGACACACCCATGGTGCTGTGCCTGATTGGCCGGGTGGTGCCGATCAAGGACATCAAGACCTATATCCGCGCCATGCGCATCATCGTCAACCACCTGCCGCAGGCCCAGGCCTGGATTGCCGGCCCGGAGGATGAAGCGCCCGAATACGCCAGCGAATGCAAAGAGCTGGTGCTGCAGCTCGGTTTGAGCGAATCGGTGAAATTCCTGGGTTTCCAGAAACTCACCGAACTGCTGCCCAAGGTCGGCCTGGTGGTGCTGAGCTCGATCAGCGAGGCACTGCCGCTGGTGGTGCTGGAGGGCTATGCCGCCGGCATCCCGACGCTGTGCACCGACGTTGGGTCATGCCGGCAGCTGGTGTTTGGCCTGCCCGGCGAAGACGCCGCACTGGGCGCCTCCGGGCGCGTGGTGCGCATCGCCGATCCGCAGGCCATGGCCGAGGCGGCACTGGAGCTGCTGTCCGATCCCCAGGCCTGGGCACAAGCCCGCGATGCCGCCATTGCCCGGGTCGAAAAATACTATTCGCAACGTATGATGTTCGACCGCTATCAGGCGCTCTACGACAAAAACTTTCAATGGCAGGCATAGGCTTCGAACTGCGCAAGCTGCTCAAGAAGCAAACCTATATCGGTTTGCTGCAAGCCTATGCCTTCGCCGGCATCATCAGCTCGGGCCCCTGGGTGCTGTCGATCATCGGCATCATGCTGATCGGTGTCATGAGCATTGGCGTGGTGGTGCCCAAGGTGGCGGTGGCGCAGTTCCAGGTGACGGTGACCTACCTGTTTCTGATCTCGCTGATCTACACCGGCTGCGTGCAACTGTCGTTTACGCGTTTCGTTGCCGATTGTGTCTTTCGCAAGGAAGAAGACGCCATCCTGCCCAACTTCAACGGCCTGCTGCTGGTAACGATTGCCGGCTGCATTCTGGTTGGCGTGCCGTTTGTCGCCTTCCTGTTCCCGGACCAGACGCCGCTGTACCGGCTGCTGTTCGTAATGGGTCTGGCGGTGATGTCCTCGATCTGGATCGCCACCGTGTTTCTGACCGGCATGAAGCACTACCGTGCCATTGTGCTGATCTTTTTCCTGGGCTATGCCAGCACCACCCTGCTGGCCTTTCTGTTGCGCCGCGCACTCGGGCTGGAAGGCCTGTTGCTGGGCTTTGTGCTGGGCCACTACGGGCTGCTGATGGGCATGATCTGGCTGGTCTACCGCAACTACCACTCGAATCGCTTCATCGCTTTTGACATCTGGAAGCCCGGCGCCATGCTGCCCAGCCTGATGGTCGCCGGCCTGGGCTTCAACCTGGGTGCCTGGGTCGACAAACTGATGTTCTGGTATTACCCGCTGACCGGCCAGGCCGTCACCGGCCCGCTGCATTCCTCGGTGATCTACGACTTCCCGATCTTTCTGTCCTATCTGTCGGTGATCCCGGGCATGGCGGTGTTTCTGGTGCGCATAGAGACCGATTTTGTCGAGTACTACGTCAAGTTCTACGACGCGGTGCGCGACGGCGCCACGCTGGACTACATCGAGCGCATGCGCAACCACATGGTCTATTACGTGCAGCGCGGCCTGTTCGACATTGCCAAAATCCAGTCGATTGCGGTGCTGGTGACACTGGCCCTGGGCGGCTCGCTGCTGGGCATGCTGGGCATGTCCGACCTGTACCTGCCGCTGCTCTATATCGACGTCGTCGGTGCCGCCCTGCAGGTGGTGCTGCTGGGCATCCTGAATGTGCTGTTCTATCTGGACCAACGGCGCTCGGTAGTGGTGCTGACGGTCATGTTGCCGGTCACCAACGTGATGTTCACGGCGCTGTCCCTGGCACTTGGCGCGGACTGGTTCGGCTATGGCTTTGCCATGGCCATGCTGCTGACCGTGCTGACCGGCCTGTGGCTGCTCAACCGCAAACTCGAAGTGCTGGAATTCGAAACGTTCATGCTGCAATAACGCCCGCCGTGGCGACGCGCCGGCGTCACAGGGACTGGTTAAACTCGAGCCTTCGCGCGCCAGGCCCTCAGGCCGACATGCCGCAAGACTGCCTCTGATACACGATGAAACTGCACCTGATATTTGCCCGCTCACGCAATGGCGTGATTGGCAAAGACAACACGCTGCCCTGGCAGTTGCCGGAAGACCTGGCCCACTTCAAGCGCGTGACGCTGGGTTGCCCGGTCATCATGGGCCGCAAAACCTGGGACTCGCTGCCGCCACGTTTTCGCCCGCTGCCCGGGCGCAGCAACGTGGTGGTGACACGCCAGGCCGATTGGCAGAGCGCCGGGGCACAGCGCGCCAACACGCTGGAACAGGCGCTGCAGCTGTGTGGCGCGGCACCCGACGTCTGGGTCATTGGCGGCGCCCAGCTCTACGCCCTGGCCCTGCCCCTGGCCAGTTCGGCGGTAGTGACCGAAATCGACATCGAACTGGAAGGCGACGCCTTCGCCCCCAGTTTCAACGCGGACTGGCAGGAAGCCGCGCGCGAAGAACACCTCGCAGCCAACGGCCTGCGTTACCGATTCATCACCCTCAAAAATAAATCAGGAGTTTGACCCATGTCCGAAGACGGATTCCACGTACACGGCCCGCACGACCACGAACTTGAACATGCCACCCAGGGCGGCCATGGTGGCCACGGCAACAATGAAAACGGCGGCATGATCAACCAGATCGCCATGTTCACGGCCATCATCGCTACCGTCGGCGCCCTGTTCTCGTACATGGGCGGCGCCACCCAGGCCAATGCCGGCCTCTACAAAAACAACGCCGCCATCAAGAAAACCGAGGCCTCGAACCAGTGGAACTACTACCAGGCGAAGAGCACCAAGCAGTCGCTGGCCGAGCTGGCGCGCGATCTGTCCAGTGGCGAGGCGAAGAACACCTACCAGGCCAAGGTGGAACGCTACGACAAGGAAAAGGCCGACATCAAGCTGGCGGCAGAAAAACTCGAAGCCGCAGCCACTGAGTGGGACGAACAAAGCGATGAACAAATGCACCAGCACCACCGCTGGGCCCAGGCCACCACCGTGCTGCAGGTGGCGATTGCGCTGGCTGCCATTGCCTTGCTGACCAAGAAAAAATGGCTCGAATACGGCATGTTTGGCACCGGCGGCGTCGGTGTCGCCATCGGCTTGCTGGCCGCCTTGCACATCTGACCCCCTGATCTCTGGAATCGCTATGCAATTCGCCACCTGGAACGTCAACTCGCTCAGCGTGCGCCTGCCCCAGGTGCTGGACTGGCTCGCCAGCAACCCGGTCGATGTGCTGGCCCTGCAAGAGCTGAAGCTGACCGATGACAAATTCCCCTTTGACGCCTTTGCCGCCGCCGGCTACCAGGCGCACTGTTTTGGGCAGAAAACCTACAACGGTGTGGCGCTGTTGTCGCGCAGCGAAGCCAGCGACGTGGTGCGCAATATTCCGGGTTTTGACGACGACATGGCACGCGTGATCAGTGCCAGCATCGGCAAGACACGCGTCATTGGGGCTTATTTCCCGAACGGCCAGGCACCGGGCAGCGAGAAGTTTGAATACAAGATGGAATGGCTCAAGGGCTTGCGCAACTGGCTCAAAACCGAGCTGGTGCAGCACCCCGAGCTGGTACTTATGGGTGACTTCAACATCACCTTCGACGATCTGGACGTGTGGGACCCACAAGGCATGTACGAGCAGATTCACTGTACCGAAGCCGAGCGCTACCACCTGCGCGCCCTGATTGCCATGGGCCTGAGCGACAGCTTCCGCCTGTTCGAACAACCCGCCAAAAGCTACAGCTGGTGGGACTACCGCGACTTCGGTTTCCGGCGCAACCGTGGCCTGCGCATTGACCATATCCTGGTCAGCGCAGCGCTGCGCCCGCGCGTGCAGTCGTGCCTGATCGACAAAACACCGCGCAAGAACGAGCGCCCAAGCGACCACGCCCCGGTGCTGCTCAGCATAAGCTGATGCCGGGGTGCTGCCTACTCCAGGCCGAGTTCCTGAATCTTGCGCGTGATGGTATTGCGACCAATGCCCAGCTTGTGCGCAGCTTCGATGCGCCGGCCCTTGGTGTTGTGCAGCGCCGCCTGAATCAGGCGCGACTCGAAACGCCGCGTCAACAGGTCCCAGACCTCCAGACAGCCGCTTTCGAGCAGGGCATGGGCTTGCGCCTCCAGACCGTCTTCCCAGGGCAAGCCCGCGTCATCGCCAGCCTGCGGCAGCACGCTCGACGCCGCTGCAGCCACGGCTAACGGAGCGGGCGCAGGCGCTGGCGCAGACGCAGACGCCAGCGGCTGCGCCAAAACCGCCGCCTGCTCGGCCAGGGCCGGTGCCAGCAGTGCTTTTTCCGCCGGCGCGTCGGCCAGCAATGGCCGTGCCACGCCGACTTCGGGGGGCAGGTCCTTGGGCTCGATCACCTGCGCTGGCGCCATGACCGTCAGCCAGTGGCAAATGTTTTCCAGCTGTCGCACATTGCCCGGAAAGGCAAAGGTTTCCAGCCAGCCCAGCGCCGCATCGGAGATGCGCTTGGGCTCGACGCCGAGCTGCTTGGCGCTTTGCTGCAGGAAGTGGCGCGTCAGCATGGACACGTCTTCGCGGCGCTCGCGCAAGGCCGGCAGGCGCAGGCGAATCACGTTCAGGCGGTGAAACAAGTCTTCCCGGAACACGCCTTCCTTGACGCGCTGCTCCAGGTCCTGGTGCGTTGCCGCAATCACGCGCACATTGGTTTTCACCGCGCTGTGACCGCCAACCCGGTAAAAATGGCCGTCCGACAGCACGCGCAGCAGGCGCGTCTGCAACTCAAACGGCATGTCGCCGATTTCGTCCAGAAACAGGGTGCCGCCATCGGCCTGCTCAAAGCGGCCCCGGCGCATGTTCTGCGCGCCGGTGAAAGCGCCGCGTTCATGGCCGAACAACTCGCTTTCCAGCAGGTCCTTCGGGATGGCTGCGGTATTGATAGCGACAAACGGGCCACTGGCGCGCGGCGAATGCTTGTGCAGCGCACGCGCCACCAGCTCTTTGCCGGAGCCCGACTCGCCAGTGATAAGCACCGTGACGTTGCTTTGCGACAGGCGTCCGATGGCGCGGAACACGTCCTGCATGGCCGGCGCCTGGCCAAGCATTTCGGGCGCCTCGGTGAGCCGCTCTTCATTGACTTCTTCGCGCTGGCTTTCCTCGACCGCGCGCCGAATCAGCTCGACTGCCTTGGGCAGGTCAAACGGTTTGGGCAGGTATTCAAAAGCACCGCCCTGGAACGCGCTGACGGCGCTGTCCAGGTCGGAGAAGGCGGTCATGATGATCACCGGCAACCCCGGGTATTTCGCCTTCACCTTTTCCAGCAGATCAAGGCCCGAACCGCCCGGCATGCGAATGTCGCTCACCAGGATTTGCGGGCCTTCGTCGTCCGCTGCAGTGGCCAGTGCGGCTAGCACATCGCGCGTGTTGGAAAAACTGCGTGTTGGCAGGTGCTCACGCAACAACGCTTTTTCAAGCACGAAGCGTATGGACTGGTCATCATCAACGATCCAAATCGGCTTCATGTGTCTCTTATCCCCTGTATCAGGCATTACGGTAACGGAATTAATATTTTGAAATCCGTACGGCCTGGCACGCTGTCGACCTCGATCAAGCCATGGTGCTGCTGAACAAAAGTTTGCGCCAATGTCAGCCCCAGTCCGGAACCACCTTCGCGCCCCGACACCAGCGGGTAAAAAATGCGGTCCTTGATCGAATCTGGCACGCCAGGTCCGTTGTCTACCACATGCAATTCCAATGCCAACCGATAACGCTGCTTGCCAAAAGTGATCTGGCGCGTGACGCGCGTCTTGAAAGTCAGGCAGGCATCGCCTTCGGCAATGCGTTCGGCAAGCGCTTGGGCGGCGTTATGGGCAATGTTGAGCACCGCCTGAATCAGCTGTTCGCGGTCGGCGCGGAACTCGGGAATGGAGGTGTCGTAGTCACGCACCACGCGCAAACCCTTGGGAAATTCGGCCAGAATCAGCGAGCGCACCCGCTCGCAGACCTCGTGGATGTTGACATCACTGACCATGTGCGGGCGCCGGTGCGGCGCCAGCAGCCGGTCTACCAGGCTTTGCAGGCGATCGGCCTCATGGATGATGACCTGGGTGTATTCGGTGAGCTCGGGCGAGTCAATTTCCATTTCCAGCAACTGCGCCGCACCGCGAATACCGCCCAGCGGATTCTTGATTTCGTGCGCCAGGTTGCGGATCAGTTCCTTGTTGGTCTGGGCCTGTTCGGTCAGGCGCTCTTCGCGGTCTTGCCGGGTCTGCTGCTCCAGCGGCACCAGTTCGGCAATGATGGCATCGGCAGACTCGGTGCGCGTGATGATGACATGCACCGGCACCGGTTCGTAGCCATTGCGGCGCAGCCAGGCGTCATAGCGCAAGGCGTCAAATTCGTTGCCACTGACGCCCTCCAGGGCGTTCTGCAACTGGCTCGGCTCCATGAACAGCTCGGCAAATGCAGTGCCCTGGATGGAGCGGCGGGAAATGCCCAGCACGTCTTCCAGCGCGGCATTGGAAAAACGTACGATGCCCTTGCGATCGAGCACCGTCACCAGTGTTGCGAGCAGATCGAAGGACTGGTAGGGCGCGTGCGACGACAGCGCATGCGGGGCGGGGGATTTAGGCACTTTCGACCGCTCCTGGCGCTTAGCGCGCGCTCGCCGGGGCGGATGCGCCCATGCGGTCGAGCTCACGGCGAATACCGGCGATATCGCTGTCGTTGCGTTCGATGGCCGCCTTCATATCGGCCACCCGGTCCAGGTACTTCTGGTTGTTGCGGCTTTCCGCACCGAGTTTGTCGGGTTCACCGTTGTTATAGGCCTGCAGCAATTCGGCGCGTTTGGCCTCGGCCTTCTTCAGCTCGGACTCGAGAATCATGCGGGCATCGGAATCCTTGGCCCGCTGCTCGGCCGAATCGACCCGTGCATTCGACGAGGACGCCGATGGCGCGGGTTTGGGCGAACTGGTGCGGGCGGCCTGTATGACCGTGACATTGCCACCCGACACCAGCTTGCAGTTTTTCGCCTGGGCCTCGGACACCGCGTTGGTGTATTCGTTGCCGCAGCGGTAAATGCGGTCTTCGGCATGGGCCGCGCCAGCCCAGGTCGCAGCCATGAGCCACAGGAGACTTACAAGTTTCATTTCCAATCCATCTTCACAGAGGCGGCAGCCAATCTGCCCGTGTCAACCCAAGTCACACACAAGGTGCGGATAGTGCCATATTTTCCCGGCCCGCCGCGCCTGCCTTCGTCTACGCTTGCGAATTCCAAAACAAAAAGGACGGCCGAGGCCGTCCTTTTCGCTGATCTACCGTCCTGCTTACAGGGAGTAGTACATGTCGTATTCGACCGGGTGCGGTGCCATACGGAAACGCGTCACTTCGGCCATCTTCAGTTCGATGTAGGCGTCGAGCATGGAGTCGCTGAACACACCACCCTTGGTCAGGAACGCACGGTCCTTGTCCAGGTAGTCCAGCGCCTGATCCAGGCTGTGGCAGACGGTTGGTACCTTTGCATCTTCCTCGGGCGGCAGATGGTACAGGTCCTTGGTAGCGGCTTCGCCGGGGTGAATCTTGTTTTCCACGCCGTCCAGACCAGCCATCATCAGTGCCGAGAAGCACAGGTAGGGGTTGGCCGATGGATCCGGGAAACGGGCTTCGATACGACGGCCCTTGGGGTTTGCCACGAACGGAATACGGATCGAGGCAGAACGGTTGCGCGACGAGTAAGCCAGTTTCACCGGGGCTTCGAAGCCAGGAACCAGGCGCTTGTAGCTGTTGGTGCCAGGGTTGGTGATAGCGTTCAGTGCGCGTGCGTGCTTGATGATGCCGCCGATGTAGTACAGGGCGAAATCGGACAGACCGGCATAGCCGTCGCCAGCAAACAGGTTCTTGCCATCTTTCCAGATCGACTGGTGCACGTGCATGCCGGAACCGTTGTCGCCAGCGTAGGGCTTGGGCATGAAGGTAGCAGTCTTGCCGTAGGCGTTGGCCACGTTCCAGACCACGTACTTCAGGTTCTGGGTCCAGTCAGCGCGCTCCACCAGGGTGCTGAACTTGGTACCGATTTCGTTCTGGCCAGCGCCAGCCACTTCGTGGTGGAACACTTCGACCGGAATGCCCAGGGATTCGAGGATCAGGGACATTTCAGCGCGCATGTCTTGCGTGCTGTCAACCGGAGGCACGGGGAAATAGCCGCCCTTGGTGGTGGGACGGTGGCCGCGGTTGCCGCCTTCGAGCACCTTGCCAGAGTTCCAGGGTGCTTCGTATTCGTCGATTTCGAAGCCGACTTTGCCGGGTTCGTTGGACCAGCGCACGCCGTCAAAAATGAAGAATTCGGGTTCTGGACCGAAGTAGGCGGTATCGCCCAGGCCAGAGGCCTTCAGGTAGGCTTCAGCGCGCTTGGCGATCGAACGTGGGTCACGGTCGTAGGCCTTGCCGTCGCTGGGTTCCACCACGTCGCACTGCAGGAACAGGGTGGTTTCTTCGAAGAAGGGGTCGATGTTGGCGGTGTTGGCATCGGGCATCAGTTGCATGTCGGACGCTTCAATACCCTTCCAGCCAGCGATGGAGGAACCATCGAACGCGTGTCCAGAAGTGAACTTGTCTTCGTCGAACGCCGAGATTGGCACGGTCACGTGCTGCTCTTTACCACGGGTATCGGTGAAACGGAAGTCAACGAACTTGACTTCATTGTCTTTCACCATCTTCATCACGTCTGCGACGGTCTTGGCCATCAAATACTCCTGTTGCACGGTTATAAAAAATGTTTGCCGGATTCCCAATGCAGCTTTTATGCCAGCACCTGGCTTCAAAGCACATTGAGCAAGCGCTCTATTCTGCCCTGAGATTTGCCTGTTTTTTGAGTCCCGGGGTCGGCAGCGGCGCGATTATTGCGCGCCGCCCAGAGAAAATGCACCAGAATCGGGAATTGGATTATCCCCAATTTGGGGCATTTAATTTCGCACCATTAGCGGGCCGAGCGGAATGGCCAGACTTTTCAAGCTGTCCAGCATGTCGGCAAAAGCGGCTTCGGCGGCGGACGGGCTGCCTTTGACGCCGAGTTCGATGTGGCGACCGTACTCCGGATGGTCCACGCTGGGCAGGCTGAACACCTTCACTGCGTGGGCCTGTTCGATGCGCTGCATCAGCGGCGTCAGCGAGGCTTCGATGGCGCCAAACACAATCACCGAATTTTCCTGCCAGCTGCCACTGGTGAAATAGCTGCGGTAGTGCGTGTCCAGCTCGGCTTCGACCATCGGCCAGGCCATCACCGGGAAGCCCGGCACGAAGTGCACTGCGCCAGCACCGGCGCCCTGGCAGCGGAAACCCGGAATCTGGTTGTAGGGGTTGGGGATGATTTCAGCGCCTTCGGGAAACACGCCCATATTGAGCCGGTGCTGGTTGTCGGCACGCGCCGGATCGAAATCCTTGCCCTGCTCTTCGGCGAGTTTGCGCACGCGCTCCATGATCAGCACTTCGGCTTGCGGATGCAGCTGCAGGGGCCGGCGCAAGGCCGCCGCTGCGCACTGGCGCGTGTGGTCGTCCGGCGTGGCCCCAATGCCGCCAAAGGAAAACACCACATCGCCCGAGGCAAAGGCACGCTCCAGGGTGGCGGTAATGCGTGCCGGCACATCGCCGACGTAATCGGCATAGGCCACTTGCAGACCACGCGCGGCAAAAATTTCAATCGACTTGGCCAGGTGCTTGTCTTCGCGCCGCCCGGACAGGATTTCGTCGCCAATGATGATGAGACCAAATTGCATAGTTAGCTTTCCAGGGCCACGC
The DNA here is from genome assembly GCA_903897925.1 of uncultured beta proteobacterium. Lineage (GTDB taxonomy): Bacteria > Pseudomonadota > Gammaproteobacteria > Burkholderiales > Burkholderiaceae_C > Allorhodoferax. The sequence continues at coordinate 65,511 of CAIUDG010000080.1, read as the reverse complement.
GTGGCAGGGTCGGCGCCGGGCCGCGCAGCTGCAGCAAGGCGGCCAGACAAAAGTGAATGAACCAGAGCGAAGAAAAAGCGAACACCAGGGTGTACGTCCAGACCGCCAACGGTGCCAGCAGCACAAACGCCGGAGCGAAACCGCTGCCGGCGGCCCAGACCAGGCTTGGCGCGCTGCTCAGGCAGCCACATGCCAGCCCCATCACAAACAGTGGCGCCCGGTGCTGGCGAAAAATCAGGCTGCGCTCCTGCGCAGTGGCGTGCAGCGACAGGGCGTCAAACGCCATCACCCGGTAGGTCAGCCAGCCCAGAATCATCGGCGGCAGGACCAGCCAGAGCGGCGGAATCACCCACAGCGGCACCGACACCAGCATGGCCAGCATGGCCAGCACACACGAACCCAGGGACCACAGCACGCTGGCCAGCCAGCTGGCACCCTGGTTGGCCGGCAAGGCGCCAAAACGCCGCTCTGCCACCAGGCGGACCAGCGCCGGCGTCATCAGCTGGGCCACCGCCAGCAGCGAAATCAGCAGCAAAAAGGGCGTTGCTGCCAGCACCACGATGAGCTGTGGCAGTACCCCTTTGAGGCGCCCCACCCCCATGCCGTCGAGCCAGGACCAGACCCGGCTGACATAGGCAAACGACTCCAGCCACCAGCGCACCTGGTCCACCGCCAGGTCCCAAAACAGGTAGCCGAAGGCCACCGTCAGGCTGACGCCGACCAGCAGCGGCAGCAGCGACAACCACACCACGCGCGGGCGCCCGCAATACGCCAGCGCACGCCACAGGGAGTCGAGCATCAGGCCCATGCTCAGGCAACCGTGGCGATGCGTTGCAGGTCGGCAGCGTCGAGCCAGCGCCACTGCCCCGGGGCCAGATCGGGCGGCAATGTCAGGGCACCGATTTGTGATCGGTGCAGGCCTTCGACCCGGTTGCTGACCGCTGCCAGCATGCGCTTGACCTGGTGGTATTTGCCCTCGGTCAGGGTCAATTCCAGATGGAATTCATCGAGCGCGCGGCAGGCGGCGGCGCGCACCGGCTTGGGGTCGTCGTCGAGCACCACGCCATCGAGCAGGCGCTGGACCTGGCGCGCATCCAGCGGGTGCTTGACAGTGACCTGGTACACCTTGGGCACATGGTGGCGCGGCGAACTCATTTTGTGGATGAATTTTCCGTCATCGGTGAGCAGCAGCATGCCGGTGGTGTCCTGGTCCAGCCGGCCCACCGCCTGCACCCCCTGCACCGCGCCTTTTTGCGGACGCAGGCGCAGCGGTGAGGGCAGCAAGGTGTAAATGCTCGGGTAGGTCGACGGCTTTTGCGAACACTCGGTGCCGGCCGGCTTGTTCAGCAGCACATAGGCGGGTGCGAAATAGCGCCATTCGGCACCCTGCACGCGAAAGCGCAAACCGGGAGCATTGAACTCTGCCGCTGCATCGGTGCAGGCCAGCGGCGTGCTGGCGTCGGCGTCCGGATAGACCTGCACATGGCCCTGCTGCACCAGACCGGCACAGACGCGCCGGGTGCCAAAGCCCTGTGAATATAAGATTTCCTGCAATTGCATAGTGGGTGGTTTCGCGGCGCGGCCTCATTCAAACATTGGCAGGCCGCTGCGCCCTAGTGGAAGCCGCACGCGCCCGGTCCGTCCGGATGGCCACAGGAACCACAGGGCCCAGCCATGACCGGGGCCGCCGAGGCCGAAGAGGCCGTAGTGGCAAACACCGACAGCAGTTTTTCCAGCTGGCTGGAATGGCAATTGGGGCATTCGGGCGTGCTGTCCGAGCGCACCAGGGCCTCGAACTGCTGCGCGCAGTCTTTGCAAGCGTATTCGTAAATCGGCATACCTTCTCCTTCAAGCCGGCCATTATCGGCCGAATCGCCAGACCCCCTCACGCCAAGCGACCAGCGCTACGGAATCTGGCCGCTGGCGGGGAGCACCCCTGGCTAGGCGACGGCTTCGCTCAACTGCGGCGCTGCCGCTACAACCGGCGCTGGCAGCGGCTGGCGAATCAGGTAGTCAAACGCACTCAAGGCGGCCTTGGCGCCCTCGCCCGCGGCAATCACGATCTGCTTGTACGGCACCGTGGTCACATCGCCGGCAGCAAACACGCCTGGCAGGCTGGTGTGGCATTTGGCATCAACAACAATTTCGCCGAACCGGCTGAGTTCCAGCGTGCCCTTCAGGAACTCGGTATTGGGCACCAGGCCAATCTGCACAAACACGCCTTCCAGCGCCACCAGATGTTCCTGCTGGCTGGCGCGGTCTTTGTAGCGCAAGCCATTGACCTTGTGGCCGTCGCCGGTAATTTCCGTGGTCTGCGCATTCACATGGATCTCGACATTGGGCAGGCTCTTGAGCTTGTTGACCAGCACCGCGTCGGCCTTCAGGGCGTCGGCGAATTCGACCAGCGTCACATGCTGCACCACGCCGGCCAGGTCAATCGCGGCTTCCACCCCGGAGTTGCCGCCACCGATCACCGCCACGCGCTTGCCCTTGAACAGCGGGCCATCGCAATGCGGGCAATAGGCCACGCCCTTGTTCTTGTACTCGGCTTCGCCCGGCACATTGACATTGCGCCAGCGCGCGCCGGTGGAAAGAATCACGCTGCGCGCCTGCAGCAAAGCACCATTGGCCATTTGCACGCCAATCAGTCCGCCCGGCTGGGCCGCTGGAATCACCTGCGTGGCCTGTTGCAGATTCATGATGTCCACCGCGTAATGGCGCACCTGGGCCTCCAGCGCGGCGGCGAATTTCGGGCCATCGGTCTCCAGCACCGAAATATAGTTTTCAATCGCCATGGTGTCGTTGACCTGACCGCCAAAGCGCTCGGCCGCAACCCCCACCCGAATGCCCTTGCGTGCGGCATACACCGCAGCGGCGGCACCGGCCGGGCCACCGCCGACGATCAATACGTCATACGCTGCCTTGGCGCTGAGCTTGGCGGCCTCGCGCGCCGCCGAATGGGTGTCCAGCTTGGCCACGATTTCTTCCAGGCCCATGCGGCCAGAGCCGAACAGCTGGTCGTTCATGAACACCATCGGCACGGCCATCACCTGGCGCGCATCGACTTCCTGCTGGTACATGGCGCCGTCAATCACCACTGTCTGCACTTTGGGGTTGTAGATGGCCATCAGGGTGGCGGCCTGCACCACGTCCGGGCAGTTGTGGCAGCTCAAGGACATGTACACCTCAAAGCGCATCTCGCCTTCGAGCCCCCGGATCTGCTCCAGCACCTCGGGCTCGACCTTGGGCGGGTGGCCACCGGTCCACAGCAGCGCCAGCACCAGCGAGGTGAACTCATGGCCCAGCGGAATCGCCGCAAAGCGCACGCCGTGCTGCTCACCGTCGCGGGCAATCACAAAGGATGGCTTGCGCGCATCGGCACCGCTGTCGTCGAACAGCACAAGGTCCGACAGGCTGGCGATGTCCTGCAGCAATGCACGCATTTCAGCCGAAGATGCGCTGTCGTCCAAGGTGGCGATCAAGCGAATCGGATGGCGCAGGTTTTGCAAATAGGTCTGCAACTGGGCTTTCAGGGCAGCATCAAGCATGGTGTTCTCCGGGCGGTTGTCGTGACAGTTATCGGGGCGGTTGTCGGGGCGCAGCAGGCTGCGCGGGGAAAAAAAAGGGTGCACCCCTGCGGATGCACCCCTGGGGACAGGCAGTTTGCTTAGATCTTGCCAACCAGATCCAGCGAAGGCGTCAGCGTCTTGGCGCCTTCGTTCCACTTGGCCGGGCACACCTGGCCGGGGTGGCTGGCAACGAATTGCGCGGCCTTGAGCTTGCGCAGGGTTTCCTTGACATCGCGGGCGATGGCGTTGTCATGCACTTCGGCGGTCTTGATCACCAGCTCGGGGTTGATGATGAAGGTACCGCGCAGTGCCAGGCCTTCTGCGTCGATATGCACGTCAAAGGCGCGCGTCAGTTGGTGGGTTGGGTCGCCCAGCAGCGGGAATTGGGCCTTGCCGACGGCTGGCGAGGTTTCGTGCCAGACCTTGTGCGAGAAATGGGTGTCGGTGGTAACGATGTAGACCTCGGCACCGGCCTTCTGGAATTCGGCATAGTTGTCGGCTGCGTCTTCCACTTCGGTGGGGCAATTGAAGGTGAATGCTGCCGGCATGAAAATCAGCACCGACCACTTGCCCTTCAGGCTTTCATCGGAAACTTCAATGAACTTGCCATTGTGGAAAGCTTGGGCCTTGAACGGTTGGACTTGGGTATTGATCAGGGACATGGAGTGATTCCTTAACGAAGCGTTTGTAAAAAACTATCAAATGAGCAAAACTCATTGATGTGAATGGTAGCCAAGAAAACGCCTATCGTTGATTGTTTGTCTCAATGACGGCGATTGACCCCGTGCATGCAGGGACCCCAAGCTTAGCCCAGCCAGGGTCCCGGCAGCAAGGCCAAAGTCCCGGCTCAGGGACGCTGGATGTCGGCGCCTTTAAGCAGGCTTTCAACCAGCGCCTGGCGGCGCTGCTGCAATAGCGCCTGGCGCAGCTGGGCACGCGACTCGTCAAAGCCGGGAATCTTGAAGGGCCGCACATCGTCCACCCGCACCACATGCCAGCCTGAGGCCGACTGGATCGGCGCCGCCGCCACGGTGCCCTTGGGCAGGTTCACCACCACATTGCCGATGGCCGGCAGCATGTCGGTAGGAAACAGCCAGCCGACCTTGCCGCCCTGGCCCTTGGTGGCTTCGTCGAGCGAGTCGGCCGCCAATTTTTCAAACGCCGTGCCGTTTTTGGCGGCGGCGATGGCGTCGCGCGCCTGCTGCTCGGTCTTGAACACGGCCTGGCTCAGGAAATACTGCGGCGTGGTGTCGCCCCCACCAAGCACTTTTTTCTGCCGGGCATATTCGGCGCGTTCGTCGGCTTCGGTGATTGGATTTTTGGCCAGGTTGTCGTTGACCAGGGTCTCCACCAGCAGGCGCTTGCGCAAATCGTCGACCTGCTGCGTAAAGGCCGGAGTCTGGTCCAGGCCACGCCGGCTGGCTTCCGCCAGCATGACCTGGCGCACCACCAGTTCACCCAGCACCTGCTCGCGCAGTTGCTGGGTCGGTGCCGCGCCCTGGGCTTGCAGCTCCGCCAGCACCCGCGCCACGGCACTTTCCGGAATGGCGACGCCGTTGACGTTCAACACGGTGGCACTGGAATTGCTGGCGCTGGCGTTAGCGCTGGCCTTGGCCGGTGCCGTTTCCGCCCAGCCCGAGACGCAGCCCAGCAGCAGCAGGCTGCAGCCGATCTTGGCCCAGGGGGCATTCTTTGCAAAAGGCAAATTCATGAATCGCTCCGTAAGGTTCAGACCGGGCGGCGCAGCAGCAGCGGCCCGAGGTTGCGCAGGGAAATCAGGTGCGTGTGCACCAGTGCCAGGTCGCCGCTGTGGAACCAGGCCGCAATGGTGGCATCGGGCAGTGTTTTCAGCGCCGCTTCATTGACCATCCAGGCGCCCTGCAGCTGGGCCTTGCGCCCGTCCTGCAGGCTGACTTCCAGATTCGACTCGACCAGCAGTCCGGCCGCTGACAGGCGCTCCACCATGGCGCTGGTGGCTTGGGCCTGATTCTGAAAATCGGTCAGCATGTTCATGATGTTCTGCATCCAGGGACTGGGTTCGCCAGCAGCATCAAACAGCTCTTGTCCGGCCCCTTTGGCAGCGCCGGATTTGGTCTTTTTCTCGCCCGTAACAAGCTGCTCGCAGGCCTTGTCAATGCACACCGTCAACTGGCCATCCTCGCGCTGCGACAGCACAAAGGGATAGCGGCGCACGCTGGCCGGCACATAGCGCCCGCTCCAGCGGCCGTCGGCGTCGACAAACAGGTTTTCGCCGTCCGCCAGACCGGTCACGGCCAGCGCCGTCCAGCCGATGTCGGACTTGGTGAAAACAATCGGGTATTCCAGGCAGGCCTCGGCAAACTCGGACCACACCAGCGGCGCCGCAGCGGAAGTGGCGGTAAAGCGCACATCGTTGATGGGCAGGAGACGCCACTTTTGGTGTTCTACGCGATCAAGAGCGATCGGCTCACGGTAAAAAAATGCAACGGTCATAGGAATGACTGATCCTCACTTTACTTGTTTCAATATTTGCTCACCAATCCGCTGCATGGCCGCCATGTAGTCACCCTGGCTGCCGGTTTCGGATGCGGTAATCACCACCTGTGCCCGCTCGACATCGACTATGCGTACGTCAAGCTGCCAATCGTCTCCGATGCGCACCATGCTGCCAAAGGCCATCCAGCGCGCACCGACAAGACGCCCCAATCGTAAGCGGGTTTGCTCATCGGCCAACGCCGAGCTACCCAATTTTTGTTCTTGCAGCACCTGGTCCAGGCGCTGACGCTCCACCAGCCGCACGCGCGGCGAGGCCATCAGCACCTGGCCCAGCAGGTCGGGCAGCACTTCCTGCAGCAATTGTTGCTCGCCGGGCGCGGCGGCGGCGCCGACCCAATGGCTGTCAAACGGCCAAATGCTGATGCCCAATGGCGCTTCGGCCCGGGCCGCCAGTGTGCCGCCCAGCACCAGCCCAATCAGCGCCCGGCGCAGCACCTGCCGGCGCCGCATCATGGCGCGCTGCCATGGGTCTGCTGCAGGCGCTGGTTGCTGCTCCAGCTGCCACTGCGCTCAAGCGGCACGGCATAGGCCATTTGCTCGTCCACCGCGGCAATGCGCAGGCGGCCCAGCACGGTATCGTGGGCACCCAGCAGCTTGCCGTTGAACAGCACCGGCTGGCCATCGCCGAGCACGGTAAAGAGGTCGCCACTGTGGATGCCGTTCTTGCTGCCCAGGTTGATCACGATGTTGTCGCCCTGCAGCGAAACAATGCGGCCCCGGGCCGGGTACTTGCTCAGCACTTCGTCGGCGGCCAGACGCGCCAGGCGCTCGCTCATGGCAATCGGATCGACGGCGGCACCGGCTTCCTCGGTGCGGTTCAGCACCACCTGCGAGGTCTCGGTGTCGATCAGGCGGAACGAGACAAAGGCCTTGCCATTCAGATTGAACAGGCGACCGGTGGCAATCAGGCGTGCCGCGGTCAGGCGCCCGAGGCGCAGCTGGGTGTCCGGATCGGCCAGGCTAGAGGCCCCCAGCTTGAGTTCGGCCAGCACCTTGTCCAGCAGCGCCCGGTCCACCACTTGCACATTGCGCGCCGCCAGTTCGCGCGCCAGTTCCTGGCCCAGCAGTACCTCACTGCCAATGCGCCCGCCCAGGCTGTTGCCCAGGTCCTGAAAGCCCAGCACCGAGACCGCGATCGGTGCGCTGGACCACTTGTCCTGCGGTGGCGGCGGCGGATTGGCCTTTTGCTCCTTGAAGCGCGCCACCAGTTCCTGCACCGATGTGTCGATCATTTTTTGCCGGTCCATATCGCGGCGCTCCGACAAATCCTGCTGAATCTGGTAGGCCAGTGCGTCCAGCATGCGGTCGGTACCAGCGGCGGGTGATTGCCGGTACTGCTGCAGCAGCGCCAGCGCCTGTTGCGGGTTGCCGCTTTCGCGCAGCACCGTCACCAGGTTGCTGAGAGCCTCCAGATTTTGCGGATCAACCCGCAGCGCGGCCTGGTACGCGCTGGCGGCGGCGGCCGGCTGTTCGGCGCGCTGCAAGTTGCCGGACGCCAGCAGCGCATTGATGCGCTGCGCTGGCAGATCGGCCACGCCATCAACGGCAGCGGCACGCGCCACCAGCTGGGTGGCTTCGGTGCGCGCGCCGCTCTGGTAGGCAATTTTGGCCTTGATCAGCAGCGAAGCGGCACTCTTCGGCCGCAGTTGCAAAGCCTCGTCGGCCAGTGCCGCAGCCTTCGCGCTGTCGCCTTGGGCCAGCGCCAGCTCGGCCAGGCCTTCCTTGCCGCGCACCTGGTCATCGCGCTTGGCCGATTGCGCCAGTTGCGCAAACACCCGCTGCGCCCCCTGGGCATCGCCGTGCGCGGCTGAAGCGTAGGCAGCACCGAGCTGGCCCAAGCCCGGATCGGTGCGCGCCTGGCGCCGCAGTTTGTCGGCATTCTGGTGCGCCATGCCGGCAAATTTGCCATTCGGGTAGTCGCGCAGATAGGCCTCGAAATCGCCGCTGTCCTGGCTTGTGCGAATCGACTCCCAGTAGCGCAACTCCATCAGCTCGGGGTTGACGCGCTTGCCTTCGCTGAGCGGCAGAAAATAGAAATCGGCGCCCTTCAGGCTGCTTTCCTCGCGCGGGCTCTGTGCGGCATCCGAATCGGCCTCGACACTGGCGCGCGTGCGCTTGAACACCTGCTCCACGGTGATGCCCGGCACCTTCATGTTGTGCGTCAGGTACTGGGTATAGAGACCATTGCTGCCCTGGCCGTCGTTGGCCACCGATCCCGGCGCGGTGGCGTAGGCAATCAGGGTGCCGCTGGGCGCTTCCATGCGCGCCAGGCCGGTCACCGCCAGTTGCAGGCTGCGCGTTGCCACCTTGGCAAAGGGATTGCTGCGACAGGCGTCCAGCACCACCATGCCAAGCTTGGGTTTGCCACGCTCCAGCGCCAGCATGACGCGGTCCAGACTGATCGCGGAGGCTTCCACTTCGGCCTCGGTCTGGTAGGAGCGCCCGACCGGAATCAGGTAATTCATGCCCTTGGCCTGCACCCCGTGCCCAGCGTAATAAAACAAGCCCACGGCGCCGGGTTGCTGCGCCAGGTGGTCACCAAATTCCTGGATCACCTGGTTCATGCCCTCGGCGTCGAGGTCGGTGCGCTCCACCACGTCAAAGCCGAGCGCGCTCAGCGTGGTGTGAATGGCGTGCGCATCGTTGCCCGGGTTGCGCAAGGGCGCGCCCACATACTGTGAATTGCCAATCACCAGGGCCAGCCGGTGCTCCGGCATCGAGGCCTCGGCGGGGTCGGCTGCGCGCACCAGTGGCGCCGCGCACATCAATACCAACGCGGTAATGGAAAGCTGCTGCCTTATTGTCATGGTGCGCCCTAGCGTGAAAACAAATGGACCCCGGAAACGGTGCCGTTACCGGTCTGAAGGATGCTGGAAAAAATCAGCCCGCTGGCCGCGCTGCCGACAAAATTGCCGGTAAAGGCGCTGGCGCTGGGCGAAAAAGCACTGCAACCGCTGCAACTGCCGGAGCTGTAGGCGCCACTGAAGAAGCCCGAACCGGTGCTGGCGTAACTGGCCTGGCCATTCAGGCCGCTGAAGCCATAGCCACCAAGCGTGAACGCCAGGTTGTTCAGCGACACCTGGCGCGCCGCGAAATCGGTGCTGATGCTGCCACTGACGCCAGTGAAATTGGCGCCGCCATTGGGCACAAAGGTGGCCTGCCCGCTGGTCGGCATGGCCGGCGTCGGCGTGGCCCACATATAGCTCAGCGAATTGCCCAGTTCCGGCGACTGCTTGAGCACGCCGTTGACGGTTACCAGGGCACTGCTGCCCGCGCTGGAGTTCCAGCCGCCCCAGTTCACCACGCTGCCGTCCGACAGCGTGGCGCTGCCGGTCTGGGTGGAGTCCGTAGTGGCACTGCCTTTTTGTGCCACAAAGCTGGCCTGGTTGCCGACCGACACCAGTTCATTGCCATTGATACGCACCTGGCTGGCGCCCCAGTCGGTGGTGGCGGCAACGCCAACCGATACGCCGGCGCCGGCATTGATGGAATAGCTGATACCCACCACCGAACGCACGCCATATTGGTCCCCCGAGCCGGCCTGGTTGACGGTGTAGGACTGGGCGCTGTTCTGGCTGCTCTGGGTATCACTGCTGCTGGCCGGTGCCGGCCCGGCCACCACCGTCATGCCCGATTGAATCGCCGCCACCGCGTGCGCCACGTCGAGTGCCACCGAATCCTTGCCGCTCTGGGTGGCATTTTTCACCGCCTCGCGCAACACCGCCTGCAACTGCAAGCCATTGCGCGTGTCCGCCGCCGGCATGGCCACTTCCATGTCCTTGGCCAGGGTAAAAGACGGGTCAAGTTCGATGGCGCGCTGAAAGAACGCCTTGGCCTGCGCGAAGCGGCCCTCATCCTGCGCGTTCAGGCCATTGGCAAAGGCGCGAAAGGCTTCAAAATTCTGGGTCTGGAACTGCGCCAGCCGGGCCCGCACTTCCGGCGGCAGACTGTCCACCGGCAGCCCCATGCCCTGCAAGGTGTCGTACACCACTTTTTTCTGCAGCGTGAAAAAGGTCGTGATGTTGCCATCGCTGTGCGAGACCGCGCTGGTCTGGCCATTGCTGCTGTCCACCACCGCGCTTTCAATCTGCACACGCTCGGCCAGCGCCAGCGGACACAGCGCCAGTCCGAGCAAGCCGAACACCAGGCGCCGACAAAGGCTGGCGGAACTTGTTATTGGGCTTGTTTGAAGACTTGTCATCATTCCACCCCGATATTGCCAATCACCACACGCTCGGCACGCATCAGCCGCCCGACCCGCAGCGCCGAGTCCGAATCCACCAGGCCGCTCGTATTCAAGTGCAACTCGTCGCTGATTTTTTGCACTTTCTCACGCTCCAGCACCTTCAGGCCCGGCACCTTGGAAAGGTCGGAAATCACCATTGCGGCGATGCCCTTGGCAAGGATTGCCGCCTCTGGCGAGCTGCGGTTGCTAAAAGCCTGCACCGCAATGCTACCCGGTTCCGGCGGCAGGCTGGAGAGGTCTTTTTCCTGCGCCACCGCGGTTTGCACTTCCCGCTGCAGCTCGGCGGAGGTCAGCAGCGTCAGCAACTTGCCGATGCCATGTTCGCGCGCGCCTTGCGCGTCCTCGCGGGCATATTGCTGCAACAACTGCAGGGCATCCTGGTTGCGCTGCTGCTGCAGCGCGATCAGCCCAAGGTAATAGTTGATAACCACCTCGCCCGGACTGCGGTGCTGCAAATGGGTCAGCGAGCGCCGCGCCAGCTCCAGCCGTTCCTCGCGAAAATCTTCCAGCGCCTGCTGCAGTTGCGCGGCGTCGCGCTCTTTCGCCACCAGCGCCGCTGCAAAGTCGGCAGCGCTGTCCAGCACGCCGGTGTCACGCGCCAGCAGCTCTGGCCGGCCCCCTTCGGGCGCAATGCGGAACAGCCGCCCGTTCAACAGCGAACGTCCGCCCAAATATTCCACCACCAACTCGCCGCCGTCCACCTTGCCATACAGGCCGGGGCGCTCGCTGCAGCCCTCGGCACACACGCGCAAGCGCAAGAAGCCCTTGCCGTGCATGCTGATCTTGCCAAACGTCACCTGCCAGGGCTTGCCTTCGGACCACAAGGCCAGTTGCCCGCTGTGCAAGTCCAGCGCATGTGCGCTGGCATCCAGCTGCACGTCGCTGTGCGCGCCCAGCGACAAAGTGGCGCCATCGTCCATGCGCAGCTGCAGACTGGCGTCAGCGGGTGTGCGCAAACGCTCGGCCTGCAACAGCGTGTCGCCGGCGCGCAGCACTTCGGCAGCGTCGCCGCGCTGCGGCAAACCGCTGGCCGAAATCACATGCGCCGGCAGCGCCGCGGCCCACAGCGGCAGAAGGGAAAGCAACAACAGAAGTGATCGCATAGAAGTTCCCGGGTCTTAAAAGGCGTAGCGCAGTTTGATGGCACCGAGCGAGCGCCGGTAGGCATAGAGCCCCTGGTTGGACTGGTTCTCCGACGCCTGCCAGTCGGCGCGCAGCACCCAGTCGTGGTTGAGCGCATAACTCAGCACCAGATCCAGCGTCTGCAGGTCGTCGTTGCGCACCGTCAGAAACACCAGGTCGGCGGCCTGGTAGCCGCTGTGCTGTTGCGCGTAGGCCAGGTAAATGCCCAGCCGGTCGCTCGGACTCACACTGGCGCTGATACGCCAGCTGGCGATCTCGCGCGACAGGTCCGGGCGCTTGTTCAAATTGTCTTCGCGCGCATCACTGACTTGCAGCCCGACGCTGGGACGCCAGGCCACATTCCAGGACTGCTGGAGGCCGATGCCCAGGGTCTCCATGGTCGCATCGCGGAAGTCGTTGTCCGGGCTGTACGATTCCTCGGCGTACTGCAAACTGCCGTTCAGGCGCAGGCCATCGCCCACGGCGTACTGCAGTTCGGCGCTGGCCGAGGGGCTGCTGCGGTAATGGATGTCATTCACCAGCATGACGCTATCGGCCATGGTCAGGCGGTACAGCATTTCGCCCGACATCAGCGAGAAGCCGCTGTATGCCGACAGATCCGCCACATTGAATTGCGGTGCGTCCTGGTTCAGTTTGTTGTCCAGGTCAAAGCCGCCAAACACGGCAAACGGCGCACTCACCTGGCGCACCCATTTGGCGCCGCCGGCCAGCCAGTTGTAGTTGGACGCCATCGCGCGCGACGTCGGATCAACCAGGGTGCCGGAAGCGCTGGGCGTGTTGATGCTGTCGTTGTAGGTGCCGACATTGGCATTGCTATCGGCGCCGTAGCCTAGTTCCAGGTACATCCGCGCATTGGCCCGGTTGGCCAGGGTTTCGCGGGTCTGCATCGAGTCCAGGTAGTGCTGGATATTGGCGCGCACCTCGGCCGGCGGGTTGTAGCGCAGCACAAACTCAAACTCCTGGCGCGCCCGCACATAGTCGCCAAGCTCAAAATAGCCGCGCGCCAGTTCCAGCCGGGCCCGGTCGTTGCCCGGCACCTGCGCCAGATGGCGCTCCAGCGCCAGCACCGCCTCGGCGCTGCGGCCCAGGTTGATCGCTGCGACACCAAACAAAAAGTCAAAATGCGCGTCTCCGAGGGCGTCCGGCATGGATTTGGCCAGCGCATAGGCGGCGGCGTACTGGCCGTCGCTGACCTCGCGTTGCAGTTGCTCCAGGGCACTTGGCGCGGCGCCGCTTTGTGCCAGGGCGGCACCGACCGGCAGCAGCCAACCGAGCAGCAGCACCAGCGGCAGTGCACGGATACGTGGGGAAGTTTTATGCATGGTGGCCCAATCGCTTATCAATGGCTGGTGCCGTTATCGCTGAGATCAACACCGGAACCGGCGGGTTGTGCATCCCACAACAACAAGGGCTGGCTGCGCAGATTTTGCAGCACGGCCGGCGTGCTTTCCTTGATTTCCTGCAGGTATTGCGCGGCCTGGCGCGTCAGCGCATCGGTGCTCCAGGTGCGCGCCGGGCTGCTACCCGGTGCCAGGCTGTCCTCCACCGGCAGCGGCGCGGTTTGTGTGCGCGGCAAGGTACTGTGCAGCTGGTCCAGCGTTTGTGTCGCAGAATCGATTTCACCCTGGTTCAACTGCAGATAGAACACATTGGGCGTGCTGCCGCTGCCGCTGCTGCTGTTCAGCGCAGCCGCCTGGCTCGGCAACACAATCTGGTAGCCATTGACCTTGACCACGTTGTAGTTGCTGGCCAGGCCCTGCGTGAATACCGGGTCCGGCGGCACCAGCGGCTGCACCGCACCGGCCAGGGCATTCTGGTCCAGCGCTGGCGCCACCAGCGCAGCGAGCTGATCGCTGCCGACCAGCGCGCCCGCCACCACCGCCACATCGACCGTGGCGCTCGCCAGCTTGTCGGCCGGCACCACCACCGTGCCAGCGGCGATGGTGAGGGTGCGAGGCGTCACATTGGCGCTGGTCGTCGCCTGGCTGGTGATGCTGTAGTTGCCGGCATCGGCGCCGCTGTAGCTGCTGCTCAGAAGCACGGTTTTTCCCGTGGCGGCGTTCGGGTCGCTGAACTGGCCGGTAGCAGCCACATGGACCACATCGCCGTTGACCAAACCGCTTTCCAGCACGCCTGCCGTGCTGACGCTTGCCAGCGTGGTGGCGTCATAGACCTTGTTGGCCGCCGTGATGCCAGAAATGGTGAGTGCCTTGGGCGTCACATTGGCGCTGGCCGTGGCCTGGTCGGTGATGCTGTAGTTGCCAACATCAGCGCCGCTATAGCTGCTGCTCAGGGCCACGCTCTTGCCGTTCGCCACATTTTTGTCGGCAAACTGACCGCTGGCGGACACCTGGACCACGTCACCATTGACCAGGCCGCTTTCCAGCACGCCTGCCGTGCTGACGCTTGCCAGCGTGCCGCCGTCATAGACCTTGTTGGCCGCCGTGATGCCGGAAATCGCCAGTGCCTTGGGCGTCACATTGGCGCTGGCCGTGGCTTGGTCGGTGATGCTGTAGTTTCCAACATCAGCGCCGCTGTAGCTGCTGCTCAGTGTCACGCTCTTGCCGTTCGCCACATTTTTGTCGGCGAACTGGCCGCTGGCTAGCACCTGGACCACGTCACCGTTGACCAGGCCGCTTTCCAGCACGCCAGCCGTGCTGACGCTTGCCAGCGTGCCGCCGTCATAAACCTTGTTGGCCGCCGTGATGCCAGAAATGCTGAGTGCCTTGGGCGTTACATTGGCGCTGGCGGTGGCCTGGTCGGTGATGCTGTAGTTGCCAACATCGGCGCCGCTGTAGCTGCTGCTCAGTGTCACGCTCTTGCCGTTCGCCACATTTTTGTCGGCGAACTGGCCGCTGGCGGCCACCTGGACCACGTCACCAGTGACCAGGCCGCTTTCCAGCACGCCTGCCGTGCTGACGCTTGCCAGCGTGCCGCCGTCATAGACCTTGTTGGCCGCCGTGATGCCGGAAATGGTGAGCGCCTTGGGCGTGATGTCTGCCGCCATGGCGTTGGCACTGGCAACACTGTAGTTGCCGGCGTCGGCGCCGCCCAACTGGGCACTGTCCAGTGCCACCGCCTTGCCGGTGCCGACATTGCGGGTATCGAAACTGCCGCTCAATGCCGCCACGCTGACCACGTCGCCGCCATAAATGCCGTTGAGCACCGCGCCGCTCAAGCTGGCCGTGGTGCTGCCGTCGTACACCTTGTTCGAAGCACTGACCGAACTCAGCGTCACCGGCTTGGGCGTAATTGACGCGGTCGCCGCCGAGGCATCGCTGACGCTGTAATTGCTGGCGTCGGCGCCGCTGAGCGACAAACCGGTGATGCTGACGCTTTTGCCGACACCGGCATTCTTGTTGGCAAAACTGCCCTGTGCGGCGCTGCTGACCAGGCTGACACTGTCGCTGCCCAGCACGCCTGTGAGCGTGGCGCTGCTGCCCACCAGCGTCGCCAGCACGGTGTCGTCATAGACCTTGTTCAGGGCGCTGAAGCCGGTCGCTGTAATGGCCAGCGGCGTGATCGACGCCGTGGTGGTGCCGGACACCGCGCCCGGCAGCACATAGTTGCCGGCGTCGGCGCCGCTCAGGCTGCCGCCACTGAACACAATCGACTTGCCAACACCGACATTTTTGTCGGCAAAGCTGCCACTCACACCACTGACAGCGACACTGTCGCCCTGCACCACGCCGGACAGGATGCCGCCGGTGATGGACACCGAAACGCCCCCGTCATACACCTTGTCCTGTGCGCTGGCGCCAGTCACCGTCAGCGTCTTGGGCGTGATGTTGGCGCTCAGCGAGAAGCTGCCGCCGATGGCATAGTTGGCGCCGTCCGGGCCGCCCAGGGCGCCACCGGACAGGGTCACGCTCTTGCCCAGGCCGGCATTTTTGCTGTCGAACTGGCCAATCAGGGCAGAACTGGTCACCACATCGCCGCTGATCACGCCACTCACCGCGCCGCCCACAATCGTGGCCGAGGTGTTGCCGTCGTAGACCTTGTTTTGTGCTGTGGCACCGCTGATGGTGACAGCCTTTGGCGTGATCGAGGCGCTGGCACCAGAGGCATCACTGACGCTGTAATTGCCGGCGTCGCCACCACTCAGTGACAGACCGCTGACGGCCACAGCCTTGCCAATGCCCACATTGCGGTCGCCAAAGCTGCCGACCGCGCCGGCCACATTCAATTGCACGCTGTCGCCACTGAGCACCCCCTGCAGCAATGCCGCCGAGGTGTCCAGGCTGGCCGCCGTCGTGCGGTCATAGACCTTGTCCAGTGCCAGGATGCCGGTGCTGCTCAGGGCCAGCGGCGTGATCGACGCCGTGGTGCTGCCCGAGACGCTGCCGGCCAACAGGTAGTTGCCGGCATCGCTGCCGCTGAGGCTGCCGCCATTCACGGTGACGGTCTTGCCCACGCCGACATTTTTGTCAGAAAACACCGCATTGACACTGGTCAGCGTAACGTTGTCACTGCCAACCACGCCTATCAGGCTGCCTGCGCTGACGCTGGCCTGTACCGTTCCGTCGTAGACCTTGTCACTGGCCGTGAAGCTGCCGACACTCAGCACCTTGGGCGCAATGCTGGCGTACACCGGTGCCGCACTGCTGATGACATAGTTGGCACCATCGGCACCGCCGAGCGTGACGCCGTTCAGCGTAACGGTCTTGTTATTGCCGACATCTTTACTGTCAAACACACCGGTCAGCACCGAGGTACTGACCAGATCGCCGCTGTAAATGCCGGTGGCGGTACCGCCGGTGATGGTGGCGGACAGTGTGCCGTCGTAAATTTTGTCGGCCGCACTGTAGCCACTCAAGGTCACCGGCTTCGGCGTGATCGACGCGCTGGCACCAGACACATTGCTGACCAGGTAGTTTTGCGCATCACCTCCCGACAAACTCAGTCCGCTGAGGTACACCGGCTTCGCCGTGCCGACATTCTTGTCGGCAAAACTGCCCTGCACACTGCCCGCGTTGAGCACCACCGCGTCGCTACCGATCACGCCATTCAAACTGATGGCGCTGACATTAATGCTGGCGCTGCTGCTCTGGTCATAGACCTTGTCTTGCGCGGTAACCCCGCTGACCGTCAGTGTCAGCGGCGTAATGCTGGCGCTGGCAGTGCTGGGAATACTGCTGCTGAGCTGGTAGTTGCCGGCATCGGCACCGGTCAGGCTGCCGCCACTGATGCTGACGGTTTTATAGTTGCCGACATTCTTGTCGGCAAAGCTGCCGCTGAGTGCGCTCAGGTTTACCACGTCACCGTACACCACCCCGCTCAGGGCGCCGCCACTGAGGGTTGCGACAAGGCTGCCGTCGTAGACCTTGTTGCTGGCGGTGACGGCCGAAATCGACAAGGCCTTGGGCGTGATATCTGCAGTGACGGCATTGGCGCCGTCAATCACATAGTTGCCGCCATCGGCGCCGAGCAAGGCCAGGCCGGAGAGGCTGACGGTCTTGCCGGTGCCCACATTTTTGTCACTGAACAGACCGCTCAGCGCCGCCGTAGTGACCACGTCGCCCGGCAGAACGCCGCTGACCACGGCGCCGGAAATAGCCGCCGCGCGGCTGCCGTCATACACCTTGGAGGCAGCGCTGGCACCGGTGATGGTGACACCCAGCGGGCTGATGGTTGCGCTGGCGCCGCCGGGATCGCTGACGGAGTAATTGCCCGCGTCGGTACCGCTCAGGGCCAGACCGGTGATCGTGACCGGCTTCGCCACACCGACATTTTTGTTCGCAAAACTGCCCTGCATGGCGCTCAGGTCGAGCACCACGCTGTCGCCGCCGATAACGCCGGACAGCGCAGCACCGGCGCTGACCAACGTGGCGCTGGTGCTGCGGTCATAGGTCTTGTCCTGCGCCGTGATGCCGCTGGCGCTAAGCGCCAGCGGCGTGATGTTGGCCAGCGCCGTGCTGGGCAGGCTGCCGACCAGCACATAGTTGCTGACATCGGCGCCGCCAAGGGCGCCACCGCTGATATTCACCAGCTTGCCCTGGCCCACATTCTTGTCGGCAAAGCTGGCCGTCAAGGCGCTCAAGTCCACACTGTCGCCCTGCACCACGCCGGACAGAATGCCGCCGCTCAGGGTCGCCGCCAGCGTGCCGTCGTACACCTTGTTGGCAATGCTGACACTGGACACCGTGAGCGACTTGGGCGTGATATCGGCACTCAGCGGATTGGCACTGGTGATCACATAGTTGCCGCCGTCGCTGCCGCCCAGCGCACTGCCCAGCACGGTGACGGTTTTGCCAGTGCCGACATTTTTGCTGTCGAACTGGCCGGTAATGGTGCTGGCCACCGAATCGCCCTGCAACACGCCCAGCAGGCTGCCGCCGCTGACCAGTGCGCTGCGGCTGCCGTCATACACCTTGCTGCTGGCGCTGTAGCCGCTCAGGGTCACGCCCCGCGGGCTGATACTGGCCGTGGCCTGCGAGGCATCGCTGACGCTGTAGTCCAGGGCGTCGCTGCCCAACAGGCTGAGGCCGCTGACAGTAACCGGCTTGGCCACGCCGACATTCTTGTCGGCAAAGCTGCCGCTGACCGCCTGCAGATTCAGCGCCACGTTGTCGGCGCCGATGACACCGCTCAACACCACGCCGGCGGTGTCGATGCTGGCAACCCGGCTGCCGTTGTACTGCATGTCCGCCGCCGTGATGCCGCTGACGGTAATGGCCAGCGGCGTGATATTGGCCAGCGCCGAACTGGCCACCGGACCGGCCAGCTGGTAGTTGCCGGCGTCGGCACCAGTCAGGGCGCCGCCACTCAGGCTCACCACTTTGGCGTTGCCCACATTCTTGTCAGCAAAGCTGGCACTGACGGCGGTCAAGGCCACGTTGTCGCTGCCGAGCACACCACTGAGCAGGCCACCGCTGATGCTGGCCTGCACCGAACCGTCATAGACCTTGCTGTTCACCGTGATGGTCGAGACGCTCAGCGTCTTGGGGCTGATGTCGGCGCTGAGCGGGTTGGCACTGGCCACCACATAGTTGCCGCCATCGCTGCCACCCAGGCTGGCACCCAGCACCGTGACCGATTTGCCCAGCCCGACGTTGCGGCTGTCAAACAGGCCATTCAGGCTGTTGCTCACGCTGTCACCGAGCAGCACGCCCTGGATGGTGCCGCCGCTGACCACGGCGTTGCGCGTGCCGTCGTAAATTTTGCTGGCGGCACTAAAGCCGCTCAGGCTCACGCTGACCGGCGTGATCGCGGCAGTGGCGTTCGAGGCATCCACCAACAGGTAATTGCCGGCCCCGGCACCCAGCAAGGCCATGCCACTGATGCTGACCAGCTTGCCGCTGCCGACATTTTTGTCGGCAAAGTTGCCGACCGCCGCGCTCAGGTCCAGCGTCACGCTGTCCGCGCCCAGCACGCCGTTCAGCGTTGCGCCCGTGGTATTGATTTGTGCGCTGGTCAGCTGGTCATAGACCTTGCTTTGCGCTGTGATGCCGGTGCTGTTGATCTGGCGCGCGACAATGCTTGCCGTGGTGCTGCCCGAGAGTTGCGCCGGCAGCACGTAATTGCCGGAATCGCTGCCTACCAGGGCGCCGCCGCTGATGGTTACCACCTTGGCAAGGCCAACATTCTTGTCGGCAAAGGTGCCACTGATGGCGGTCAGGCTGACATCGTCGCCGTACACCACATTGGACAGATTGCCGCCGCTCAGGCTGGCAAGGGTGGTGCCGTCATAAACCTTGTCCTGCGCCGTGATGGTCGAGGTGACCAGCACCCGCGGCGTGATGTCCGCTGTCAGCGCGTTGGAACTGACCACCACATAGTTGCCACCGTCGGCACCCGCCAAAGCACTGCCCAGCACGCTCACGGTCTTGCCAGATCCGGCCGACTTGCTGTCGAACAGGCCGGCCACCACACTGGTGCTCACGCTGTCGCCCTGGATCACGCCGCTGGCGCTGCCACCCGAGGCGGTCGCGCTGCGGCTGCCGTCATAAACCTTGCTGTTGGCGCTGTAGCCACTCAGACTCACCGGTGCCGGTGTAATCGACGCCAGCGCGCCGCCCGGATCGCTGACGGTGTAATTCAGCGCGTCGCTACCGCTGAGCAGCAGACCGCTGATCGTCACGGTCTTGTTCTGGCCCACATTCTTGTTGGCAAAACTGCCGCTGGCGGAGCCCGGGTCCATGCTCACGGCATCGCCCGGCACCAAACCGCTCAGCACCCAGCCGCTGGTATTGAGCGTGGCATTGGTACTGCGGTCATACACTTTGTCCTGGGCGCTGATGCCACTGACCACCAGGGCCCGTGGCGTAATGTCGGCGCTGCCGGTCAGGGCAATCGAACTGGCCAGCTGGTAATCGCCAGCGTCGGCACCGACCAGCGCACCGCCGCTGAGGTTCACGGTCTTGGCGGTGCCAACATTCTTGTCAACAAAATGTCCCGACAGGCTGGTCAAACTGACCGCGTCGGTGCCCAGCACCCCCAGCAACTGGCCACCCGTCACGCTGGCCAGCGTGGTGCCGTCGTAGACCTTGCTCGCCACACCGGCCGATGTGACGTGCAGCACAAAGGGCGTAACGCTCGCCGTCATGGCATTGGCGCTGGTCACCACATAGTTGGCACCGTCAGTCCCCGCCAGCGTGCTGCCGGGAAGTATGCTGACCGACTTGCCGCTGCCGACGTCCTTGCTGTCGAACTGCCCCACCAGCGACGCCGTGTTGATCGAATCGCCACTGATCACGCCATTCGCCACGGCGCCGGAAATCGCCGCAATGCGGTTGCCGTTATAGACCCGGTCATAGGCCACCGCCGCGCTGATGCTGACCGCCTTGGGGGTGATGCTGGCCGTAACGTTGGACAAATCGGTGATGGTGTAATTTGCCGCATCGCTGCCGCTGAGGGATACCCCACTGACGCTGACCAGCTTGGCGCTGCCCACATTCTTGTCGGCAAAAGTACCCGTCAGGGTGCTCGCATCCAGCCCCACGGCGTCGCCCTGAACCTGCCCATGCAGCACCGCGTTGGCCAGACTGAGGCTAGCGCTGGTGGTCTGGTCATAGACCTTGTCCAGCGCCGTGATGCCGCTGCTGGTGATCGCACGCGGCGTGATATCGGCCGACAACGTGCCGGAGAAAATACTGCTGATCTGGTAATTGCTGCTGTCGCTGCCGGCCAGCACGCCGCCAGCAATCGTCACCGTCTTGGCGCTGCCTACGTTCTTGTCGGAAAAATTGCCCGTCAGCCCGGACAGCGACACGCTGTCTCCATTCACCACCCCCTGCAGCGCGCCACCCGACAAGGTCGCCGCAATGCTGCCGTCGTAGACCTTGTTGCTAACCGAAACGGCCGTCACACTGAGCGCTTTGGGCGTAATGCTGGCGCTCATGCTGCTGGCATTGCTGACCACATAGTTGACACCGGCAGCGCCGCCCAGTTGCGTGCCAATGGCGACGCTTACGGTTTTGCCATTGCCGACATTTTTGTCGCTGAAAGTACCGAGCATGCCCAGCACGCTGACCACATCACCCGCCAGCACATTGCTGGTGTCCAGCACGCCGCCATTGATCGTCGCAGTGCGGCTGCCGTCATACACTTTGTCGGCCGCCGTCAGGCCGGATACCGTCACGCTCAGCGGCGTAATCGTCAGGCTGCCCGGCAAATAACTGATGTTGTAGCCAAACTGGCTGTTCGACCACAGGCCCGAAGGCGTAATGGCGTAGCTGCCGGCATTCACCGCCGTCGGCGCCGCGCTGCTGATTTGCAGCGTGCCCTGCAATTGCCCCAGTGCCGTTGGGTCGGAATACACCAGCGTGGTCAGGGCTCCGGCGTAGACCTGCTGGTCGTAGCTCTTGCTGAAGGTACCGGCGCTGACCGTCAGCGGTTTCAGGAACGCCTGCAGCATGGGGTAGGTATTGCCCTCGTAGAGCATCCAGGTGCTGGCAAAGTCCCAGCCGCTGAAATTCGCCTGCGCTTTCATCTGGGCCGTGGTCAGGCCAGTGCCTGCGGCACTGGTCGCGGTGCCGGAGGCACTGGTATCCCAATAGCTGGCAGTGATGCTGGCGCTACCGCTGAAATAGCCAACCAGGCCACCGCGGCCCGAGCCCGCCGTCACCGCGCCGGTGGAATACACCGCGCTCAGCGGCGCATAACTGGCGTAACCAATCAGCCCCCCGGCATAGGCCCCGCTGGCCGCTGCCGCGCCGCTTGCATAGGAGTTGCTGACGGCGTAGCTTTGCTGCGTGCCGACCAGGCCACCGACGTAGTAGTAACCGGTGGCAGCGCCCATGGCAAAGCTGCCCGCAATGCTGGACGATGAGTCACCCAGCAGTCCACCCACGTAATAGTTACCGGTCACGGCGCCGAGTGCATAGGAGCCGGTCACTGGCGTATAGCTCGACTGGCCTATCAAGCCGCCCACGCTGTTGCCGCTGCTGCCGGCATTCACCGTGCCGGCGGCATGGGAATTGGCCACCGAACCGCTGTACAGATAGCCGGCCAGGCCACCCACGTCACTGCTGCTACCCAAAGCCGTTACCGCGCCCGTGGCGTACACATTGTTCAGTGCCGTATAGCTGCCGTAGCCGAGCAAACCACCGACATAGTAGGCACTGCTGCCGGCACTGACACTGCCGCTGGCATAGTCCGCCGTCAGCGTGGCGCTGGCCGCGTTACCGAGCAGCCCACCAATGTAGTTTCCGCTGGCCCCGCCAGTGACACTGCCGCTGGCGAAAGAGTTGCTAATTGCACCGTTACCGACGCTACCGGCCAGCCCACCGACATAGGCCGCCCCTTGGACCGTGGCACTGGAACTCACCGCTGTCATGCCTGCGGCGCCGTTGACCTGACCAACCACGCCGCCGACATCGTTGCCGCTGCCCAGCACCGCGCCGGACACACTCACATTGCTGAGCATGACAGCCGCCCCCGACGGCGCCAGCACATTGCCCACCGCCACACCGAGGTTGGCGCCACCGCTGACGCTGGCGTTGCTAAGGGTCAGATTGCTCAGCAGGCTGTTGGCGCCCAAGGTCCCGATGAAGCCCAGGTTGTTGGTGTTGGGCTGGTTCAGATTCAGATGCGACAGCGTATTGCCGCCGCCATTGAACTGGTGCGCGGTAAATACCGGTATGTAATAGCCGGGCAAAGCCGACAAATCCAGGCTTTGCGTCAAGGCAAAGCTGTATTGCGAAACGCCGGCAAAACCAAGCAAGTCTTTCATGCCCTGCAGGCCGCTGATGGCATAGGCCCCCAGGCTGCTGTTGTACGGCAGGGAAGCCGCATAGTTGCTGATGTTCAGACTCAGGCTGTGGCTGATCCAGTCCTGGAACTGGCCGTCGTAAATTCCATACGGGCCGACCAGCGACGCCGCATTCACGGTGCTGGTGTCAATGTCGTAATAGACATTGCTGATGCTGGTGCTGCTGTTGGCGCCAAACAGGGCCGCCGTGTAGCTGGCGCCGCTGACCGCGCCGCTGGCATAGCTATTGGTCACGCTGCCGCTGTTGGAGCCAGCCAGCCCACCAACATAGCTGCCGTTGCCACCGCTGCTGGTCACCGAACCGGTGGCATACACGCCACTCAGATTGCCATAGTTGTAGCCAATCAGGCCACCCAGATAGGCAAAGGAACCACTGCCGCTGACGGCTCCGCTGGCGTGCGCATTGCTCACCGCGCCGCTGTTGTAACCGAGCAGGCCGGCGGCATAGCTGCCCGTGGCGCCCACCGCCACATTGCCGCTGGCATAGCTGTTGCTGACGCTGCTATTGCTTTGTCCGACCAGTCCGCCGATGTCATTGGCGCTGTTGCCGCTACCGGTGCCGGCACTGACGGCACCGGTCGCATAGACACTGCTCAGTGTGCCGGAGCTGTAACCGGCCAGGCCACCCACGTAATTGGCCGTCACACCGGAGCTTGCCGCAGTGGCCACGGTGACCGCGCCAGTGGCATAAACGTTGGAAAGTGCGCCATAACTCTGCCCGACCAGGCCGCCGAAATAGGCTTGCGTGGTATTGCTGGCGGTGTTTGCGCTGACCGCACCCACGGCGAAAGAATTGGCGATGGCACCGTAGTAATTCAGGCCGACCAGGCCACCGACATCGTTCGTGCCCTGCACGTTAACGTTGGCGCTGGACTGGCTGATAGCGCCAGCGCCATTGTTGTACCCCAGCAGCCCGCCTATATCGCTGCCACTTCCGACCACACTGCCACTCACCGTCACATGGCTGAACATGGTCACGGTGCCAGAAGGACTGAGCGCGTTGCCAACCGCGCCGCCGAGCACTGACGCGCCGACAATCGACACATTGCTCAGATTCAGGTTTTGCAGCGTGCTCGCCGCACCCAGGGTACCGATAAAACCGAGGTTGCTGACATTCGGCTGGTTCACATTCAAATTGGCGATGGTGTTGCCATTGCCATCGAAGCTGTGCGCGCTGAACACCGGAATGTAATAGCCTGGCAGCGTAGACAGGTCCAGCGTCGCCGCGGTCAGCTTGAAACTGTAGGCGCTGACGCCGGCAAATCCGAGCACATCTTTCAGGCCCTGAATACTGCTGATTCCATAGCTGCCGCTGGCACTGTCATAGGGCAGTGTGCTGGCATAGTTGGCAATGTTGAGCACCAGGCCGTGGCTCGACCAGTCCTGGAATTCGTTGTCATAAATGCCATACGGCCCAACCACCGGGTTGCCATTCACGGTACTGCTGTCAATGTCATAAAACACATTGCTGATTGCAGTCGCCGTGTTGCTGCCAAACAAGGCTGCCGTGTTGCCCAGTCCGGTGACTGCGCCGCTGGCATAGCTGTTGCTCACCGATCCGCTGTTCGATCCGACCAGTCCACCGACATAGTTGCCCGTGGAACTGCCGTTCACCACCCCGGTGGCATACACCGAGACCAGCGGCGCGCTGTTGTAACCGATCAGGCCGCCCAGGTAACTGGAATTCGCCGCGCCGCTCACCGCGCCGGTGGCGTAGGCCGAAGTGACGGTCGAGGAATAGCCGGACTGGTTGCCGATCAACCCGCCCAGATAGTTGGCGGCGCTGCCGGCGCTGACCGTACCAGTGGCGTAGGCGGTGCTGACACTGCCACCACCACCGCCCAACAGGCCGCCCAGATAGCTGGCGTAATTGCCGGCCGATACATTGCCGCTGGCAGAGACGTTGCTCAAAGGCCCATAGCCATAGCCCACCAAACCGCCCAGGTACTGGCTGTAATTGGCGCCGGTCACGGCGCCGCTGGCATTCGACGCAGACACGGTTCCGCCGGAGTTATAGCCAACCAGTCCGCCCATGTAAGACGCGCTGCCGCTGACCGTACCGCTGGCGCTCGACGCGGTCAGGGTTCCGCTGGCGTTGTAGCCGATCAGTCCGCCCAGGTAATAGGACCCGCCGGCCACGCTGACGCTAGACACCACGTGGTCCATGCCGGCAGCGCCGTCCATGCTGCCGACGGCCCCGCCGATATAGTTGCCGCTGCCAGTGACGCTGCCGGACAGTGTGATATTGCTGATCACCGACGTGGCGCTGCTGGGCGCCAGCACTTCGCCCACCAATGCGCCGACATAGCTGCTACCGCTGACATTGACGTTCAGCAGCGACAGATTCCTGACGCTGCTGTTGCTGCCCAGTACACCAAACAGTGCCAGGTCGTTGCCGCTGCCGGGATTGAGCGAGGGACTCAGGCTCAGATTGGAAATGGAATGGCCCTTGCCGTCAAAGCTGTGCGCCGTGAAACTCGGCACATAGAAGCCGGCCATGCCACTCAGGTCGAGGTCAGCGCCCAGGCTGAAGCTGTAACTGCTGCCGGCAAAGCCGAGCAGGTCTTTCAAACCCTGGACACTGCTGATGACATAGCTTTGGCTGGCCGCGTCGTACACCAGGGAACTGTAGTTCTGGATATTCAGCGTGCCGCTGCTGACCATCTCCAGCAGCTGGGCGTGCTCCAGTCCATAGGGGCCGTACACGGCGTTCCCATTGACCTTGCTGTTGTCCAGGTCGTAAATAATATTGCTCAGCGTGGTGCCATACACGTAGCCCACGACCGGCCCGACATTGCTGTTGCCGATGACGGCGCCGGAAGACCAGGCGTTGCTGATACTGCCGTAGTAGCTCTCGCCGACCAGCCCGCCGACTTGCACCGACGTACCGGAACCGGTCACGGCGCCGGTGGCATACACATGTGACAGGGTGCTGGAACTGGAATAGCCCATCAACCCGCCCAGCGCATTGCCACTGCCCGTCACGGCACCGGTGGCATACGAATTGGACACGGTGCCGGAATAGGCCACTCCAAGCAAGCCCCCGACATAACTGATGCCGGACACATTGCCACTGGCAGAGGACCCGGTAATGGTCGAACTCGAACTGTAGCCGGCCAGTCCGCCGACGTAGTAGTTGCCGCTGACATTGGCGACCGCGCTGCTGCCGCTGATGCCGGCATAGGAATTCAACTGGCCGACCAGGCCACCGGCATATTGCCCGGCGGCAGTGATGCTGCCCGTGCCGGTGACACTGACGTTGCTCAGCACGGTGCTCGCCGAGGAGGCTGCCGTGACGTTGCCCACCGCAGCACCAACGTCGTTGCGGCCACTGACGCTGACATTGCTCAGCACCAGGTTGCTCAAGGTACTGCCACTGGCCAGCACACCGATAAAGCCAATGTTGTCGCTGCCCGCCAGCGCCACATTCAGGTGGTTGATGGTGTTGCCGCGACCGTCAAAACTCTGCGCCGAAAAACTCGGAATGTAGTAGCCCGGCACACTTGCCAGATCGACCGATGCGCCCAGCGCAAATTTGTACTGCGCGTTGCCAACGAAACCCAGCAGGTCCTTCATGCCCTGCAGGTTGCTGATGACATACGCACCGCTGCTGGCGTCATAGGCCAAAGACGCGTAGTTGGCGATATTCAACACACCGGCATTCTGGATTTTTTCCTGAATCTGGGCCGAATCAAAGGCGTTGGCGTCATACACCGTCTGGCCATTGACGCTGCTATGGTCAATATTGGAATAGACGTTGCTGATGGTCACGCCATAGTTGACGCCAAACACCGAGGCCACACTGCTCGCGCCGACCACCGCATTGCTGGCATAGCTGTTGGCCACCGAACCAGAATAGGCATAGCCCACCAGGCCGCCGATGTAACTGCTGCTGCCGGCGCCGGTGACGGCGCCGGTAGCGTAGGACGCGCTGATCGCACCGTAGCCGCTGTAGCCGGCCAAGCCGCCCAGGTAATAGCTATTGCTGCCGCCATTGACCACGCCACTGGCATACGACTGGCTGATGCTGCCAGTGTTATAGCCCACCAGGCCACCGATACTGCTGGCCGCATTGCTGCCGGTCACTGCGCCTGAGGACGAACTATTGCTGATGGCGCCGCTGTTCTGTCCGACCAGGCCGCCGACGCTGGACGAACCCGTTACCGCCAGCGCACTGCTGACATTGACCACCGAACCCAGATTCAAATAGCCCAGCAGCGCGCCAACATTGCTGTAGCCCAGCACACTGCCGCCCGACAGATTCAGATTTTCCAGTACCGCGCTACTGCCGTTCAGGTCCGAAAACAGACCCACATTGGAGGTCGAAGAACGACTGATGCTGAGGCCGCTGATGCTGTGGCCCAGGCCGTCCAGTTTGCCGGTGAAGGGGGAGCCACTGCTGCCGATCGGCGCGAAGCCGGCGCCGGAATTCCAGGCCGCGCTGCCGGAAGCGTCGATGTCCTTGCCCAGGGCATAGCTGCCAGCCAGGTTGGTATTGATGGCCTGCAAGCCGTGCGTGCCGCCCGAGGCCACGCCGACATCGTTCACCAGCATCCAGGCGGTCCAGTTGCTGCTGGCGCCCAAATTGGCGCTGAAATTGCTGGGCGCGCTGTAACTGACCGGGTTGTAGTACAGGTCCGCGCGTCCGCTGCTGCCCATGTTCACCGCGCCCGAAGCGCCGAATACCACGCTGCCGCTGCCACTGCCGCTATCGTCCGAGCGCAGCACCAGTTGCGCCCCGGCGCTGTTGCTGATGCTGGCGTTGACATTGATGTTGCGGTAGGCATTCAGCGTCAGGGTGTTGGCGCCGAGCCAGCTGACGTTGTCGTTGACACTGATATCGCCATGCCCGGTGGATGTCACCACGGTGCCATTGCTGCTGTCCAGCGTCACATTGGCGGTGAGCAAATTGGCCCCCAGCACGGCGCCGGTGATGTCACCGCCACTGGCAGCAATCACATAGTCATTCGGATCGATCAGCCACTGGCCGGTCTTGCCCTTGGGCGCCGTCGCATCGACCTGCAGGTCCGCCGCCATATGGGCGTGCGCTCCCGAGGTCTCCACCGAACCGCCGTCACCGCCCAGGGCGCCACCGCGCGCCAGCAGGGTTCCGCCGACGTTGGCGGTGCCGCTTTGCATGTCTGCCTTGAGCACAATGCTGCCACCCGTGCCCTGGCCGCTGGCCGAGACATCCAGCGTGCCGGTGTTGTCCACCGTCTGCGCACCGGTCAGATAAATGTCACCGTTGCGGTTCTCAATGCTTTGCGCACGGATGATGCCGCTGTTGTTCACCAGCGACTCGGCAATGCCCTGCGCCGCCTGCGCATCCAGGCGCACACTGCCACCGTCGGCGCTGATACTGCCGCTGTTGCTGACCCAGGCGGCAGCCGTCGCCGGGGTCACCACGGCAGAGAACAAACCGTTCGGGTCGATACCGACGGTCACCGCGCTGCCCGAGGCCAGCAGCACCGAACCGGTCGGCGCATCGATCTGCCCCTGGTTCGCCACGTTGCTGCCAAACAGCGCAATATAGCCACCGGAAGCCGCGTGCAGGCTGCCCTGGTTCAGCACACTGGCGCCGCTGCCGGTGCTGTTGAAGCGGTAGTTGCCGCTGGCAAAGTCTGACTGGCTCAGGTCCAAGGTGGAAGCCACCAGGCCGCCCACGTCGGCCTTGGCCCCGGGCGCGAACAACACGCCATTGGGGTTGCTCAGAAAGACCTGGCCATTGGCCGTCAAATGGCCAAAAATTTGCGACGGATCGTTGCCAACAATGCGGTTCAGGGCGATGGAACTGGCCCCCGGTTGCAGAAAATTGACCGTGGCATTGGCGCCAATATTGAAACTTTGCCAATCAATACCGAGCTGCTTGCTGCCCTGCTGCACCGTCAACTGGTTGCCACTCTGGCTGATGGCGGCAGTGCCCACTTTGACTGTGCCGCCGGACGGCAAGGCATTCAGGTCAAGGGCCCGCGCCTGCGGCAAAAAAGCCGGTATATAGCCCGCCAGCAGCACCAGCAACAAGGCGCTGATGCGCCGGCGCGGGCGCAGGCTCCAGCGCAGTTTGCAGCGCCCGGACAGCCGCAACACGCCAGACACTGCCTGGGCCAATCGAGCGCATCCTGAATCGATGTCTGCCATAGTGCTCTCCTAGCTCCCGCAACGTGGCCTCACAGGCCTTTATTGAATTGGAAAAAGACCCGCGGCTGGCGATCGCCGTCGACGCTCGGAGCATGCGCGCCGCGCCAGGCGGCGCTGAGCGAAAACTCCATGTCCGCGCCGGTACGCCAGTTCAGGCCGATACCGGCGCCATTCAGCATGTTGTCGTTCTCGGTCACGCCCGGCAGCGCCTGGTGGTTGATGCTGCCGTAGGCGTAATCGCTGAAAATACTGGCCGTCAGCAGGCTGCCCGGCAAGGGAATGCGGTAGCGCCATTCCAGCGTCAGCAAGGTGCCGTCATCGACGCTGAGTTCCCCCGGTGCATAGGCGCGCACCGCATTCGGCCCGCTCAGAGAGAACTTCTCCGAACTGTCCAAATTCTTGTCCGCCATCTGGCCCGAGGCGCGGAAATACAGCAACTGGTTCTGGCTGAGTTGCTGCTCGCGTACCAGCTCCAGGGTGGCCTTGTCATAACTGCCGGCGGTGGACAGGGTGTCGGTGCCGGACTCAAATTGCAGATTGCCACTCTCGAAGCTGGCATGGCCCCGCAGGCGGCCGCCAGCCAGCCAGTCGTCCTGGGTATTCAGGTCCAGGCCCAGCGCGGCGCTGCGGCTGTTCTTGCGGTTGTCCACCTGCACCAGGGTCAGCAAGTCGCGCAGATAGCTGTATTGCACATCGGCGCGCAGGCTCAGATTGCGCGCCGCGCTGCGCAGCAAGGGATAGCCCAGCCCGATATGCAGCGTGTCGGCAATGCCACGCGCACCCAAGTCGGAAAATGTGTCCTGCAGCGCATAGCTCAGGTGCGCATAGCCGCCGTGCAGCGTCAGACCGTTGCCCCCCAGCGGCAGCGTGTTTTCGATATTGGCACTGGCCAGGCCACCGCCAGCGGCCCAGGCCAGCCCCAGTTGCGTGGCGTCGCCGGCGCCGAACAGGTCGCGCAACTGGAAATCCGCGCCCAGGGTTTGGGACCCGGTAGACGGGTTGCCGTAGTTATTGAAATAGACCGAACTGGCCAGCGGCGTGTCTTCCACCACCGACACCACCAGATCGGAACTGCCCGGCTGCGCGCCGGGCGTAAATGCGCCACGCGCCACCACCCCGGGGATGTCGTTCAATAACAACAGCTGGCGCTCCAGCACATCCTGCTGCGCCGCCTGTGTGCTGCTGCCGAGCGCCACATGGTTTTGTATCACCTGGTCATCCAGGCGAATATCTTGCGCCGCGACCACCTGCACGGCGCCCACATGGCCCTCCAGGATGGCGATTTCGACGCTATCGTGCTCGACTTTCTGGGCCGGCAAATAGGCGTAAGACAGGATATAGCCGCGGGCCTGGTAATAGCGTGTCAGCACGGCACTGGCTTCGTTCAGGCCGGCCAGATCCAGGGTTTTGCCTTCCCATTCCCGAAGCAGCGGCTGCAATGTTGCGCTGCTGATCAGGGTATTGCCAGTGATGCGGAAACTGGCCACTTTCAGCGTAGCGCCGTCCGGCAGGTGGAGCGTCGGTCGCGCCAGCGGTGCGAGCACGGCAGGCTGCTGCTGGTCAGATGCTGGCGGCTCGCGGTCACGCAAGTCTTTCAGCAGCGAACCGGCATTGGGCAAGGCTTGCGCCAGCGCAGGCGCCGGCGCCGCAGCGGCGGCACAAAGTGCCAGCACGGCCCGACCCAGCATCGTCTGCCAAGCGATGTCCTTGCGCCGCACGGTCACATCTTTCATTCGACCTCCCTGGCTACAGTGCAATTCGGAGATATTGGCAAGCGGCCCGCCGCTGCAATCTGCCTATGCGCGACCACACCGCGCAGCCGCAACCCTTGCTCCCGCTTTGTACCCGATACAGGGCTTTAATTTACTGACGTTTTATGGCTATTTGGAGAATATAGATACATCGGCCCAATCAAACAATAGCGCCGACTGTCATGAATTGATATTTGTCAATTTATGACCCTGCAAACAGGACAGAAGTATTAGCCGTGCAGCGGAAAGTTGTGCAGCGTCCAGCCGACGCCGGCCAGCGCCGCCAGCAGTATTAGCAGGTGCGCGGCGCCCCACAGCGTATAGCGGCGCAGCAATTTGTCCTCGGACATATTGCTGATCAGGAATAGCTGGCCGTCGGTCGGACGCGCAATCAGATGGGTCTCCGGCTGCGCCAGCCACTGGTCCTTGCGCTGCAGCACTTCCTGCATAGCGGCGCGGCGCGCGTTTTCCCATTCGTCAACACTGAGCACGCCATCGCGGTCGGCGTCAAAACGCGCCAGCAAACGCGGCATGTCTTGTTTCCATTCGCCCAGTAGCGCACTCAGTTCGCTGCGCGTATCAAACGGCTCACTGGTTCCATTCAGGGTACGGAAGGCGCCCACCACGCGCAGCGCGTCACCCTTCAGCAGCACCCACTCGGTCAGGCGCTGCTCGCCATCGGTCCACTGCTCGTGGTGCAAGGTGACGATTTCCGCCAGCTCCGGGTCGACCACGCAGACCCCGGTGCGGTCACGCAGCACAAAGGTATTGCTGGTTTCGCCGCGATCAACGGTGTGCCACTCATTCTTGCGTCGCTCTTCGATCTGGTAGCGGCACCACAGACAGGGGCGGCGCTTGAGCTGGCTATAAATCGGGGGATCGCAAAAGGGTTCGCCAATGCCGGCCAGCTCCACCTGGCCCTGCGCGGCCGCCTCAATCAGCGACGTAGGCGTGTCGCGCAAAGCG
Source organism: uncultured beta proteobacterium (assembly GCA_903897925.1). Classification (GTDB taxonomy): domain Bacteria; phylum Pseudomonadota; class Gammaproteobacteria; order Burkholderiales; family Burkholderiaceae_C; genus Allorhodoferax. The sequence continues at coordinate 33,951 of CAIUDG010000080.1, read as the reverse complement.
CGCAGGCGGTACAAATTGGAGAGCCAGGCAAACACACTGATCAGGGCGATCAGTGCCAGACTGGCGAGCCAGGCCAGCCGGGTTTGCAGGCGCAGGCCAACGAAGACCAGCAGCAACTGCGCGCCGGAAGTGATCATCTGCGCATAACCCAGGCGCAGTCGGGCGAGGTAAAGGTCCAGCAAGATCGAGGTGCGCCGCTAGCGTTGCAACCGGGGCTGGCGACTAGGCCTTGCTGCCAAACAGCTGTTTCACGTCGATATCGGCTTTTTCTTCGGCCGAGAAATCGAGCAAGGCCTTGACGCCAAAGTTGCAACGGCTGGCGATCAGATTGGCCGGAAACATTTCGATTTGCACGTTGTTGATGGTGGCCGCGTCGTTATAAAACTCGCGCCGGTCGGCAATCGCGTTTTCCAGGGCGCTGATGCGGCTTTGCAGCTGCATGAATTGCGTGTTCGTCTTGAGCTCCGGGTAGGCTTCTGCCACCGCGAAGATGCGACCGACACCGGCACGCAGCGCGCCCTCGGCCTGGCCCAGCGCCTGCATATCACCACGCGCGCCAGCGGCCTGCACCTGGGAGCGTGCCTGAATCACGTTTTGCAGCGTCGACTGCTCGAACTGCTGGTACTGCTTGCAGACCTCCACCAGCTTGGGAATTTCATCATGGCGCTGCTTGAGCAGCACATCGATATTGGCCCAGGCCTTGGCCACGGCGTTTTTCACGCTGACCAGGTTGTTGTACAGACTCACGCCATAAATCACCAGGATCGCCAAAATACCGAACACTATCCATTGGGTCATAGCCCCTCCTATGTATCTATCTGGGTGCCGCTATGTTTGCGTACTGCCAGCATACGGCTCGACCAATGGTACCCTAGGCGCCGCTACGGTCCGCCGCGCCGTCAGGGAACTGCCGGCAGCGGCCAGCATGGTGCAGAAAATAGCCGTCCATTGGCGCGCGTCCAGCGTTTCCTGCAGCACCCAGTAGCCCAGCAGCGCCGCCACCGCCGGCTCCATGCTGGTCAGAATGCCAAAGGCTTCCTTGGGCAAGCGCTTCAGCGCCACCATTTCCAGCGAAATCGGAATCGCGCTGGAGACTGCCGCCACGCCCACGCCATAGAGCAGCAGGCCGGGGTCCCACAAAGCCGTGCCAGCCTGCCACAGACCGAAGGGCGCCACCGTGATCGCCGCCACCGCCAAACCCAGGGCCACCGACTGGCCGGCATGCAAATGCCCAAGCCGCTTTCCAAAAACGATATACAAGGCCCAGCACACCGCCGCGGCCAGGGCATACAGCACGCCCAGCGGGTCCAGCGGACCGACACTGTGTCCAAGCGGCAGCAGCAGCGCCAGTCCGAACACCGCCAGCGCCAGCCACAGAAAATCGATGCGCCGGCGCGAGGACACCAGCGCCAGCGTGAGCGGCCCGGAAAACTCGATCGCTACCGCCAGACCAAAAGGAATGGTGCGCAAAGACAAATAGAACAACAGGTTCATCAGCCCGAGCGCGACCCCATACATCAGCACCGCACGCGCATCGGCACGCGCCAGCGGCCAGCGCCAGGGCCGCCACAAGGCCAGCACCAGCAGCGCCGAGAAGCCAACGCGCAGCGTGGTGGTGCCCATCGAGCCGATCAGGGGAAACAGGTGCTTGGCAAACGAGGTGCCAACGCCAAGCGCCGTGACGGACCCCAGCACGGCAAGAAAAGGCAAGGAATGTTTAAAGCGGTGGTACAGCATGTGCGCCAATGGTAGCGGCTGTGCCCGACCACAGGCTATTCACCGAGGCGACAGGCACCGGCCCGCAGATAGGTTATAAAAAGCCGAAGTCCGCGCGGCAGCCGCCGTAAAGAGACACCGGGGCAAAGCCCTTGGCCCCAGGAGACAACACCGTGAGTCCACAACAAGAACGTATCCGCGTGCTCAGCGCCGGCATCTTTAGTCTGATACTGACGCTGGGGGTGGCACGCTTCGCCTATACGCCACTGCTGCCGCTGATGCAGCAACAGGCCGGCCTGGGCGTTGCTGCCGCTGGCTGGCTGGCGGCTATCAACTATGCCGGCTATCTGGGCGGCGCCATCGTGGCCTCGCAGATCAGCGATTTGGTATTGAAAGACCGGCTCTACCGCATCGGCATGATCGTCGCCATTGTCAGCACCGCCATGATGGGGCTGAGCAACCACCTGGCGGTCTGGGCGCTGTCGCGCTTTCTGGCCGGTTTCAGCAGTGCCGCCTCGATGCTGCTGGGCACCGGCCTGATATTGAACTGGCTGATCCGTCACCACCACCGCAGTGAGCTGGGCATTCACTTTTCCGGTATCGGCCTGGGCATTGCCGGCTGCTCGGTTGCTGTGACCCTGATGCAGCCCAGCCTGGACTGGCGCAGCCAGTGGTTTGTCTTTACCGCCATCGCCTGCGTGCTGGCGGTACCGGCGCTGCGCTGGCTGCCCGCGCCTGACACCAGCGGCGTCACCACCAGCGGCCAGGCCATGCACGACAAGCCGCCGAGCCGGCTCTTTCTGCGCCTGTTCATGGCGGCCTATTTCTGCGCCGGGGTCGGCTATGTGGTGAGCGCCACTTTCATCGTGGCAATTGTCGACAAGCTGCCCGGCCTGGCCGGGCGCGGCACCCTGGCCTTCCTGGCGATCGGCCTGGCCGCCGCGCCGGCCTGCATCAACTGGGACTTTATTGCCCGGCGCACCGGCGACCTGAACGCCCTGATACTGGCGGCGCTGCTGCAAATTGTCGGCATCGTCATGCCGGTGCTGTGGGGCGGAATCTGGGCCACCTTGTTTGGCGCCCTGCTGTTTGGCGGCACCTTTATCGGCATGGTCAGCCTGGTGCTGAGCATGGCCGGGCGCTACTACCCGACCCGCCCGGCCAAGATGATGGGCAAGATGACGCTGGCGTATGGTTCGGCGCAAATACTCGCGCCGGCCGCCACCGGCTGGCTCGCCACCCGCACCGGCAGCTACCAGATCGGCCTCTACCTCGCCGCCGGCGCCATGCTGCTCGGCAGCTTGCTGCTGCTGGTGCTCAAGGCCGTGGAAAACCACGAGCGACGCAAGGCACAAACCTAAACCCCACAGGAGATATTCATGTTTAACGGCATCCTCATCAGCAAAGACGAACACGGCTACCGGGCCGCGCTGCAATCGATCGACGAATCGGTGCTGCCCGAGGGCGACGTCACGGTGCGCATTGACTGGTCCACCCTGAATTACAAGGACGGCCTGGCGATTACCGGCAAGTCCCCGGTGGTGCGCAAGTTTCCCATGGTGCCGGGCATCGACTTCGCCGGCAGCGTCAGCCAGAGCAGCGACCCGGCCTGGCCGGTGGGCACCCAGGTGGTGCTGAATGGCTGGGGCGTCGGCGAAAACCATTGCGGCGGTCTGGCCCAGGTGGCGCGCGTGCGGGGTGACTGGCTGGTGCCACTGCCGGACGCGTTCAGCACGCGCCAGGCGATGGCGATTGGCACCGCCGGCTATACCGCCATGCTCTGCGTCATGGCGCTGGAGCAGCACGGTGTAAAGCCAGAGCATGGCGAAATTCTGGTCACCGGCGCCAACGGCGGCGTTGGCAGCGTGGCAGTGGTGTTGCTGGCGCGGCTCGGCTACCGGGTGGTCGCCAGCACCGGTCGCCCGGCCGAGGCTGCGCACCTGCAGCGCCTGGGCGCCGCCGAAGTCATAGACCGTGCCACTTTGTCGGCACCCGGCAAGCCACTGGCCAAAGAGCGCTGGGCTGGCGTTATTGATGCCGTCGGCAGCCACACCCTGGCCAACGCCTGCGCCAGCACCCGCTACGGCGGCGTGGTGGCGGCCTGCGGCCTGGCCCAGGGCATGGACTTTCCGGCCAGCGTTGCGCCCTTTATTCTGCGCGGCATTACCTTGTGCGGCATTGACAGCGTGATGGCCGCACCAGCGCGGCGCCGCGCCGCCTGGGCACGGCTGGCGCGTGACCTGGACCTGGACCTGCTGGAAGCCATGACCACGGAAATCGGCCTCGGCCAGGCCATTGCCACGGCCAGCGCCCTGCTCGACGGCCAGGTGCGCGGGCGCGTGGTGGTGGATGTGAACCGCTGACTGCGCCCAAACCCCCATGGCTTGCGGCCGGGTCACAACACTGACACCATAGCGGCACATACTTGCTGGTTTGGCGCAGGGCGGCGGTTGCCGCTGGCGCCGCACCAGGGGTTCAACCACCCGCAAGGAGCCGATGCCGATAAATCTTGCCACGCTGGCGCTCAGCGCCTGTTCCAGCTACGCCGCCAGTGCGTCCCTGGTCTGGCTGGCGCAGGGGCGCATTATTTTTGGCAAACCAAGGCGCATGCGCCAGCTCTTGCAGGGCCCCCTGCCACTGCAGCACACGGTCCAGTCGCTGCGGCTGGCGGTGAGCGACACGGTGCAACTCGAAGGCTGGTCAGCCAGGCCGGCGCCCACAGACAAACGCCGCGTGCTGATTTACTTTGGTGGCCGCAACGAACACGTGGCCTGGGTCTGCGCCATGCCGAGCTACCTTGGCGCCTGGACCGTCTATGCCTTTAACTACCGTGGCTTTGGTCAGTCTGGCGGGCGCGCCAGCGAGTCCAGCGCCAAGGCCGATGCGCTGAAAATATACGAAGAAGTCTGGCGCCTGGAAGCCGGGCCGGACACTGAAATAGCCATCGTCGGGCGCAGTCTGGGCACCGCCATCGCCAGCGCCGTGGCAGCGCGCAAAGAGGTCCGCCACCTGGTGTTGCTGTCGCCCTTTGAAAGCCTGGAGCAACTGCTGCGCAAACGCCCGCTGCTGAACGCCATGCGCTGGACCCTGCGGCAAAAATTTGACTGCACTGAAGACGCCCGCCGGGTCCGCGCCCGCACCGCCGTGCTGCTGGCAGCGCGGGACACACGCATTCCACACCCGAGCAGCCGCGCCCTGGCGGCGCGCCTGCAGGCACCGGCAACGCTGTGCATCGTGCCCGGCACCACGCACCAAAGCTTGCCACGCCACCCGGCGACACAAGCCGCGATAGCGGCATTTTTGAACCCGCCATGATTACCCGCACCGGCACCATGACCCACGCCATCCGCAGCGGCGTGCTCGGCTATTGGCATTCGCTGCGCAAGAAGCCGCTGCGCCTGAACCTGGCGCTGCAAGGCGGCGGCTCCCACGGGGCGTTTACCTGGGGCGTGCTGGACGCGCTGCTGGCGGACAGCCGGCTCGAGTTTGAGGGACTCAGTGGCAGCAGCGCCGGCGCGCTCAACGCCGTGTTGCTGGCCGATGGCTGGATGAAAAACGGCCGCGACGGCGCGCGCCAGAGTCTGCAAAATTTCTGGACCACGCTGGCCACGCAGCTGCCGCCAGGCCTGATGGTGCAAGGGGAAGGTGAGGCCATCAGCCTGTCAACGCTCAGCAAGGCCTTGCTGAACCTGACTGCCTATTTCTCACCCGGCCAACTCAACCCGCTGGCAATCAATCCGCTGCGCGACTTGCTCAACGCGCAAATCGACTTTGCCCGCCTGGGCCGCGACTGCCCGTTCAAGCTGTTCATAGCGGCGACCCAGGCCAACAGCGGCAAGCTGCGGGTTTTTCGCGAACACGAAATCAGTTGCGACGTGCTGATGGCGTCGACCTGCCTGCCACGCCTGCACACGCCGGTGCAGATCGATGGCCAGCCTTACTGGGACGGCGGCTACAGCGCCAACCCGCCGATTTTTCCGCTGCTGTACGGCTGCAAATGCAGTGACATCCTGCTGGTCTTGCTCAGCCCGCTGGAACGCGCAGATTGCGGCAACAGCGCCGAAGCCATCCAGGAACGGATTGCCGAAATCACCTTTTCTTCACACCTGATGCGCGAGATGTCACTGTTCAACCAGGCGCTGGCACATGCGCGTGGCGGTCTGGCGCACAGTGGCCGGCTGGAGCGGCGACTCAAGAATGCGCGCTTTCACATGGTTGATTCGAGCGGACTGTCCAGCCTGCAAGGCACCGAAACCAAATTGCTGGCCTACGCCCCGTTTCTGCAGATGCTGATGCAACAAGGCCGGGAACGTGCCACGCAGTGGCTGGCGGGCGACAGCCAATACCTTGGCAAATCGACCAGCATCGATTTGCTCAAGTGCTTCGGCTAAAAAGTTTCCCAATCGTCGTTGCTGTCGGCGCCCTGTGCCCTGGGTTGCGGCAAGGCCGCGGGCTTCGACACGGCGGCTGGCCGGGCCGGTGCAGCTGCAGTGTTGCTGGCCGGCACCGCTGGGCGCTTCGGGCTTGCTGGCTGGCGCAATGACTGGCTCAGGGCCGGGCTTAAGGCCGGGCGTGCCTGGCGTGGTGTCTGCGGCAAGGTCTGGCTTAGCGCCGAGCGTGCCGGCTGGCTGCGCTGCCCCAGATTGAAGACCGCCACGGTTCTGACCAGTTCGCCGGCCTGCAATTTGAGGCTCCCTGCCGCTGCCGCCATTTGCTCGACCAGGGCCGCGTTTTGCTGCGTCACCTGGTCCATTTGGCCCACCGCCGCGCCCACCTGTGCAACGCCGGATGCCTGTTCGGTACTGGCACTGCTGATGTCGGCCACCAGGTCACTGACCTTGCGGATCGAATTGACCACCTCGGTCATGGTGCTGCCGGCCTCATCGACCAGCATCGAGCCCTGCTCCACGCGTTCGACGCTGGCGTTGATGAGGGACTTGATTTCCTTGGCAGCTTCGGCACTGCGTCCGGCCAGCGAACGAACTTCACTGGCGACCACCGCGAATCCGCGTCCCTGCTCGCCGGCCCGGGCCGCTTCCACTGCTGCGTTCAAGGCCAGAATATTGGTCTGGAACGCAATGCCGTCAATGACACTGATGATGTCGGCAATCTTGCGCGAGGCGGCATTGATGCCTTTCATGGTTTCCACCACGCGCCCCACCACCTCACCGCCCTGGACCGCCACCGCCGATGCGTTGTTGGCCAGCTGATTGGCCTGGCGCGCATTGTTGGCGTTGGTAGTGACTTGGGAGCTCAGCTGGTCCATCGATGCGGCAGTCTGCTGCAGCGCGCTGGCCTGGTTTTCGGTGCGCGCCGACAGGTCGTTGTTGCCCTGGGCAATTTCAGCGCTGGCCGTGGCCACGCCTTCGGAGCCGGTGTGCACCGCCGCGACCACCTGAACCAGGCTGGATTGCATCGATTGCAACGCACCCATCAGGTGCGCGAGTTCATTTTTCCCGTCAACCTGGATGTCGCCGCTGAGATCGCCGGCACCAATTTTTTCTGCCACACCAACCGCGTCTTTCAGCGGACGCAAAATGCCAGTGGCAATCACCCAGGACACACCGATGGTGGCGCCCAGCGTCAGCAGCAAAATAACGAGCAAAAGCGTAACCGCCGAATCGACACGCTCCTTGCCATAGGCTTCATCGCCATCGGCCTGTCGGTTGGCGGCCAGCACCGCCCGGTCAATGGCATTGCGGTGCGTTTCATAAAGCACGGCAATGTCCTTGGACACGGCCTCAATGGCCGCACGGTCCTGCCGTTGCACCGCCGGAATCAGTGTGCCGTCAATGGCCTTGAATATTTCCAGCGCCGGGGCATGGGCCTGGCGCAGCAGCACATCCGCCACCTGGGGCTCGAGCGTGGCCTGGGACCAGTAGTCGTGGCGCGTGTCATAGTCATGGCGCAGCGACTTCAGGCGCTCGATCAGCTTGTCCTGCTGGGTTTTGTCGGTACTGGCCGCCAGTTGCAGGCTGACCAGATAGGGTTCCAGCACATATTCGGGCGGCGGCAAAATGTCAGCGACCAGGTCTTTGGTCTGCGCGATGCGCTGGTACAGCGCGCCGTTGACTTTCAATTCGTTGAGCGTCTTGAAGGACCAGGCGCCATAGATCAGCAGCCCGGCAACAAAAATCGCCAGCAGCAGCAAGAAGCGCGTGTGTATCTTCAGATTTTTCATGAATACCTCGTTGATTCAGGAGCCTCGTTGCCCCAGCATGCTGCATGCTACCTGCCATTGATGTCACCTATTTTTCACACACCTGTGCGCAGACCCATAGCTGTCCATAAATACCGCGAAGCGTTGTTTTCTACACATACGGCACGCAATCCTGGCACTGGGGTCTGGTTGCGGGGGCCATAGCGCAACCAAATTGCATGTGAAACAATGGCGCGCTCGGGTGTTTGAAGGGTTCAGAATGTCTGTACGGCGTGCGCACAAATGAAACCAGGTTCCCTGCTTATTTCGCTCTGGTGTCTATCGGCAACCGGCTTGGTCGCTGCGCAGGTGCCGCGCCAATCGCTTGGCGACCCGTTTGTGCAGGTCACCTCGGCGATTGCGGCGTGTCCGATGCCCAGTCCAAGCCTTTACACGCCAGACGAAGCACGCGCCCAAAGCCATTACCGGGCCGAACGTGGAACCGATTGTTACCTGTCCGGGCGCTGCCGATTGTCGAATGCATATGCCTACGACACTGACATTATTTCCAGGGTGCAAAAGTACATCCGGCAGGATCCACGCTTTGCCAATACCAGTCTGTGGATAGAGGGGCAACGCCGCTGGGTCACGCTGATGGGCTGCGTCAGCACGGCGCAACAGCAGGCCGCATTGGAGTCAGCCGTTCGGATGGTGGACGATGTGGAAAACGTCGTTTCCGTGCTGACTATTGTTGCCCCCGCGGCCAAGTAATCCGCAGCCAGCGGCGGCACGCAGGCAAGTGGCAAGGAAGCCAAGTGCCCTTGCCGGGATGCATTCAAAGCTCGGCGAGTTCACCACGCTGCAATTTTTCCCGGAAGGTAGCCGGAGAACACGCAAACCAGCGCAGGCAACTGCGATTGAGCGAAGACTGTTCGGTATAGCCCAGCAGCCAGGCCACTTGCGACAGGGCTTGCGCAGCATCGATTTCCAGAATGCGGCGGAATTGCTTTTTTCGGACTTCGTCCAGCAGGTCTTCAAACCTTGTGCCCTCCGCCGCCAGTCTGCGCTGCAGGGTGCGGGGATGGATCGCCAGGAGGTGTGCGATGTCGGACTGGCGCGCTCTTCCGCTGCTTAGAAAACGCCGCAGCATGCCCCGGATGCGGTCAGAAAAATGGGTCGCCGGGTCGTCGCCAAAATGCAGCTGCAGGTAATGCAGTGCATAGGCCTGCAAATCGGGATTGTGCGCCGGCAATGCCTGCTGCAGCGACTGGGCATCGAGGCGAATCGCGGTCATGTTCGTGTTGAATTCGCAGTCGCACTGCAGGGTCTTCAGGTAGCTGGCGGTCGGCCCCAGTTGCGCATGCGGCAGGCGCGCCAGCAGCGGACGAATGCTGCCCTGGCCCAGCGTAAAAATGCTTTTGACAATGTTGCCCAGGGCCAGTTCATGGATCTGCTTCATGTTGCGCGCCTTGGGCAAATTCAATTCAAATACCAGGTCAAGCGCGGCGTCCGAACCCGCCACCGGCAACACGCGCAAACGCACCGAAGAGGTATGAAAAAAAATGTACCGGGACGCCAGCTTCAGCGCCTCACCCAGCGTTGACGCATGCTGCAATAGCAGCGCCAGTTGACCGAAACGGCCAAAGCTCTGGGCATATGCCAGACGCAAACCGAAATCCGGACAATTTCCTTCCTGCGCCGTGTGTTCCAGCAATTGGATAAACCCCAGGTACGGAACCAGGTTATCGGCGTCCGCCAGTTTCGAAGCACTCAGGTGCACCCGTTGCATGGCGGGCTCGGGAGCAATGCCAATGTCGCGCGCCATTTCCTCGTAGCCATACAAGGCCGCCGCACGAATAAGTACCGTCATGGTGAAGAACCTTTCTATACAGGGTTTTCCCAGCTGTCGCGAAATGCCAAAGGTTTTTAGCGCGAAGTCGACGAAACTTCGCGTCGCTCTGCCAACGGCTACGCAAAGCCCAGGCGGTTGATCGGCATCCACACCCACCGCAAATACGTTTTATGCACATCCCTTCCCTTGAAACCCGGGTTTCTGCAGATGAATGGCAACTCCGCGTGGAACTGGCGGATGCATTTTTGGGCATGTATTTCCTGGAAAGCACCTGCCAGATACAAATAAACGCGCAAGCCGGCGGAGCACTGGTACACGTCAACGCCAACATCATGGAAACGATGCCGGCGGTGATTAACGTGGTCTCCAAAGGCCAAGGGGCCAGCATTGCCTGGCCTGCACTGCTGCGCAAACTTGAGCGGCTGGACGCTAGCTACAAGTCTTGAAATCAACGATCGCAGATGAAGGAGCTATTTCAGTGACAGCCGTCCATTACACAATTTTGGTTGCCATATTCGTGGGCTTTGCCGCCTTGGAATATGTGCTGGAACGGGCACAAAAATTCGGTGCTACGGCCTCCGACAATATGCTGGATATCACGGCATTTGCGCTGGTGGGATCGGTCTCACAACCCTTTGCCGTGTGGATGGGTGGCCTGATTGGCAAGACCTTGCTGCCGGAATACAAGGATGCACTCGTTCATCTGCCGTGGTACGCCATGGCCGGACTGCTGCTGCTGGGCGACGACATGCTGCAATACGGCTGGCACCGGCTGTCGCATTCTCCGCTGCTCTGGCCCTTGCACCGGGCGCACCATTCAGCGCACTATATGAGCGCGCGCATCATTTACCGCAACAACTTTTTCTATTTCCTGCTCATGCCAGGGCTGTGGATTTCTGGCGTACTGGTATACATCGGGCTGTGGAAGGTGTACCCGATCTATTTGATCGTGAAACTGGCCGTCATCACCGGCGCCCATTCCGACCTGCGCTGGGACGAACCGCTGTATCGCATCAAGGCGCTGCGCCCGGTGATGTGGCTGGTACAGCGCACGATATCAACGCCGGCCACGCACTTTGCCCACCACGCCATGACCAACAAAGACGGCGTCGGCTATTACATTGGCAATTTTGGCAATCTGCTATTTTTCTGGGACGTGTTATTTGGCACGGCCCACATCACACAGCAGTACCCGCCCAAAGTAGGCTTGCGCGATGATGCATTGTTCGGTCCTGAAAAGTGGTACGTCGAAACTTTCTATCCGCTGGTGCAATCGCAGCGCAAGCATTCGGCCCTGGTGCTGGGCGGGAAACCTTTCGATGACCAAACGGAAATACCCGCAGGCATGGGCACCGGGCAATAAAGTCAGCAGGCGGCGCCAAGCGGCTCGGGCCTTAGACAATCCTCAAGCGCCATGGGTAGCGCTGGCCAGCGAAACGGGTAGCCCAGGTCCAATAGTCTGCGAGGAATAACGCGCTGCCCCTGCACCAGAAGCCCGGCCTGCTCACCCATTACAAGTCGCAACAGCCAGCCCGGAACCGGCACGGGCAAATGGATAGACGGGCCAATCCAACGCCGCGCCTCTTGCATAAATTCCGCCTGGGAAGATGGCTGCGGCGCACACAGATTACAAATACCGCGGGCCTGACTGGGTGGCAGCGATTGCAAAAATTCAATGGCACCCAACACATCGTCCAGATGCACCCAGCTGATGACTTGCCCGCCTGAGCCGATCTGTCCCCCCAGGCCAAACCGCAGTGGCTGTACCATTTTTGGCAGGGCCCCTTTACCGCTAGACACTTTGGCAAGCACAACGCCGAGCCGAATAATCGCCACAGGCACCCCCAGCGGCTCCAGCGCAATGGCAGCTTTTTCCCACTCCTGACAAAGCTCGGACATGAAAATGGCTTGGGCAGGCGCATCCTCGCTCAGCGCAGACGTGTCGCTTTCGTCCTGAACGCCATAGTAACCAATGGCGGAGGCAGAAATCATCAAGCGTGGGCGGTGGTTGGCGCATTGGATCCAAGCACGCAGCGCATGGGTGAGATCGCGCCGGCTTGCGTGCAAGGCAGCACGCCGTGCCGACGACCACCGCGGACCGACCACAGGCGCCCCCGCCAGATTGATAACTACATCGAACTCTGCTTGGGGACTCAGGTCCGCAAAACTCCGAATATAAGTTACTCCGGATCCCGCCCCTGCAGCCATATCGTTGAATTGACGGGACAGTATCGTCACACGGTGGCCTTTTGCCAGCAGCGTTTTGCAAAGCGCACCGCCAATAAATCCTGTACCGCCTGTCACCAGATAATTCAGTGCAGGTGCGTGCAATGGGTGCATTTTTGTGTCCATGGTCTTCGTTCAGTTGGAGAATCGCACTGCAATCTACCTTTATTTGCGAATACGGTGGACGAGCGGGTCAAGTTACCTGATGTGAATGGTGCTTTGTGCTCATTCAACATGCTTTGGCGACCGCGAGACGAACCATGACGAGGCCGAACACTGCGCATAAAGCGTGCCGGGGAGGACGCGTTCAGAGGTGCCGACACAAGTCACCGCATATAGCGCTACGCCCGCTGGTCTGAACCCCTTGCGGGGATGCATGAACCTCAGCCGGACAATCCGTGCTTTTTCATTTTGTCGTGCAAGGTGGACTTCGCCACCTGCAACACTTCGGCGCCTTTTGCCAGGCTACCGTATCGACGCAGCGCGTCGGCAATAAGCGACTTCTCGAAGGCATCGACGGCACCTGCCAATGACTGCGGCGTATCTTGATCGGCAGCGCCAAAAGGCGGTGCGCCAGCCTCAATGCCGAGCGCACAGCGGTCTGCAACGTTGCGTAACTCGCGCACATTACCAGGCCAGCCATAGCTGACGAGTTGCTGCTGGCGTGCTGCAGAAAGGACCGGCACCGGGCGCTCATAGCGGGCGGCCGCGGCCAGCAAAAAATGTTCGAACAACAAAGCAATGTCTTCGCGCCGCTCACGCAATGGAGGCAGCGGCAGCGTGGCAACATTGAGGCGGTAATACAGGTCGGCGCGAAAGCGGCCTTGGTCCGCCAGCGCCAACAAATCTTCCTTCGTGGCGGCGACCACTCGGCAATTAAGTGCGACCGGCGTGTTGGAGCCTAGACGTTCCAGCGTTTTTTCCTGCAGCACGCGCAGCAATTTGATCTGCATCGGCATCGGCATGGTTTCAATTTCATCGAGGAACAGGGTCCCGCCATTGGCGTGTTCCAGCTTTCCAACGCGGCGCTTGCCGGCGCCGGTGAAGGCGCCAGCTTCGTGGCCAAACAATTCGCTGTCTAACAGGCTTTCGGACATGCCGCCGCAGTTGATGGCGACAAAATTGCCATCGCGCAGCGCGCTGGCCTCATGCAGACAGCGCGCCACAAGTTCCTTGCCGGTGCCGGTTTCGCCCTGTATCAGCACCGTTACCTGGCTGCTTGCCAATGTTGCCGTCAGCGTGCGGACTTTCTGCATTGCGCAGGCCTTGCCTATCAGTACCGCCTCTAGCGCATTGCGTCGCTCCAGTTGGTGGCGCAGCGCCCGTACTTCCAGCACCAAGCGGCGTTTGTCCAGTGCGCGGCGTACCGTGTCCACCAGCTGCTCTGGCGCGAAGGGCTTTTGCAAGAAATCATAGGCACCGGCGCGCATGGCGCTCACGGCCATGCTGATATCGCCGTGTCCGGTGATCATGACAATCGGCAACTCGGCGTCCAGCGCCACCAGCTCTTCCAACAGCTGCAGACCGCTGGAGCCCGGTAAACGCACGTCGCTGACGACTACGCACGGCATCGCGGCAGCGATGGCGCGACGCGCCTGCTCGGCACTGCTGACGGAAGATGCGGCAATGCTTTCCAATGCCAGTGCCTGGGTACAGCCGAGGGCAACATCGGCATCGTCTTCTACGATCAGGACATTCATTGGCTCAGCCATGGTTTTTGTAGAGCGGCAGCTCCAGAACAAATTCTGCGCCACCTTGCGGGTGATTGAAACCTTGTAGTGTGCCGCCGAAGTCTCGCACAATTCCGGCCGAAATCACCAGCCCCAGCCCCAAGCCCCGGTCCACCGATTTGGTCGTGAAAAATGGTTCGAACATGCGCTGCAAGGCCTCCGAGGACAAGCCCGGACCGGTGTCCCGCAGATGCAGGCTGACGCGCTCGGTACCGCACTCCCACCAGATGTCCACGCGCCGCACGGCCTGTCCCTGCAGGGCATCTGCCGCATTGCCGAGCAAGTTGACCAGCACCTGCTCCAAGCGGTTGCCATCACACCACACCTGCGCCGCGACCAGCTCCGGTCGCAGCCGAACTTCGATGCCGGCCTGTTGCAGCTGGTTCGCCAACAGGCTGCAGGTGTTCTGGATCGCAGTTGTCAGCGCCACCGCATGCAGCTTGCCTTTGGATTTGCGGGCAAAGTTGCGCAGTTGGCCGGTGATGGTGCCCATCCGGTCGACCAGATCAGCAATGCGCACCAGATTTCCTTGTACCGTCTCAATGTCGCCCCGATCCAAAAATCGGACCGCATTGGCAGACAGTGTGCGCAGGGCCGCCAAGGGTTGGTTGAGTTCGTGCGCGATGCCGGTGGAAAGCTGCCCTATCACGGCCAGCTTCCCGGTCTGCACCAGTTCGTCTTGTGCTTCACGCAAGGTGCGCTCAACCCGCACCCGCTCGGTGACTTCGGCTTGCAGCCGCAGATTGGTTCCGGTGAGGTCTGCGGTGCGTTCTTCCACCTTGCGTTCGAGTTCGTCGTGTGCCCGCTGCAAGGCTTCACGCGCGGCCAGCCGTTCGTTCACGCGGCGGCGCCGTTCATTGATGATGAGCGCCACCATTAACAAGGAGGCCATGGCGAAGCCCACAATGGTCGCCTCGTTGGCAGCCAGTCGCTCCACCGTGTCCAGGCGTGAAAGAACCGTGAAGGTCCAGTCGGTGCCCGGCAGTTTGCGCGACTGCGACAAGAAGTGACCGTTGCGCGAATAGCTGGTGGCATCCGTGTGATGATCGGGCGCCATATTGACCAGCACGGTTTCGGCGTCATAGCGGTGCAGTTCCTGCATGCCCAGTTTGTGCAGGGCGCGGTGGTTGAATTGCTGGGTTCGTTCGAATTTGGCCTGGGCCTGCGCGTCAAGCTGGCGCAAGGTTGCAAACTTCCACTCGGGCACCGTCGAAAGTAGCACCACGCCGTATTCGTCGCTGACCATCACCGGGGCTTCCACCGTGGCCCAGGATTTTTCCAGCTGCTCCAGACTGACCTTGACGGCAGCCACGCCCACTTCCCGCGTGCCTTGGTAAATGGCAGACGCCAGGTAGTAGCCGGGTTCGCCGCGGGTGGTTCCAATGCCGAAAAAGCGCCCTTCGTTGTTTGCCAGCGCTTCCGCAAAATAGGGCCGGAAGGCGAGGTTTTCACCCACGAAACTGTCCGGTTTGTCCCAGTTGCTGGCGGCACGCACGAGGCCGGCGCTGTCCATCACGTAGATGGACAGCGTGCCGGCGCGCGCATTCAAGTGCTGCAGATACACATTGACTTCGCCGCTGCGCCGCCCGCCCGTGCTGGGGCCAGAAACCAGTGCGACGACATTGCCAGCCAGGTTCAGTGTGCCGGGAAGAAATGCGTATTTGGCAATTTCGCGCTCCAGACTGGCGGCATAGAGATCCAGCCGGTGCCGCCCGATGGCCTGTAAGTCCCCCTGCGCCGACTGGAACGCCAGGCGGTAGGCCACTGCGCTGCTGCCCAGCACCAGGCAGATGCCCGCCAGAAACAACAACAATGGGCGGCGCATCAGCATGGGAGTCAGGACTTGGCAAACGCCGGGTTGATCAGGTTTTCGAAAGAAAACAGCTGATCCCAGCGCTGCTGCGTCAACAGCTGACGCTGCACCACCACGATTTCGTGCAGCGACTGACCGCTCAGGTAGCCTTCTTTGGCGATTTCAGCACACTGCTGATAGCCGAGTACCGGTTTCAGCAGGGTCACGATGCCGAGCGAATTCAAAACCATTTCACGCGCGTGTTCGGCATTGGCAGTGATGCCGACGATGCAGTTCTTGCGCAGGCTGATGATGGCGTTTTCCATGGTGGCGATGGATGTGAACAAGGCGAACGCTATCACAGGCTCCATGACATTGAGTTGCAGTTGGCCGGCCGAAGCCGGCCTGGTTGAGCACTTCCGGAATCAACGGCTTGACTTTGCCCGGCATTATGGACGAGCCAGGCTGCAACGCGCCAAGCGTATCTCATTGAAGCCACAGCACGGGCCAGACGCCAGCAAATGCGTGGCCAGGGCCGCTGCCTTTATTGACGTAGCCAAAGGCACGCACAAACAGTGGCTCGGCGGACATCGGGATGCCAGTGATATGGAAATTTTCCTGGCCGCGCAGGGTCTGCACGCCGTAGCAGGCGTCTGCAGGGATAGCGCGTTCACCAAAAAAATCTTTTTCGATTCGGCTCATACGGCGAGCTCTTGTTCGGCGCTGGGGCGCGGCGCAATCGGTCCTTCCCAGCGGGCGACCACAGCGGTGGCCAAGGTATTACCCAGCACGTTGGTGACGGTGCGCCCCATATCAAGGAAATGGTCAATCCCCAGAATCAGTAGCAAGCCGGCTTCGGGCAATTTGAACATGGGCAGCACGGCGGCCACCACGACCAGCGAGGCGCGCGGAACGCCGGCGATGCCTTTGCTTGACACCATGAGCACGAGCAGCATGGTGATTTGCGTCGTGACACTCAGGTCGATGTGATACACCTGCGCAATGAACAGCGCCGCGAAGGTGGTGTACATCATGGAGCCATCAAGGTTGAACGAATAGCCCAGTGGCAAGACAAAACCGATCACCCGGTTGCTGATGCCGAACTCCTCCAGCTGCTCCATGAGTGTCGGGTAGACCGACTCGCTGGTAGCGGTGGAAAAGCCAATCAGCAGCGAGCCACGGACCGCTTTCAGCAGCCGCCAGACATCGCGCCCCAGAACCATGTAGCCAACGCTGATCAGCACCACCCAGAGGGCGCCTAGTCCGAGATAGAAGCTGCCCATTAGCTTTCCGTAGACCCAGAGGATGCCCAGCCCCTGCACCGTCACCACAGCAGCCACGGCACCGAAAACGCCGAACGGTGCCAGGCGCATCACATAGTCCGTGAGCTTGAGCATGACGTGCATGATTTCTTCCATCGTCTTAACCAGGCCGCGCGCGGTCTGGTTGTGCAGATGGCCCAGTGCCATACCGAAGAACGTGGCGAAGATCAGTATTTGCAAAATCTCATTGCCCGCCATGGCTTCAACGATGCTTTTGGGAAACACGTGGGTTACAAAGTCTTTGAAATTGAGCGCACTGGCCTTCAGGCCAGACACGGCATCGGCCTCTGGCAGCGCAACGTTCAAACCGGCGCCAGGCTGCAGCAGATTGGCAAACACCAGCCCCAGGAACAGCGAGGCAAACGATGCGCCGAGAAACCACAACATGGCTTTGCCACCCAGGCGGCCAACGGTTTTGGCGTCACCCATGCCGGCCAGTCCCGCCACCAAGGTGGTGAACACCAGCGGCGCCAGAATCATCTTGATCAGGCGCAAAAAGATGTCGGTGATGAGGTTGAAATAGCCGGATATTTCTTTGGCGGATTCAGGGCTGGCAAGGTTCTGGTGGCATAAGTAGCCAACCACCAGCCCCAGCACCAACGCGATCCCGATCCGTTTCGTCAGGCGATTGTCTGTCATGGTGTGTGTTCTCCTGGAGACTGCGTTCAGTAAGTCGAAAAAATGCGCTGAATTTCTTTGCTGTCGTGCGTTTTCGTCAACGCCAGCATCAGCAGCACGCGGGCCTTTTGCGGGTTCAGCGTGTCGGCGCTAATGAAGTCGAGCGCGTCATCATTGGCCTCTCCGTTGCGCGCCACCATGCCGCTGCCGACGCGCGCACTGCGCACGATCACGACACCTTTTTTGCGCGCATCCACCAGCCCCGGCAATACGTCCTTGTGGATGCTGCCGTCACCCACACCCGCGTTGATGATGCCGGCGTCACCGGCGCTGACAAATGCATCCACAGGCAGTCGCGATGCGTTGGCATAGCCGTACACGATGTCTACCTTGGGCAGCGTTTCCAGGCCGGAAATGTCGAACTCGGAACTGGCGGTGTGCTTGCGCACGGGCAGTCGATAGAAGTGCGGATGGCTGTCCTGGATCTGGCCGAGCAGGCCAAAATCGGGACTGCGGAAAGTGTCTACCGTCGACGTGTTGGTTTTGGTGACGTCACGGCCGGCGTTGATCTGGTCATTCATGGCAACCAGCACACCTTTCCCGATGGCCTCTTTGCTGCCGGCCAGCAGCGTGGCGTTATAGAGGTTGATGGGGCCATCGGCAGAGATTGCGGTCGATGGGCGCATGGCGCCCACCAGCACCACCGGTTTGCTGCTCTTCACTACCAGGTCGAGGAAGTAAGCGGTTTCTTCCAGCGTGTCGGTGCCGTGCGTGATTACGATGCCGTCGACATCCGGACGGGCCAAAAGTTGATTCACCCGCTTGCCCAGTTGCAGCCACAGGTCGTTGCTCATGTTTTCACTGGCGACCTGGAACACCTGTTCGCCGCGCACGTTGGCGACCGATTTCAATTCCGGAACGGCTTCAATCAGCCGCTCGACGCCGACTTTGGCGGCGGTATAGCCCACCGTGGTGGTAGAACTGGCGCCGGTGCCTGCAATGGTGCCACCGGTGGCCAGAATCATGACGTTCGGCAAATTGCCTGCCACGGTCTGCGCCTGTGCCACGGGTGCTAGCTGCGTCATCAGTGCCAGCGACAGTGCGGCAATGCAAAGGCAGCTTTTGGGGAATGGGGCTTTCATGTGTCTCCTTGTTTATCTACTGTGAAAATAGCGTGCGACCTGTTTCGGCGCCTAGCTACTAGGCAGATTGCGTGCCACCCGGCAGAGCACTTGGCGACATTGCTAAGTGCTTGATAAACCTCAGGATTTTTTTGAACCGGGGCGAGTGCTGTTTGGTTTTCCGATAAAAGCGGGGGGCACGGAATCGGAAATTCGGACGCCCGGCGGCGCGCCCTCAGACTGCCGCTCCAAGGACTGTCCCGCTTGGGGCTGGCTAGTTGAATCGACATACACCGGATAGCCGCGGTGTGCGGAACTATTCGGGCGCGCGCTCGGTGTGCGCTTAGGGCTTATCCGATCTGCATAAACGCAGACGCGTACCAAGCCAAGCAGACAACCTGACTGCCGTGGTTTGCCCACAGCGCATTGAACTTGCGTCGCGCCTGCGCCATGCACTGCGCTGAGGTAACGCACATTCCGCACTATTAAGTAAAAATGCCTCCACCAGGGTTCGTCTGTTTTGCGACCAACCAGCCCTTGCGAGCTGTTGATTGATCTGCGATACGTGTTTCACGCTCATTCAGCTAAGCAGGTTGTGGCTTAACCACTGTTAAACGCCCCACTGAGACTGAAAATCAAACGAAAGCTGACGGTGGTGACGGATCGACAGCAAGTAAATAGTGCTATCAAAACGTGCATACAGCAGGAGGTAACGTGACATCACATACTCGCGTATCTCGCCGTCCTTGGCAATTGCCTTGAGCTTGCGTTTCAGACCGTCGATGCCGTTACTGGCTTCCACCGAACGGGTGGGGCGTTCAAAGAACAAGCGACCCATGCCAGGGAAGCGTTCAAGGTTCGGAATGACGGTGTCGGTGAGCTCGTTCAACAGCACATCAAATGCCTGAGCTGCGTTTGCATCAAGCAAAAACGTCTCGGCCTCTTTGAGATTGCGCTCGAAGTTTGCGGTGAGTTTGACGAAGTGCTTAGCAGCCACGGTGCGGACGTTGCTTAGGCTCGGACCTTGGCAGCACGGCGACGCTTCAACGCGGACAGGGTGCTGTGCGCATTCTTCACCTTGCCAGCGGCGATGTCGTCCAGGCCCTTGCCAGCTTCGTCAATCAAAAGCAGATGAATGCGCTCACGCTCCAACTGGTGGTAGTAATCCAGCCGCTGTGAGTCAATGATGGCAACATAGCTCTCACCATTTTTGGTGATGATCTTTTCGGCGCCGGCCTTGACCTGCTCAACCAAGTCCGACAACGTTGCGCGAGCCTGTGCAAGGGGAACCACATCGTTTGCAGTGAATGCCATGACAGACTCCGGTTGATTGAGAAGTGTACAGAATACTGCGCATTATGCACTTCCATGCAGCTGTCTTAATGACCAAGTCAGAATCCTTTCGCATGGATTCTCAAGCCCACCTTTGACTTTGCCATCGCGACGCCGCCGGAATCGTCCAGTTCGAGTGTGATTTGCGGATTTGAACCGCCGTCCGCAAATTGAAAAAAGGGGGATCACTCTCGCTGGGCAAGGCGATGCCAGGGAAGGCCCTCATAAAAGGCTTGGACTTGCTCATACAAAGCATCAAAGGGCGGCAAGTCCCCCTCGATTTCGGGCTGCAACTCGCCGTATCCCTCGCTTGCCATGTCCCTGACCTGCGGATCGCGCAGCGAGTGAGCATCCGGCTCAATCCCACGCGACTGGGCAGACGACATCAGGCAAGCCAGCAGACGGGCTCGTTCTTGCTCGTCCCAGGCATGTTCGGTTTGTAAGAGCAACGCCAGGTCGTAAACATCCTGGCGGCGATTGCGCCTGCGCGAAGGCTGTTGCAACAAGGACCTATATTTTTCGGCCATGAGGTTGATCTGGCTGTAAGCCTGCAAGCTGTCGCCATCGGCCAAGCGCAGCACCTCCACATCCAGTACCGCCTCGTTGTAGCTGTAATCAATTTCAACGACGGTGGGTGCCTGGCCTGCCAGTAGCCGCTGCAATTCGCGGGGTTTGCTGCGCGGCGCGTAGCCAATGCTCAGACCCAAAGTTGGGAAATTCGCGTCGGGTCTTGGTGGCCGAAGTTCGGCTTTTTGCCGCCGACACATCACGTCATAGGGCAACTGCTCGTTGGCCACGATCAATTGCTCGTCCAATGCCTGCAACAGTGCCAGCTCATCGCCCTTGGCGTAACGCTCTCGCGTGGAAAAGTCCGCATCCCTCGTAAACCTGCTGCTGTCATAGCGAATCGCCATGAGCATGCCGCCCTTCATGATCATCTGGGTGCGCAAGGCCGTTGAAGTGCCGATGGCCGTCAAAATGATGTGCACCGCCTCCCGAAATGGGCGCTTGTCTTGCGCTGCCCGCTCGACCCAGGCCGACAGGTCCAGCGCATCAACCCCACTATGCATCTTCGTCCCCTGGCACCGTCAGCGAGGGCACATTGATCGACAACTGCCAGCGCTCGGAAAATACCGGAACGTATTCGCCTTCGGGATCGAGCTTTCTGGACCCACCCCGCTGCGCCAACTTTTGCCATTCCGTCAACTCCGGCGCGTCGAGGTGGCAAACCTCGGACAACAGATAGCCCGCCCGGACCTTGTCGATGGGCTGTCCATGCCGGTTCACTTCGTCCACGATCAACCGCAAATAGCGCTTGGCCTCCTTGCGGTAGATGTCTCCCACATGCTGAACGCCGCCGCACAGCGCGGGCTCGCGCAGCATGTCAAGAAAGACCCGTCCAATGGTGGCCACACGCAGAGTCGAGCGGGGAACAAGCCGGAACGCTCCCAGTTGAGACCTCTCACAAAATTGAACGACCGTGTGCCCAACGCTTGCCGTCTTGGGTTGCACTAGGCGTGGCAATCCAGAAGTTTGAAACGCCGCCAAGCGATTGCCAAGGTCTTTGGTCATTCTTGCCAACGCTTGCTTGCGCCATTCCACAGCCGATGGGCGAGTCATGTAGAGAATTTGCGGAAACCGGTCTGTCAGACCATGGTGCTCCATGGCGCTGAGGTGCGACACGTAGGCAAAGGGATCGAGACCACAGACGATTTCGGCAGGCGTGGCGTTGGTGCGCCCAAAGACCTGGTAGGCGTGAGGAACTTCTGCGCCATCCAGCGGAGTCAACAGCCGCACCGTATGCAATGCATCCAGCAGCGCCTTGAATTGCCGCTTCGCAGACATCAACTCTTCGTCGCTCAGCAGCAGGAAAAACCTCTGCGCTACCGCATAGCTTGACACCACGGGAGCTTCGACGGCTGCCAGTGCTTCGGCCATTTGGCTAACAAGCGATTCCGACAAATTGCGGGCCAAATTTTACTCAATTCATACTAGATTACAATGCGTCCTAAGGACGCATTGTAATCTAGTATGTTTCGCTTTCAAAGCACCCAATCTTCTTTTGGAAAATTGGCGATGCCCTTGGTAATGGAACTGACGGGATATAATGCGTCCTTAGGACGCATTATATCCCGTCAGACTCATCACATTTTGAACGTTCTAGCCGTGCTGGCCTCACCCGGTGCAGGCTGCTCCTCATTTTTTGCAGCACGGGCGGGAGCCTTGTCAGCCTTCAACGCTTTGTCTTGCAGATAGTTGCAGGCCTTCTGTGCCTGCCGCCTGCCTGAACGGCCTTGATGATGTCTTCGACTTTGGGCTCTGCCATGGACAACTCCCGACGCAACTGACCGAACAAATCGCCCAGCGCCACGGCGTATTGCGCGGCGAGTAGGCGGGCGTGGTCTTTGTTCCGGGCGTCCAGTGCCCTTACGAGGAAGCGTTGCCCAAGGATGGGGCGCAGGTCAGTCGGGATAAAAACCCGACAGTAAAGCCCGCTTTTGCGGGCGATAAGCCATGGGGAAGGCACTTTGACACCTCATTTGATACCCCATGACCACTGTCGATTTCAGGATTTAACCATAAAAATCAACAGCTTATAAGCAAATTGGTGGAGCTGGCGGGATTTGAACCCGCGTCCGCAAACCTTCTTCGAACAGTTCTACATGTGTAGCCATCTGATTTAGATCTCGCTTTTCACATCGCGCAGTGGCACGCTATGCAAATCGCCAGTAACCTATTTTCTCGACCCGCCCTAAGTCACCCAAGGCGGGCCCAGCCGAATGAAATTACCCCACAGCCTGGACAGTCCAACCTTGCGATTGATCTACCCTTGCCCAGCCTATCGGCTTGCTGTTGTGAGGCTCACGTGCAATTAAGCAGCGAGTGCGAAACGTTCGTCGTTTGCAGTTAGTTTGTTTGAATCTGTTTTACGAGCGCATTCAGCTCGACATGCCCTGCTGCGCGTCCGAATCCACGTCGAAACCAGTGCAGCCCCAAGCCAGCTATTTTAGGCCTTTGGCAGGAATTGCAATAGCTCCAATGGAGATTTAATCTGCGCATGGGCGCCCCAGCCCGCCACTTCTACGCTGCCCAGGTAGCCATAGCAGGCCGCCACGGTGCCCATCCGGGCCGCCAAGCCCGCCACCATGTCGCGCTCATCGTCGCCCACATACAGGCAGGATTCAGGCGCCACACCCAGGCGCCGTGCCGCTTCCAGCAAGGGTTCCGGGTGCGGTTTGGCGTGCGCCGTGGTGTCGCCGCTGACCACCGCTGCGGCACTGTCAAACAGCGCCATCGCGCGTGTCAGTGGCTCGGTGAAGCGGGCCATCTTGTTGGTCACCACGCCCCAGGCCAGTTGCCGCGCCTGCAGCTGCTGTATCAGTTCCAGCACGCCGTCGAACACCACGGTGCGCTCGGTCATGCACTGCTCGTAGTTCTGGAAAAACTCTTCGCGCAGCGTGTCATAGTCCGGCGCCTCTGGGGTGATGCCAAAGGCCACGCCCAGCATGCCGCGCGCACCGGCACCCGCATAGGGCCGGTAATGTTCCAGCGGCAAGGAAGGCAAGCCACGCTGCACGCGCATCTTGTCGGCGGCAGCGGCCAGGTCTGGCGCACTGTCGATCAGCGTGCCGTCCAGATCGAACAGCACCGCTTTAATGGGGGCAAAGCGCTGCATCGGGTCAGGCCAATGGACGCTGGGTTGCAACCAGGTAGTTGACGCTGGTGTCGCCACTGAGCCAGTAGCGCTGGGTCAAGGGGTTGTACTGCATGCCACGGGTCTGGCGCAAATCCAGACCGGCGGCACGGCAGTAAGCAGCGAGTTCGCTCGGGCGAATCATCTTGTTGTACTCATGGGTGCCGTGCGGCAGCATGTTGAGCAGGTATTCGGCGCCCAGCACTGCCAGCAGGTAGGACTTGGGATTGCGGTTCAGGGTCGAGAAAAACACCCAGCCACCGGGTTTTACCAGGGTCGCGCAGGCACGCACCACCGAGGCCGGGTCCGGCACGTGCTCCAGCATTTCCATGCAGGTCACCACATCAAACGAGGCCGGCGCTTCGGCAGCCATGGCTTCGGCGCTGATTTCGCGGTAGCGCACGTGCGGGGTTTGCGCTTCCAGCGCATGCAACTGGGCAATTTTCAGGGCTTTGGTAGAGAGGTCGATGCCGGTGGCATGGGCGCCGCTGCGCGCCAGCGAATCGGTAAGAATGCCGCCGCCGCAGCCAACATCCAATGTGTTCAGACCGGCCACCGGGCAAAGGCTCTGAATCCACTCCAGACGCAGCGGATTGAGCATGTGCAAGGGCCGGAACTCGCTGTCCAGGTCCCACCAGCGGTGCGCCAGCTCGGAAAATTTGGCCAGTTCGGCCGGGTCTGCGTTCAGGGTGTCGGAATTCATGGCTTCGGTCATAGACGGATTATGGGCAACAAAAAACCCGCCGCAGCGGGTTTTTTGCGATCCAGCAAGCTGGATTAGTTGGCGGTACGGGTACCGACCACTTCGATTTCAACGCGGCGGTTCTTGGCACGGCCTTCGGCAGTCTTGTTGTCAGCCACGGGCTGGGTGGCAGCCTTGCCTTCGGTGTAGACGCGGTTCTTTTCGATGCCCTTGGACACCAGATACGCCTTCACAGCTTCAGCACGGGCAATAGAGATCTTGTCGTTGCCAGACTTGCCAACGGTGTCGGTGTGACCCACGGCAATGATGACTTCCAGATTGATGCCCTTGACTTTGCTGACCAGGTCATCCAACTTGGCCTTGCCTTCAGGCTTCAGCACTGCCTTGGCGGTGTCGAAGTAAGCGTCGGCGGCGTAGGTCACCTTGGTGGCGGCAGGCGCTGCAGGAGCGGGCATCGGCACAGCCTTGGGAACAACAGCCTCCGGAGCGGCAACAGGTGCAGCCACCATCGGAGCCGGCGCGGCCATCACCGGAGCGGGCGCAGGTGCAGCGGCCATGGGGGCAGGTGCAGGAGCAACAGCAGCACCACAGCCAGCAGCTGCAGTGGCAGGCGTCCAGCTGGCATCACGCCAGCATTGACCGTCAACATTCTTCCAGACCGCGCCGCTAGCGCTGGTCCAGTTGTGGATTTCTTGTGCGCCAGCTGCGGTAGCCAGGGCAGCGGCTGCGATCACGACAGCAACTTTATTGAAATGTTTCATGGTTCTCCTTAGATTAGGTGGCAAATGTCAGCGCCGCTGCGACTCAGCGAATAGCAAAACTACCTTGCGCCAGATTCATCAACCGGCGCATTGTGCCACATAGAGCCACACCCCTGTCTGCCTCTGGTCAGTCGTCCGAGAGCCTCTGGAAACCTGTTGCTACCATGCCACATGGCGGGGATCGTAGAATGCGAGGTTGACCCCCGACCGAGCAAACACCTTCCATGACCCAGTTCGCCAAAGAAACACTGCCAATCAGTCTTGAAGAGGAAATGCGCCGAAGCTACCTCGATTACGCCATGAGCGTAATTGTCGGCCGTGCGCTGCCCGACGCCCGGGACGGGTTGAAGCCGGTCCACCGCCGCGTGCTGTTCGCCATGCACGAGCTCAACAACGACTGGAACCGCGCCTACAAAAAGTCGGCCCGTATCGTCGGTGACGTTATCGGTAAATACCACCCGCACGGTGACCAGTCGGTGTACGACACCATCGTGCGCATGGCACAAGACTTTTCCATGCGCCACATGCTGGTCGACGGCCAGGGCAATTTCGGCTCGGTCGACGGCGACAACGCGGCGGCCATGCGATACACCGAAATCCGCCTGGCCAAGATTGCCCACGAACTGCTGGCCGATCTGGACAAGGAAACGGTCGACTTCGGCCCCAACTACGACGGCTCGGAAAAAGAACCGCTGGTGCTGCCCACCCGCATCCCCAATCTGCTGGTGAATGGCTCGGGCGGTATTGCCGTGGGCATGGCCACCAACATTCCGCCGCACAACCTGAATGAAGTGGTCGACGCCTGTCTGCACCTGCTGCGCAACCCCGAGGCCAGCATTGACGACCTGATGGAAATCATCCCGGCGCCCGACTTTCCCACCGCCGGCATCATCTACGGCATCAACGGCGTGCGCGACGGCTACCGCACCGGCCGCGGCAAGGTGGTCATGCGCGCGCGCTGCCACTTTGAAGACATCGACCGTGGCCAGCGCCAGGCCATCATCGTTGACGAGCTGCCCTACCAGGTCAACAAAAAGACGCTGCAAGAGCGCATGGCCGAGCTGGTGCACGAAAAGAAAATCGAAGGCATCAGCCACATCCAGGACGAGTCCGACAAATCCGGCATGCGCCTGGTAATCGAACTCAAACGCGGCGAAGTGCCCGAAGTGGTGCTGAACAACCTGTACAAGCAAACCCAGCTGCAGGACACCTTCGGCATCAACATGGTGGCGCTGGTCAACGGCCAGCCCAAGCTGTGCAACCTGAAGGACCTGATCGAAGTCTTCCTGAACCACCGCCGCGAAGTGGTCACACGCCGCACCGTGTTCAACCTGCGCAAGGCGCGCGAACGCGGCCATGTGCTCGAAGGCCTGGCCGTGGCGCTGGCCAATATTGACGACTTCATCGCCATCATCCGCAACGCCCCCACGCCACCGGTGGCCAAGGCCGAACTGATGCGCCGCCCCTGGGACAGCCAGCTGGTGCGCGAGATGCTGACGCGCAGCCGCGCCGACGGCGGCGTGGTGAATGCCGACGACTACCGTCCCGACGGTCTGGAAAAAGAGTTCGGCATGGGCAACGACGGCCTGTACCGCCTGTCCGACACCCAGGCCCAGGAAATCCTGCAGATGCGTCTGCAGCGCCTGACCGGTTTGGAGCAGGACAAGATCGTCGCCGAGTACAAAGAAGTCATGGGCGAGATCGAAGACCTGCTCGACATCCTGGCCCGCCCGGAACGCGTTTCCACCATCATCGGCGACGAACTCGGCCACGTGAAGCAGGAATTCGGTCAGAGCAAGCTCGGCGCGCGCCGCAGCCTGGTCGAGCACAGCTCCTTTGACCTCTCCACCGAAGACCTGATTGCGCCCACCGACATGGTCGTGACCATGAGCCACAGCGGCTACATCAAGAGCCAGCCGCTGGGCGAATACCGGGCCCAGAAACGCGGCGGCCGTGGCAAACAGGCCACCGCCACCAAGGAAGACGACTGGGTCGATCAGCTGTTCGTGGCCAACACCCACGACTACATCCTGTGCTTCTCCAACCGCGGCCGCCTCTACTGGATCAAGGTCTGGGAAGTGCCACAGGGCACGCGCGGATCGCGCGGCCGCCCCATTGTCAACATGTTCCCGCTACAGGAAGGCGAAAAAATCACCGTGGTGCTGGCACTCACCGGTGAAAAGCGCAGCTTCCCGGCCGACCAGTATGTCTTCATGGCCACCAGCATGGGCACCGTGAAGAAGACTGCGCTGGACGAATTCAGCAACCCGCGCAAGGCCGGCATCATTGCCGTCGACCTCGACGAAGGCGACTACCTGATCGGCGCCGCCCTGACCGACGGCAAACACGACGTGATGCTGTTCTCCGACGGCGGCAAGGCCGTGCGCTTTGACGAAAACGATGTCCGCCCGATGGGCCGCAATGCCCGCGGTGTGCGCGGCATGATGCTCGAAGACGGCCAGGGCGTGATCGCCATGCTGGTCGCCGAAGACGAACAGCAAAGCGTGCTGACCGCCACCGAAAACGGTTACGGCAAGCGCACCAGCATCACCGAATACACCCGCCACGGCCGTGGCACCAAAGGCATGATCGCGATCCAGCAAAGCGAGCGCAACGGCAAGGTGGTCGCCGCCACACTGGTGCACGCCGACGACGAAATCATGCTCATCACCGACAAGGGCGTGCTGGTGCGCACCCGTGTCAGCGAAATCCGTGAACTCGGCCGTGCCACCCAGGGCGTAACCCTGATCGGCCTGGACGAAGGCTCCAAACTCGGCGGCCTGCAGCGCATCGTGGAAAACGACGCCAACGGCGCGGACCTGGAGGCAGACAGCGGCGACAGCAACATGGAAAGTGGTACCCCCTGATGGCGCGCCCGTTTAATTTTTCTGCCGGTCCGGCCACCATGCCGGAAGAAGTGCTGGCGCAAGCCGCCGATGAAATGCTGGACTGGCCCGATGCCAACGGCAATCGTTGTGGCATGGGCGTCATGGAAATGAGCCACCGGGGCAAGGAATTCCAGTCCATCTACGAACGCGCCGAGGCCGACCTGCGCACCGTGCTGGCCGTGCCGGCCCAGTTCCGCATCCTGTTCATGCAGGGCGGCGGTCTGGCCGAAAACGCCATCATTCCGCTCAACCTCAGCGCCCTGCGCAAGGACGCGTCCGGCCAGGGCATGGCCGACTTTGTCGTCACCGGAAGCTGGAGCGAGAAGTCGCGCAAAGAAGCCGAAAAATATTGCCTGGCGCATACCGCCGCCAGCGCCAAAGCCGACAGCTACACCCGCATTCCCGACGCCGCCAGCTGGAACCTGCGCCAGGGCGCCAGTTATGTGCACGTGTGCAGCAATGAAACCATCCACGGTGTGGAATACCCACAGTTGCCCGACCTGAAGGCGCTCGGTTCGGACGCCGAACTGGTGGTTGACTTTTCTTCCCACGTGGCCTCGCGCCCGGTCGACTGGAGCCGGGTCGGACTGGCGTTTGCCGGTGCCCAGAAAAACATCGGCCCAGCCGGCCTGACCCTGGTGGTGGTGCGCGAAGACCTGCTCGGCCACGCCCTGGCGATTTGCCCGAGCGCCTTCAACTACCAGACCGTGGCCGACAACCACTCGATGTACAACACGCCGCCCACCTACGCCATCTACATGGCTGGCCTGACCTTCCAGTGGATTCTGCGCCAAGGCGGCGTCGCGGCCATGGAGCAACGCGCACGCCAGCGCGCCGAGTTGCTGTACCAGACCATCGACCAGTCCAGCCTGTACTACAACACCGTGCACACCGACTGCCGTTCGCGCATGAACGTGCCGTTTTTCCTGCGCGACGCAGCCCTCAACGAGGCCTTCCTGGCCGGCGCCAAGGCGCGCGGCCTGCTGCAGCTCAAGGGACACAAATCGGTGGGCGGCATGCGTGCCAGCCTGTACAACGCCATGCCGTTGGCCGGCGTACAGGCCCTCACCGACTACCTGCGCGAATTCGAACGCGCGCCCGGATAAGGATTTCCATGGCCAAAACCCTGCCCGAACTGCGTATCCTGATTGACGCCGTTGACCAGGAGCTGCTGTCCGCCCTGAACCGCCGCGCCGCGCTGGCCAACGAGGTCGGCGAAATCAAGCGTGTCGAAGGCTCGGCAGTGTTCCGCCCGGAACGTGAAGCCCAGGTCATCCACGGACTGCAGCAAGCCAACCAGGGTCCGATCAAGGACGCCAGCCTGGCCCTGATCTGGCGTGAAATCATGTCCGCCTGCCGCGCCCTGGAAGCACCGCAGCGTGTTGCCTACCTGGGCCCCAAGGGCACCTTCAGCGAAGAAGCCGCCCAGCGTTTCTTTGGCTCCAGCATCGTGCATGTGCCCTGCACCAATTTCGACGAAGTGTTTCACGCAGCCACCTCGGGCGCCGCCGAGTTTGGCGTGATTCCGGTAGAAAACAGCACTGAGGGCGTGGTCACCCGCTCGCTCGACCTGCTGCTCCACTCGCCGCTGCACATCGTTGGCGAAATCAGCCTGGTGGTCCGCCACCATCTATTGCGCCAGAGCGCCTCCCTGGACGGCATCGAAGTGGTGCTGGCGCATCCGCAGGCACTGGCCCAATGCCAGCAGTGGCTCAGCACCCACCTGCCGGACGCCGAACGCCGTGCCGTCTCCAGCAACGCCGAAGGGGCACGCCTGGCCAGCACCCACCCGCAATGGGCCGGCATCGCCAGCGAACGCGCCGGCGCCGAATTTGGCCTGCACACGGCGGCGCCAGCGATCCAGGACGAGGCCTTCAACCGCACCCGCTTCGTGATGGTCTGCCTGCCCTCGGTAATGCCGGCACCGCAAGCCTCCGGCAAGGACTGCATCAGCCTGGTGGTATCGGTTCCCAACCGCCCCGGTGCGGTGCACGACCTGCTGGTGCCACTCAAGCAACACGGAGTCTCCATGAGCCGCTTCGAATCGCGCCCGGCGCGCTCCGGCCAGTGGGAATACTATTTTTATATCGACCTGCAAGGCCACCCGTCACAGCCCCATGTCGCTGCGGCCCTGCGCGACCTGCAAAGCCTGTGCGCGTTCTACAAGGTACTGGGTACCTATCCACTGGCTGACTGACACCACATTCCACAGGGAACCCTATGTTTGAACAGCTTGGATTGATCGGATGTGGCCTGATGGGCAGTTCCTTTGCCCTGGCGCTCAAGCGCGCTGGCCTGGTCAAGCGGGTGGTGGGTTACAGCAAGTCGCCCAGCACTACCGAGCGCGCACGCCAGATGGGCGTGATTGACATTGAGGCGCCGTCGGCCCTGCTGGCGGTGTCAGGCGCCGATATCGTGCTGATTGCGGTGCCGGTGTCGGCCACCGAATCGACCTTCAAGGCCATCAAGCACCTGGTGAATCCGAACGTGCTGATCATGGACGTCGGCTCCACCAAGCGCGATGTGGTCGACGCCGCGCGCCGCGCGCTGCGCGAAAACGTCGGCGTATTTGTGCCGAGCCACCCGATCACCGGCAAGGAACTGTCGGGCGTCGAACACGCCGACGTCGACCTCTACGTCGGCAAACAGGTGATCCTGACCCCGATCGAACGCACCAAGCCGGAACAACTGCAACAAGCCATCAAGGTCTGGAGCGGCCTGGGCTGCAAGCTGGTCACCATGACGCCCGAGCAGCACGATGCCGCCTTCGCGGCCGTCAGCCACCTGCCGCACCTGATTGCCTTCGCCCTGATGAACGCCATCTCCGGCCAGCCACAGGGCAAGGATTACCTGACCCTGGCCGGCCCGGGCTTTCGTGATTTCACCCGCATTGCCGCCAGTGACCCCAAGGTCTGGCGTGACATCATGCTGGCCAACCGCGAAGAACTGCTGGCCCAAAGCAAAATCTTCCAACGCAATTTACAGGCACTGGAAGTCATGATCGACAGCGGCAATGCCGAGGCACTGGAAGGCCTGGTGACCCAGGCCAGTGTGACGCGCGCGCACTGGACCATGCACACCAAACACAATAAATAATGTTTTCCACCGAATACCTCGACCTGCCACCGCTGCAAACCGCCAACGGCACGGTAACGCTGCCCGGCTCCAAAAGCATCTCCAACCGCGTGCTGCTGCTGGCCGCCCTGTGCGAAGGCGTCACCGCCATCCATGACCTGCTCGACAGCGACGACACCCGCGTCATGCTCGACTCGCTGCAGACCCTGGGTTGCCACATCACGCGTGAAGGCAACACCGTGCACATCAGCGGACTCGGCGCGGCGCTGCCGGTGCAACAGGCGAAACTGTTCCTGGGCAACGCCGGCACCGCCATGCGCCCGCTCACAGCGGCACTCGCCGTGCTGGGCGGCGATTTCGAACTTGGCGGCATCCCGCGCATGCACGAGCGCCCGATTGGCGACCTGGTGCAAGCCCTGCGCCAACTCGGCTGCCAGATCGACTACCTTGGCAACGACGGCTTTCCGCCGCTGCGCATCGGCCGCCCGGCGCTGCAACTGAATCAGCCGATTCAGGTGCGTGGCGATGTGTCGAGCCAGTTCCTCACCGCCCTGCTGATGGCGCTGCCGCTGGTGGCCCGCAGCGACATCGTGATCGAAGTGGTCGGCGAACTGATTTCGCGCCCCTATATTGAAATCACCCTGAACCTGCTGCAGCGCTTCGGCGTCACCGTGCAACGCCAGGGCTGGCAGCGTTTCACCATTGCCGCGGGCAGCCGCTTGCGTTCGCCCGGCAGCCTGCACGTGGAAGCCGACGCCTCCAGCGCCAGCTACTTTATTGCGCTCGGCGCCCTTGCCAGCAAGGCGCCGCATGGCATCCGCATCCAGGGCGTTGGTGCCGACTCGATCCAGGGCGACATCCGCTTCATCGACGCCGCCCGCCAAATGGGCGCCGAAATCAGCAGCGGGCCCAACTGGCTGCACGTCTGCCGCGCCCAGTGGCCGCTCAAAGCCATCGACCTCGACTGCAACCACATCCCCGACGCCGCCATGACGCTGGCCGTAATGGCCCTGTATGCCAACGGCCCAAGCACGCTGCGCAATATTGCCAGCTGGCGCGTCAAGGAAACCGACCGCATTGCCGCCATGGCCACCGAACTGCGCAAGCTGGGCGCACAGGTTGTCGAGGGTGCCGATTTCCTGCAAATTGAACCACTGCCAGCGACCGACTGGAAAGCCGCCAGCATCCACACCTACGACGACCACCGAATTGCCATGTGCTTTTCGCTGGCCGCCTTCAACCCGGCCAGCCTGCCGGTGCGCATTGAAGACCCCAAATGTGTCGGCAAGACCTTCCCCGACTATTTCGAGACCTTGTTCACGGTGGTGCAGACCACGCCGCAAACCATTCCGGTGCTCTGCATCGACGGCCCCACCGCCTCCGGCAAGGGCACGCTGGCCGCCGTGCTGGCCGAAAAACTGGGCTACCACTTTCTCGACTCCGGTTCGCTCTACCGCATTACCGGACTGGCCGCCACGCGCGCCGGCCTGGCGCTGGAAGTGGCAAACCAGGAACACATCGCCAATCTTTTGCGCACCTTGCCCATCCACTTCCAGGGCAGCCACATCCTGCTGGCCCAGGAAGACGTCAGTGACGCCATCCGCACCGAGGAAGCCGGCATGAACGCCTCCAAAGTGTCGGCCTTCCCGCTGGTGCGCGAAGCCCTGGTCAACTTCCAGCGCAACTTCCGCCAACTGCCCGGGCTGGTCGCCGACGGCCGCGACATGGGCAGCATCATCTTTCCCAACGCCCCGCTGAAGGTGTTTTTGACCGCCAGCGCCGCCTGCCGAGCAGAACGCCGTTATAAGCAATTGATTTCAAAGGGCGTTTCAGCTACACTCCCGCTTCTTCGCGCTGACCTGGAGGCGCGCGACGCACGGGATGCTTCCCGCAGCGTTGCGCCCTTGAAGCCAGCAGAAGATGCCAAGCTCCTGGACAACTCCGATTTAACCGTGCAAGCCTGTGTTGATATCGTGTTGGACTGGTGGGGCGGCAAACAGTCTTTTCGGTCCGCCTGAAAGACTGCAGGAAGCAGCGCCTTACGGCGCTGTTATAGAGAAGCAGCGCCGTAAGGCGCTGCGTGGCCCCCAAGCTCACTTCGCGCAGCAGCGCACCGATCTTGGGGTTCTACAACTTAACCCCGTGGCGCAAGCCGCGATTTACTCTGCGGCCCAAACCGCACACACGCAATGTCAGAATCTTTCGCAGCCCTATTTGAAGAATCCCTGCAACGCTCGGAAATGCGCACTGGTGAAGTTATCACCGCTGAAGTGGTTCGCATCGAGCACAGCTTCGTGGTCGTTAACGCCGGACTCAAGTCCGAAGCCTACGTGCCAATCGAAGAATTCAAGAGCGACAAGGGCGAAATCGAAGTCCAAGTTGGCGACTTTGTTTCCGTCGCCATCGACTCCGTCGAAAACGGTTACGGCGACACCATCCTGTCGCGCGACAAGGCCAAGCGCCTGGCGTCCTGGATGAGCCTGGAAAAAGCCCTGGAATCGGGCGAATTCGTTACCGGCACCACCAGCGGCAAGGTCAAGGGCGGCCTGACCGTTCTGGTCAACGGCATCCGCGCATTCCTGCCCGGTTCGCTGGTCGACACCCGTCCTACCAAGGACCTGTCTCCGTACGAAAACAAGACCCTGGAATTCAAGGTCATCAAGCTCGACCGCAAGCGCAACAACGTGGTGCTGTCGCGCCGCGCTGTGGTGGAAGCGTCCATGGGCGAAGAACGCGCCAAGCTGATGCACACCCTCAAAGAAGGCTCTGTGGTGCAAGGCGTGGTCAAGAACATCACCGAATACGGTGCATTCGTTGACCTCGGCGGCATCGACGGTCTGCTGCACATCACCGACATGGCTTGGCGTCGCGTGCGCCACCCATCGGAAGTGGTGCAGGCTGGCCAGGAAATTACCGCCAAGATCCTCAAGTTCGACACCGAAAAGAACCGTGTCTCGCTGGGTCTGAAGCAAATGGGCGACG
>CAIUDG010000079.1 GCA_903897925.1 uncultured beta proteobacterium | reverse complement strand
GAAAATCTGGACCCGATGGGCGTGCACACCGGTGACTCCATCACGGTGGCCCCGGCCCAGACCCTGACCGACAAGGAATACCAGATTCTGCGCAATGCCTCGTTGGCCGTGCTGCGGGAGATTGGTGTCGATACCGGCGGCTCGAATGTGCAGTTCTCCATCAACCCGGTCGATGGCCGCATGGTGGTGATTGAAATGAACCCGCGCGTGTCGCGCTCTTCGGCGCTGGCCTCCAAGGCCACCGGTTTCCCGATTGCCAAGGTCGCCGCCAAGCTGGCGGTCGGCTTCACGCTGGACGAACTGCGCAATGACATCACCGGTGGCGCCACGCCGGCCTCGTTCGAGCCCAGCATCGATTACGTGGTGACCAAGATCCCGCGTTTTGCCTTTGAGAAATTCCCCGCTGCCGACAGCCGTCTGACCACCCAGATGAAATCGGTGGGTGAAGTCATGGCCATGGGCCGGACCTTCCAGGAGTCGTTCCAGAAAGCCCTGCGCGGCCTGGAAGTGGGCGTTGACGGCATGAACGAAAAAACCCAGGACCGCGAAGTGCTGGAAAAAGAACTGGGCGAGCCCGGCCCGGAACGCATCTGGTACGTTGGCGATGCTTTTGCCCAGGGCATGAGCGTGGACGAAGTGTTTGCGCTGACCAAGATTGATCCCTGGTTCCTGATTCAGATTGAGCAGATCGTCAAGATCGAGCTGGAAATTGAACGCCTGCCGCAGCCCGCCAGCGGCAGCACGCTGGACAAGATCGACGCCGCCACCTTGCGTTCGCTGAAGCAAAAAGGCTTCTCTGATCGTCGCCTGGCACGCCAGTTCCGCACCACCGACAAAGCGGTGCGCGAGAAGCGCCGCGCCCTGGGTGTGCGTCCGGTGTACAAGCGCGTGGACACCTGTGCCGCAGAGTTTTCCACCAACACGGCCTACATGTATTCGACCTACGAAGCCGAAGGCGCCGAATGCGAAGCCGCCCCCACTGATCGCAAGAAAATCATGGTGCTGGGCGGTGGCCCGAACCGCATCGGCCAGGGCATTGAGTTCGACTATTGCTGCGTGCACGCGGCCCTGGCCATGCGTGAAGACGGTTACGAGACCATCATGGTCAACTGCAATCCGGAAACCGTGTCGACCGACTATGACACTTCAGACCGCCTGTACTTCGAGCCGCTGACGCTGGAAGACGTGCTGGAAATTGTCGACAAGGAAAAGCCGGTCGGCGTGATCGTGCAGTACGGCGGTCAGACGCCCTTGAAACTGGCCCTCGATCTGGAAGCCAATGGCGTGCCCATCATCGGCACCTCGCCCGACATGATCGACGCGGCGGAAGACCGCGAGCGTTTCCAGCAGTTGCTGCACACCCTCAAGCTGCGCCAGCCGCCGAATGCCACCGCGCGCACCGAATCCGATGCGCTGGAAAAAGCTGCCGCCCTGGGCTACCCATTGGTGGTGCGTCCAAGCTATGTGCTGGGCGGCCGGGCCATGGAAATCGTGCACGAGCAGCGCGATCTGGAGCGCTATATGCGCGAAGCCGTCAAGGTCAGCCATGACTCGCCGGTGCTCTTGGACCGTTTCCTGAACGACGCCATCGAGTGCGATGTGGACTGCATCCGTGACAACACCGGCGCCACCCTGATTGGCGGCGTGATGGAACACATTGAGCAGGCTGGCGTGCACAGCGGTGACTCGGCTTGTTCCCTGCCACCGTATTCCCTGTCCAAGGACACCGTCGACGAACTCAAGCGCCAGACCGCGGCGATGGCCGGCGCCCTGAGCGTGGTGGGTCTGATGAACGTGCAGTTCGCGATCCAGAACGTCGACGGCAAGGACATCATTTACGTGCTGGAAGTCAATCCGCGCGCCAGCCGCACCGTGCCCTATGTTTCCAAGGCCACCGGCATCCAGCTGGCCAAGGTGGCAGCACGTTGCATGGCCGGTCAGACCCTGGCCAGCCAGGGCATGACCAAGGAAGTTACGCCACCGTATTTCAGCGTCAAGGAAGCGGTTTTCCCGTTCGTCAAGTTTCCTGGTGTGGACACCATTCTTGGCCCGGAAATGAAATCTACCGGCGAAGTCATGGGCG
The DNA here is from genome assembly GCA_903897925.1 of uncultured beta proteobacterium. GTDB lineage: Bacteria > Pseudomonadota > Gammaproteobacteria > Burkholderiales > Burkholderiaceae_C > Allorhodoferax. The sequence goes on along the minus strand of CAIUDG010000079.1, from coordinate 71,662 downwards.
TTGGCAAAACTTTTGGGGAAGCGTTTGTCAAGTCGCAGCTGGGTGCCGGCGTCAAGATGCCGCGTTCCGGCAAAGCTTTCATTTCGGTCAAGCAGAGCGACAAGGCGCGTGCCGTGGAAGTGGCGCGCAACCTGGTGGCCTATGGTTTCGAAGTGGTCGCCACCAAGGGCACGGCAGCGACCATCAGTGCGGCCGGCGTGCCTTGCCGCGTGGTGAACAAGGTCACGGAAGGGCGCCCACACATTGTTGACATGATCAAAAACCAGGAAATCGCCCTGGTCATCAACACGGTAGAAGAGCGGCGCAACGCGATTGTCGATTCGCGTCATATCCGCACCTCGGCCTTGCTGGCCCGCGTCACCACCTACACCACCATCGCCGGTGCCGAAGCGGCGGTTGAAGGCATGAAATACCTGGACGACCTGAGCGTCATTTCGGTGCAGGAAATGCATGCACAACTGCGCGCATAAATCGGCATAATCCAGCCAACTTGTCGGGGCACCGCAGCGTTTGCGCGCTGCGCTGCCCCGGAATCTTTTGACATCTGACACTTATGGCCACTATTCCTATTACCAAACGCGGCGCTGAAAGCCTGAAAGCCGAGTTGCATAAGCTCAAGACGGTGGATCGTCCCTGGGTCATCAACGCGATTGCCGAGGCCCGGGCCCAGGGCGACCTGAGCGAAAACGCCGAATACGATGCCGCCAAGGATCGCCAGGGCTTCATTGAAGGACGCATTCAGGAAGTCGAGGGTAAGCTGTCGGCGGCGCAGGTGATCGATCCCTCTGAGCTCGATGCCGGCGGCCGCGTGGTGTTTGGCACCACCGTAGAGCTGGAAGACGAAGACACCGGCGACCGGGTCAAATACCAGATCGTTGGCGAAGACGAAGCCGACCTGAAACTGGGACTGATCAATATCAGTTCGCCGATTGCGCGGGCGTTGATCGGCAAGGAAGAGGGCGACACCGCTGTGGTGCAGGCCCCCGGAGGCGAAAAGTCCTTCGAAATCGTCTCCGTTCAGTACCTTTGATGCAGTCCTGGCTCGACTGCAGCCGGCGTATCGCCCCCTTATGGCTGGCTGCGGCCTGGCTGATGAGTCTGAGCACATTGGGCTTCTTTGTGGTGCCGATGTTGTTTGCCAGGCTGCCCAGCCCGGCCATCGCGGGTGCTATGGCGGGGCAGCTGTTTTCCGTTCAGACGGCAATTTCGCTGGCGTGCTGTCTGCTGTTGCTGGTGCTTTGGCGCGCCGCGTCAGCGAACCGCGCCGCAGCGGCTTCTGTGGCCACGCGGGTGCCGCTGCGCTGGGTGCTGCTGGGCGCGCTCATGGTCGTGCTGGTGGAGTTTGTGGTGGCGCCACATATCGTGGCGCATGACAACCTGCGTTTCTGGCACAGCCTGGGCAGCAGCATGTATCTGTTGCAATGGTGCTGTGCCGTGCTGGTTTTTTATCGTCTTAGCAGCGCGCGGGCGCTGGCATAAAAAAACCCGCCTGGTGGGCGGGTTGGTGGGTGCGGCAAGCCTGAAGTGAAAATCAGGTCTGGCTGCGCTTTTTTAGGCTGACCTTGGGTTTTGCTTTGGCGCGGCGCACGTTGCCGCCCGCCGTCAGGCGCTGGTTGCCCAGCACGCGCAGGGTTTTGACTTCAGGCCGCTGTCCGGCTCGCTTGCTGTACTTCAGAACCTTGAAGTCACGCGGACCGGGCATGCGGTCTTCGTCGGGGGTGCGTTCTTTCTCGACGGGCGGGCGCCACAGCACCAGCAGTTTGCCGATGTGCTGGATTGGCGCCGCGTTGAGCTCATCGCTCAGCGTCTGCAGCATGGCTTCGCGGGCGCTGCGGTCGTCGGAAAACACGCGGACTTTGATCAGTCCGTGGGCGTTCAGCGCAGCGTCGATTTCTTTTTTGACGTTGGCGGTCAGGCCATCGCCGCCGACCAGGACGACAGGGTCCAGGTGGTGTGCCTCGGCGCGGTGAATCTTGCGTTGGGCAGGGGTCAATTGAATTTGGGGCATATGGGTATTATCGACGCAATGAAAACACAGAGCAAAAGTAGCAAGGTGAACAAGGCATGGTTGCACGACCATATTAACGATCCCTACGTCAAATTGGCGCAGCGGGAGGGCTACCGAGCGCGTGCTGCTTACAAGCTGAAAGAAATTGACGAGACCCTGCACCTGATACGGCCCGGCCATCTGGTGGTCGATCTGGGCTGTGCGCCGGGCGCCTGGAGCCAGTACGTGCGCCGGCGCCTGTCGCCCAATGGTGCCGCAGCCGGGGACCTGGATGGTTGCATCATCGGGCTGGATTTGTTGCCGATGGAGCCCATTGAAGGGGTGCAGTTCATCCAGGGCGACTTCCGGGAGGCCGAGGTGCTGGCGCAGCTGGAAGCCGCACTGGCCGGGCGCCAGGCCGATCTGGTGGTGTCGGACATGGCGCCCAATTTGTCCGGCATTTCCTCGGCCGACGCGGCGCGCGTGGAATACCTGATTGAGCTGGCGATTGAATTTGCCCAGAATCACATGAAAGCGCAGGGCACCCTGGTAGCCAAGGTATTTCATGGCAGCAGCTACGATGCCGTGGTGCGACAGTTCAAAAATGCTTTTGTTACGGTGAAGCCGTTCAAACCCAAGGCCTCGCGGGACCGTTCTTCGGAGACGTTTCTGGTGGGACAGCGCCTCAAGGCCGGTGCCTGAAGACCTTGGCTTTGGTGGGAAGATTGCTTGAAAATAGCGCCCATACCGCCTTGAAACGCCTAAAATGGCACCCACGTAAGCGGTGCAGTGCTCAGACTGCACCTTTTTGCGTCCTTTTGTGGAGCTTCGCTTGAATAATCAGTGGTTTTCGAAAATTGCAGTCTGGCTGGTGATCGCCCTGGTGCTGTTCACCGTGTTCAAGCAGTTTGACGCGCGTGGAACCAGTTCGGCCGGTACGCTGGGCTATTCCGATTTCCTGGAGGAAGTCCGTAACAAGCACATCAAGAGTGCTGTCATTCAAGAAGGTCAGGGCGGCACCGAAATTTTGGCCGTCACCACCGATGACCGCAAGGTCCGCACCACCGCCACCTACCTGGACCGAGGTCTGGTCGGTGACCTGATCAACAACGGTGTCAAGTTTGACGTCAAGCCGCGCGAAGAGGGTTCGCTGCTGATGACTCTGCTGGTGAGCTGGGGTCCGATGTTGCTGCTGATCGGCGTCTGGATTTACTTCATGCGGCAGATGCAGGGCGGCGGCAAGGGCGGCGCTTTCAGCTTCGGCAAGAGCAAGGCGCGCCTGCTTGACGAAAATACCAACACCGTGACCTTTGCCGATGTGGCTGGATGCGACGAGGCCAAGGAAGAAGTCAAGGAAGTGGTCGACTTTTTGAAAGACCCGGCCAAGTTTCAGAAACTCGGCGGTCGCATTCCGCGTGGCCTGCTGCTGGTGGGCCCACCCGGAACCGGCAAAACCTTGCTGGCCAAGTCGATTGCTGGTGAAGCCAAGGTGCCGTTTTTCAGCATTTCTGGTTCCGACTTCGTGGAAATGTTCGTTGGTGTGGGTGCGTCGCGTGTGCGCGATATGTTCGACAACGCCAAGAAGAATGCGCCCTGCATTATTTTTATTGACGAAATTGACGCTGTCGGTCGCCAGCGCGGTGCCGGTCTGGGCGGCGGCAACGACGAACGCGAACAGACGCTGAACCAGATGCTGGTGGAGATGGACGGCTTTGAGACCAATGTCGGTGTGATCGTGGTGGCCGCCACCAACCGGCCTGACATTCTGGATGCCGCCCTGCTGCGTCCGGGGCGTTTCGATCGCCAGGTGTATGTCACCTTGCCTGACATCCGTGGTCGCGAGCAGATTCTGAATGTGCACATGCGCAAGGTGCCCCTGGGACAGGATGTCAGCGCTGGCATTATTGCCCGCGGCACACCCGGCATGAGCGGCGCCGATCTGGCCAATCTGTGCAATGAAGCAGCACTCATGGCCGCCCGCCGCAACGCCCGCCTGGTCGAAATGACCGACTTTGAAAAGGCCAAAGACAAGATCCTTATGGGGCCTGAGCGCAAGAGCATGGTGATGCCGGAGTCCGAGCGCCGCAATACCGCATACCACGAGTCTGGCCATGCCCTGATTGGCAAGTTGTTGCCCAAGTGCGACCCGGTGCACAAGGTCACCATTATTCCGCGCGGTCGTGCGCTGGGCGTGACCATGAGTCTGCCGGCACAAGACCGCTACAGCTACGACAGCGACTACATGTTGAACCAGATCAGCATGTTGTTTGGTGGCCGCATTGCCGAGGAGGTGTTCATGAAGCAGATGACCACCGGCGCCAGCAACGACTTTGAGCGTGCTACGCAAATTGCCCGCGACATGGTGACCCGCTATGGCATGACCGATGCCCTGGGCCCAATGGTTTATGCCGAAAACGAAGGCGAAGTGTTCCTGGGTCGTTCGGTTACCAAGACCACCAGCATGAGCGAGCAAACCATGCAAAAGGTGGACGCCGAGGTGCGCCGCATCATTGACCAGCAATATTCGCTGGCGCGCAAGCTGATTGAAGAGCATTCCGACAAAATGCATGCCATGGCAAGCGCGCTGCTGGAGTGGGAAACCATTGACTCTGAGCAGCTCGATGACATCATGGCCGGCAAAGTGCCACGTCCACCCAAGGACTGGATTCCACGCACGCCGAACTCCGGTGGTGGCAGTGACGGCGGCACCCCCGCAGTCAGCGCCGACCCTGCACCCACGCCGGTCTGATCCGGCACGGTGTTAGGCAATACCCGCAGCGGACAGGCTTCCGCATGCGGGTTTTTTTTATCTCGGCAGCGCCGATAATTTGACCTATGCATTGGCAAACCACCCGCTTTCAGATTGATTTGAGCAGCCCCCAGGTGATGGGCATTGTGAACGTCACGCCGGACTCCTTTTCCGATGCCGGGCAGACCGCGTCGCACGCCGCTGCTTGTGAGCGCTGCGACACGCTGGTGCGCGAGGGGGCGCACATGCTGGATATTGGCGGAGAGTCGACCCGCCCGGGTGCAGCTGCGTTGCCGGTTGAAGAAGAGTTGCAACGCGTGTTGCCGGTGTTGCGCTACGCCGTGACGCTGGGTGTTCCAGTGTCGATTGACACCTACAAGCCGGCGGTGATGCGGGCCGCGCTCGACCTCGGCGTGGACATCATCAACGACATCTGGGCCTTGCGCTGGCAAGGCGACGCCGAGGGGCTCAGCGGGCAACAGGTGGTGGCCGGGCACGCGCAATGTGGCGTGTGTCTGATGCACATGCACCGCGACCCGCGTGACATGCAATTGCTGCCGATGGACGGTGATGTGGTGGCACAAGTGACCGATTTTCTTCAACAGCAAGCGCAAGCCCTGCGTGATCGCGGCGTCGCGGCGCAGCGCATCTGTCTGGACCCGGGCATCGGCTTTGGCAAAACGGTGGCGCAAAATTTCGCTTTGCTGGCGCAGCAGTCGGCGCTGTGCGCGCTGGGCTATCCGGTGCTGGCCGGGTGGTCACGCAAATCCTCACTGGTGGCGGTGACGCAAAGGGCCATGGGTACGGTGGCCGCACTGGACGTGCAAGAGCGCCTGGCGCCAAGCCTGGCGGCGGCCTTGCTGGCGGTGCAAAACGGTGCCCACATCGTGCGTGTGCACGATGTCCGGCAGACGGTGGCGGCGCTGCAGGTCTGGGCCGCCATGCGTGCGGCGGCCTGAGACAAAAATCGTTGCAACGGCCCGCCGGGGCCAAACAAAATAAAGGGAATGAAAAATGGGTAGGCAGTATTTCGGGACGGATGGAATTCGTGGCACGGTCGGGCAGGCGCCCATCACGCCAGACTTTGTGCTGCGCCTGGCGCATGCGGTGGGGCAGGTCTTGAAGCGGCAGGAAGCGCGGCCTACCGTGCTAATTGGCAAGGACACCCGGATTTCCGGTTACATGCTCGAGAGCGCCCTGGAAAGCGGCTTTAATTCGGCCGGAGTGGATGTGGTGTTGCTCGGCCCGTTGCCGACCCCCGGCGTGGCCTATTTGACGCGGGCCTTGCGCGCCTCCTTGGGCGTGGTCATCAGTGCCAGCCACAATCCTTTTGCCGACAACGGCATCAAGTTTTTCAGTGCCTCCGGCACCAAGCTGCCCGACGCCTGGGAAATTGCGGTGGAAGCGGCGCTGGAACAGGCGCCGGTATGGGTCGAGTCGGCGCAGCTGGGCAAGTCGCGCCGGCTTGACGATGCGGCCGGACGTTATATTGAATTTTGCAAGAGTTCCTTTGGCAACGACCTGACCCTGAAGGGCGTGAAGATCGTGGTGGACGCCGCCCATGGTGCGGCCTACCAGATTGCGCCCAAGGTGTTTCATGAACTTGGCGCGGAGGTGATTGCCATTGGTTGCGCTCCGGACGGACTGAACATCAACCAGGGCGTGGGGGCCACCCATCCGGCGGCACTGGTGCAGGCGGTGAAGGAGCACGCGGCCGATTTTGGCGTGGCGCTGGATGGTGACGCCGACCGCCTGCAACTGGTGGACGCAGACGGACGCCTCTACAACGGCGATGAGTTGCTCTACCTGATGGCCGATGAGCGGCTGCAGCGTGGTGAGAATGTCGCCGGTGTGGTCGGCACCTTGATGACCAATATGGCGGTGGAGGTGGCGCTGAAGGCGCGTGGGGTGCAGTTTGTGCGTGCCCGTGTGGGCGACCGCTATGTGTTGGAAGAACTCGAGAAAAACGGCTGGACCCTGGGCGGCGAAGGCTCCGGGCACTTGCTGGTGCTGGACAAGCACACCACGGGTGACGGCCTGATTTCGGCGCTGCAGGTGTTGCAGGCTTGCGTGCGCACTGGTCAGTCCATGGCGCAGCGTTTGGCGCACATTCACATGTTCCCGCAAACACTGATCAACGTCCGCCTGGCGCCGGGCCAGGACTGGAAATCGAATGCCGCCATGGCACAGGCCTGCCAGGCGGTGGAACAGGAACTTGCTGCCAGCGGGCGGGTCCTGATTCGTGCAAGTGGTACTGAACCGCTGCTGCGTGTCATGGTCGAAGCGCAGGACGCGGCGCAGGCGCAGTCCGGTGCCAAACGCATCGCCGACACCTTGCAGGCCTGAGCCATGCGCCCGCAGATCCGCTTGCTGCTTGCCGATTATGCGAACCCGGCACATGCGCAGGCCCTGGTGCTGTTGCTGGACGCCTATGCGCGCGACCCGATGGGGGGTGCGCAAGGTCTGAGCGACTATGCGCGCAGCCACCTGGTGGCGGAGCTGGCGCGGCGCCCGTATGCCTTTAGTGTGCTGGCGTTTGCCGGGGCGGATGAACGCGAGCCAGTCGGCCTGGCGAACTGCATGGAGGGTTTTTCCACGTTTGCCTGTCGCCCGCTGGTCAATGTGCACGATCTGGCAGTGCTGGAACGCTACCGGGGCCAGGGCGTGGGCGCGCTTTTGCTGGACCAGGTGGCGCAAATCGCACGCCAGCGTGGCGCCTGCAAATTGACGCTGGAGGTGTTGTCGGCCAACCAGAGTGCCTTGCGCTTGTATGCGCGCGCCGGATTTGCACCGTATGCCTTAACGCCCCAGGCCGGGCAGGCGCAATTCATGCAAAAGTGGCTGGATTGATGTACTGACGCGGCAGCAAACCGGGCTGGATCGGCATTGACCTGCGGTGTATCCTGTGCGTGAAATTTTTCGCCAAAGTGAGAAGATGCCGTCATCGAACCAAAACCCGGGTTTGCGCTGGTTTGCACAGGCCATGGCCGCTGTGCCGGATGTGGTCTTTATCCACGACAACGAGGGCCAGTTGCTCGAAGCCAATCAGCTGGCCTGTGACTGTGTCGGGTATTCCAGAGACCAGCTGTTGTCGATGTCGGTTCTGGATATTGCGCAAAATTTCAATCTGGAAGAGGCGCAGTTTCAGTGGTGCAAACTGGAAGCCGGTCAGACCCTGACCCTGCACTGGCAAATGCAGCGCGGCGATGGGCACGAATTTTTGGCCGAAGTGCATCTTGGATTGCTGCTCCTGGAGGGGCAGCGCGTGTATGTTGCCACGGTGCGGGAGCAGTCGTCCTGGCAGGGCTTGCAAAACGCCCTGCGCTTAAGCGAAGAACGCTACCAACAGGCGGCCCGCGCCGCGCAGTGCGGAATATTTTCGGACAACCTGGTGACCTGCCAGGTGTATTGGTCCAAAGAGTTTCGCAACATCGTTGGCGTTGACACGCATGCGATGCAGATGGCCTCGGGCGGCGTGCTGGACTTTGTGCATCCGGACGACCAGGAATTCGTGCAGATGGCGATCAACCATGCTCGGGACCCGTCCAGCGACGGAAAGCTCGACAGCATTCACCGCATCATCCGGGAGTGCGATGGCGCCCTGCGTTGGGTTCAGGTGATTGGCAAGGTGGTGTTTTCGGTGGTACGTGGCAAGCGCCGGGCCACTGAAATCAACGGCCTGTTGATCGACATCACCGACCGCATGCAGGTCAAGCAGGAATTGTTGGAGTCGCAGCAGCGCTTTGAACTGGCCCTGAACGCTTCTCCGGTGACGCTGTTCGAGCAGGACGCGGCGCTGCGCTATACCTGGCATTGCAATTCCAACCTGGGCTTTGAGACTGCATTCCTGATGGGAAAAACCGACGCCGAGATTATGGATGCGCAAGCGGCGCAGGTGGTGATGGAACTCAAGCGCGGGGTGTTGTTGACCGGCATGCCGGTGCGCCAGGAGCTGGCCATGCTGCGCCGCGATGGCAGTGTGGCGTATATTGATGTGACGCTGCGCGCGCGCCGCGATGCGCGAGGCGACATTATTGGCCTCATGGGCACCGGCTTCGATGTGACCGAGGCCCGCAATGCCAAGGTGCGGCTGGAAGAACTGAATGCAGAAATGAAACTGCGCAGCCTGGAGGCGGAATCGGTAAACGTGATCCGTTCGCGTTTCCTGTCGACCGTGAGCCACGAACTGCGTACGCCCTTGCACACGCTGCTGGGCTATCTGCGGCTGGCCATGCTCGGCAGCGAGGGCGAGGTGCGCGAGCATTTGCAAATTGCCGAACGCAGCGGACGCCAGTTGCTGAAGCAGATTGGCGACTTGCTGAGTTTCAACCGGCTCGACAAGCAGCTGGGCACGCTGCAGCCCGAGGCCGTCGAATTGCGCTCGGTGATCGAGCAGATTGAACGCACCGGCATGATTCTGGCGCAGGCCGGCACGAACCGTTTTTCGCTGCAGCTGGATCCGGGCTTGCCGAAGATCGTGCACATGGATGAGTACCGGCTGATGCAGGTGCTCGACAACCTGATCAGCAATGCCTGCAAATTCACCCGCGCGGGGGACATCAGCTTGCAGATTTCGCGCCACGGCACAGTCCCCGACGATGCCCAGAAATGCCGTCTGCGTTTTTCCGTGCAGGACAGTGGCACCGGTATGGAGCCGAAAGATCTGGACAAGATATTTGAACCGTTTGTGCGCCTGGAAGGCAATCAGTTGTCGCCCGGACTCGGGCTCGGGCTGTCGATTGCACGGCAATGGGTGCGCGCCATGGGCAGCGACATTGAAGTGGAGTCAACGCTGGGCCAGGGCAGCCGTTTTGCGTTTGTGGTGGATTTTCCGGAAGTCTCGCAAGCGCTGCCAGCCGATGTGCTGAATGGTCCGCACGCTTTCACGCTTCCGCCCGGGCGCGTTTGTACCTTGCTGGTGGTGGATGACATGGAGGAAAACCGGCGTCTGCTGCGCCAGGTGTGTACGCAGTGGGGTTGCCAGGTGGCGGAGGCCGACGGTGTCACACAAGCCCTGGCCCGGCTGAACGATGGCGCGCAGACCTTTGATGCGGTGCTGGTTGACCAGTGGATGGTCGGCTGCAGTGGTTGGGATTTGCTGCGCCAGTTGCGCCAGCAGCCCCGCTTTGCTGCCATGCCGGTGGCGCTGATATCGGCTTCCGATGCGCGCCGTCCACGCGATTTCCCTGCCCAGTGGAGCTTTGATCTGGTCATGGGCAAACCACTGGATTACCAGGTTCTGGTGGGTTTTGTCTGTGAGGTTCTGGGTCTGACACCGCGTGCCGACGAACTGTCGCCGACGCCTGCGGCGGCGCATACCGCGCGGCCGCGCACCTTGCTGGCGTCGAGCGACTTGCAGAACTTTCGCCAGCTGCTCGATCTCGGCCGGGTCGTGCGGATTGCCGAATGGGCACAGGACCTGGCACACCGGGACCACAGTTACCACGAATTTTCCGAGCAGGTGGTGCGCCTGGCGCAGGCGGCCGATTTGTTTGGACTGGAACGGCTGGTCCAACAACTCGACGCCGACGTGCGCACCTCTACCGCCTGATGGTTGTGTTGGCCGCCCACCCGGGGGTGTCACCAATTCTTCATTGCAATGCCATGATTGCTTCACTGTGGGTCAGCACAATTTCCCGCATGAACACCAGCAACCAACACCTCATTACTGTCGCCCGCGAGCCGTTGCCGCTGGGCACTGAAGCGCGGCCTGCGCGCAGCATCCAGGTCGCCTGGGCCCAGCATCTGGACGAGGTCCGTGCGGCACAGCGCTTGCGCTATGACGTCTTCGCCGGCGAAATGGGCGCGCGCTTGAGCACCACGGTGGCCGGGCACGACATTGATCTGTTTGACAACTATTGCGAGCACCTGCTGGTGCGCGATGCTGAAACCCAGCAGGTGATTGGTACCTATCGGGTGCTGACGCCGGTGCAGGCCAAGCGCGTCGGCAGCACCTACAGTGATACCGAGTTCGATTTGACGCGCTTGCGCGGCCTGCGCGAGCGCATGGTCGAATTGGGCCGCAGCTGTGTGCATGCTGACTACCGCCATGGCGGCGTCATCATGGCGCTGTGGGGCGCACTGGCCGAGTTCATGACGCGCAATCAGCTTGACACCATGATTGGCTGCGCCAGTGTGCCGATGCTGCACAACGGCGTGGTCAGCGGCGATGTGGCTGCCAGCATTTGGCAGCAACTGCGGCACACGCACCTGGCATCCATTGAATACCATGTACGGCCGCGTCTGCCTTTGCCGATCGATCGGCTCGACAGCACGCTCGCGGTAGAGCCACCGGCGCTGATCAAAGGCTATTTGCGCCTGGGCGCCAAAGTGCTGGGCGCTCCGGCCTGGGACCCGGATTTCAATTCTGCCGATTTGCCGATGCTGATGCGCATTGCCGACCTGCCCGCACGCTACCGCAAGCATTTTCTGGGCGCTTAAAAACGCACCACTGCGGTGCGGCACACGTGTGTTGTCACACAAATGTCATTTAAAGTGTTAACAATCTGACTTTGATTTGTCATTACAGGGTCGTGCTTCATGTCGCAGTCATCTGAGTTGCCGGTCCGGACGTCTGAGGCTGCCTTGCCGGCCTTGCTGGACCGCGACCACAGTATTCTTGGCTTCAATGCGCGCGTATTGAACTGGGCCGAGCGCGACGACGTGCCCTTGCTGGAGCGTTTGCGCTACCTGTGTATTGTGTCGTCCAATCTGGACGAATTCTTTGAAGTCCGCGCCGAGCCGCATTTGCTGGCCAAACAGGCCAACGATGGCAAAGGGCTCTATACCAGTGACAGTTTCGACCGTTTGTCGCAAGCCTTGCACGCGGTGGTGGAGCGCCAGTACGCGCTCTACAACGAGCAATTGCTGCCAGCGTTTGCCAAGCAGCACATCCACATCATTTCGCATGGCGAGCGCAACCCGGCGCAACGCGCCTGGGTGCGCGCCTATTTCAACCGTGAAGTGCGGCCCTTGCTGATTCCGGTCGGGCTGGACCCCTCGCACCCGTTTCCCCAGGTCGCCAACAAGTCCTTGAATTTCATTGTGCGTCTGGGTGGCAAGGATGCTTTCGGTCGGCAAAATGAAATCGCCATCGTCAAGGTACCGCGCGTATTGCCACGCCTGGTGCGCATGCCGGAGAAGGTGTCCGGCGGCGAGGTGCTGCTGATGTCGCTGTCGAGCATCATTCGGGCGCACTTGAGCGACTTGTTCATTGGTCGCACGGTGGAACAGTTTTCCCAGTTCCGCGTCACGCGCCATTCTGATCTGGCGGTGGACGAGGAAGACGTGAAGAATCTGCGCACCGCCTTGCGCCAGGGACTGGTCCATCGCCACTATGGCCAGGCCGTGCGTCTGGAAGTTTCGGCCGGGTGCTCGGATTACCTGGCCAATCTGCTGCTGAACCAGTTTGAGTTGCCGCAGGGGGCGCTGTTTCGCGTGCCCGGGCCGGTGAATCTGGTGCGCCTGACGCAGATGATTGACCTGATCGACCGGCCGGACTTGTGTTTCCCGCAATACCGGGGTTCCTATCCGAAGCAGATTGATCCCGGACAGTCGATTTTTGACCAGCTCAAATTGGGCGATATCCTGATCCACCAGCCGTTTGAAAGTTTTGACGGGGTGCTGGATTTTTTGCGTCAAGCCGTGAACGACCCGCAGGTGTTGGCGATCAAGCAGACCATTTACCGCACCGGTGCCGACTCCGAACTGATGGACCTGCTGCGCGAAGCGGTGCGGCGCGGCAAGGAAGTCACCGTGGTGGTGGAGCTTAAAGCGCGCTTTGACGAAGAGGCCAATATCAATTGGGCCGAAATGCTGGAGTCGATTGGTGCCCAGGTGGTGTACGGCGTGGTCGGACTGAAGACACACGCCAAGATGATGCTGGTGACGCGCCGCGAAGGCAAAATGCTCAAGCGCTACGGCCATTTGTCGACCGGCAACTACAACCCGCGCACCGCCAAGCTGTACACCGACATCAGCCAGATTACTGCCGACGCCGCGCTGACCACCGACATGGAGCATGTATTCGTGCACCTGGCCAGCCAGAGCAAATTGCCGCGACTGAAAAAATTGTGGATGGCGCCGTTCCATTTGCAGCGCAATCTGCTGGCACGCATAGATGCGCTGGGCAAGGCTGCTGCCAGCGGCCAGCTGTGTCAGATCGTGGTCAAGATGAACGCACTGACCGACGAAGCACTGACGCACAGCCTGATCCGTGCCGGTCAACAGGGCGTGCAAATTGACCTGATTGTGCGCGGCGCCTGCATCTTGCCGCCGCAGTTGCCGGGGCGTACCGACAACATCCGCGTGCGCTCGGTGATCGGCCGTTTTCTGGAGCACTCCCGGGTGTTTTATTTCCGCGAGGGTGACAAGGAAGATTTGTATTTGTCGAGCGCCGACTGGATGAATCGCAACATGGTGCGACGCGTGGAACTGGCCTGGCCTGTGACCGATCCGCAACAGCGCCAGCGCATTATTGAAGAGTGCCTGACGGCCTATCTGCGTGAGCCGGTGGACGCCTGGGAACTCGGTGCCGACGGCCAGTACCAGCGCTTTGCGGTGCCGGCCAAGAGAAAGCTGGCCGGAGCGCAGGCCGTGCTGATGGCACGTTACAGCCGCAACATTCAAGGACAACGCAGGGGATAGCGCTATGGATTTGATTTTGTGGCGGCACGCTGAGGCCATTGAACTCGATCTGGTGGGGGACGACCTGGCGCGTTACCTGACGCCGCGTGGCGAAAAGCAGGCGGCACGCATGGGCGCCTGGCTGGACCGCCAATTGCCGGATGGCGCCAAGGTCTGGTCCAGTCCGGCGGTACGGGCCGAGCAGACCGCGGCTGCCCTGGGGCGAAAATTCAAGGTCAGTGCGGCGCTGGCACCGCTGGCGAATCCGGACCAGTTGCTGGGGCTGGTGCAATGGCCGCATGCGCGCGCCTGTGTGCTGGTGGTCGGGCATCAGCCGACACTGGGCCAGACCGTGGCGCGCTTGCTGGGTTTGCGTGCCGAAGACTGCGCCATCAAAAAAGGCGCGGTCTGGTGGTTGCGTTTCCGGGAACGCGATGAATCGGGGCAGACCGTGGTGGTCACGGTGCAGACCCCGGATCTGCTGTAGCAGCGCGCTACAGCGTTCGGGGCCGGGGCACGGGTCTCGGGTCTCAGTAGATTTCGCTCCAGACGGCATCATTGGCATCGGCGCCTTCCGGCAGCCCCAGCGTGCACCATCCGTCGTCAAACAGTGCATCCAGCATTTTCTTTACGCTAAAGAGTTTCCAGAACATGGGTTTCACCTTGGTGTAGTGGCTGACAGGTGTAAAGATAGCAAGCGCGGGTGACGCTTTGGTGAATCTGTTGTGACAGTTCTTGCTGCTTTAACGCAGCGGCAATTTGCGTTGGCGGTGGTGTGCGCGCTGCAGTGCGATGCACTCCATCACGGCCCACAGCAGGCAGGCGGGCAGTGCCAGCGCGCGAATAAAAGCAAAGCGGTGCATCATGGGTTGATCCTGAAAGTGCGGAAGGCCTCAAGGTAGCGCGCACATATGACAGGCGTGTGTAAAGCACAAAGTCACGCAAATGGCACCGACAGCTGCACGGAGTTGTCACACGGCGCGGCTATGCTGGCACGCAGCCATGCTTACCGAACTTCCTGAACTCGCCGCCCTTCAGCGTATTGTTGAACTCGGGGCCGCGCATCTGCAATGCCGCACCGTGTGCGAGGTGGAGATGGCCGGTGGTGGCGCCTATCCGGTGCAGGTGGTGACGCTGGGTAACCCGGACCCGGCCGTGCCCGCAGTGGGTTTTTTTGGTGGCGTGCACGGATTGGAGCGCATTGGCGCCGAGGTGGTGTTGGCGCACTTGCACAGCCTGGTGATGCGCATGCAGTGGGACAGCACCCTGCACCGGCAACTGGAGTCTTTGCGCCTGGTGTTTATGCCACTGGTCAACCCGGGCGGCATGGCCATGGGCACCCGGGCCAATCCGCGTGGCGTGGACCTGATGCGCAATGCGCCGGTGCAGGCGCTGGAGCAGGTGCCGTTTCTGGTGGGCGGCCAGCGCTGGAGTGCACGTTTGCCCTGGTTTCAGGGCTGGGAACACGAGCCCATGGAAGCCGAAAACCGGGCAGTTTGCGAAGTGGTGCAGCAGGAGTTGCAGTCGCGTCCGTTCAGCCTGGCGCTGGATTGCCACTCCGGCTTTGGCGCCACCGACCGGATTTGGATTCCGTACGCGCACACCCGTGCGCCGATTCGGCACCTGGCCGAAGTGCATGCCTTGAAAACGATTTTTTCGCGTTCGCTGAGCCAGCACCGCTACATTTTCGAGCCGCAAAGTCTGCAATACCTGGCCCATGGCGATCTCTGGGATTACCTCTACCAGCAGGGCAGTGCCCGCGCCGATGCCATCTTTTTGCCCCTGACACTGGAAATGGGCTCCTGGTTGTGGGTGAAGAAAAATCCGCGCCAGCTGTTTTCGCGCCATGGCATTTTCAATCCGCTGATTGCGCACCGGCAGCAACGGGTGTTGCGCCAGCACCAGATGCTGCTGGATTTTTTATCGCGTGCAGCCTCCAGCTACCAGCGCTGGCTGCCGCAAGGTGAGGCGCGCGAGGCACAACATGCCATGGCCTTGCAAGACTGGTACTGAACCGATACTGCGCTGTGACTCCAACGAAGGGCTGCATGGAACAATGGATTTTTTTGCGCGGACTGACCCGTGGCGCAGGCCACTGGGGGGCTTTTGTCGCCGAATTTTCCGCACAGCACCCGCAGGCGCGTGTGCTGGCCTTGGATATGCCCGGCAACGGCGCCCTGTACGCGCAACGCAGCCCGGCCAGTGTGGCCGCGCTGGCGCAGGCGTGCCGGGCGCAGTGGCTGGCCAGCGGCGGCACCGGGCCGGTGCGCCTGCTGGCGATGTCGCTGGGCGCCATGGTGGCATTGGAGTGGGCGCGCCAGTATCCGCAGGAGGTGCAGGCATTGGTGCTGATCAATACCAGCCTGCGCCGCTTCAGCCCGTTTTATGCCCGCTTGCGTCCGGCCAACTACGCGGCTTTGCTGCGCTTGCTGTGCTGGCCGTGCAGTGACCCGACCATCGAACGCGAAATTCTGCGCATGACCAGCCGCCATGCGCAATATCCGGTCTTGCTCGATTGGGTGTTGTTGCGCAAGCGCCAGCCGGTGGCGCCGGCCAATGCGTTGCGCCAGCTCTGGGCCGCCTGGCGTTACCAATCTGCGGCCCAGGCCCCCGGAATGCCGGTGCTGGTGCTGGGTGGGCAGGGCGACCAGCTGGTGTCGGTGCAGTGTTCGCTGGCGCTGGCGCAGCACTGGGGCTGCGACTTGCGCTTGCATCCCAGCGCCGGGCACGACCTGCCACTGGATGACGGACCTTGGGTCGCGGCACAGGTACGTCGCTGGACCCGTGAAAGGGCGCTGCCCGAGCTGTGAGTCGGCGCCTTACTCGCCCTTGGCTGGGCGGCCGGTTTTCAGGTTTGGCACGCTGCGCACGGCGCTCAGAAAGGCCTTGTCCGACATGGCCGCCAGGGCCTTGATGCCAGCGCGCAGGATTTCGGTTTTCTTGGCTGGTATCGCCAGCGTGGCGGCGCGCAACTTGAGGCTGTCCAGCACCAGGTATTCGGCTTTCGGGATGGCAATGCTGTCGCGCACCATCTTGATTTTTTTATCTTTGTCGGACTTTGGCGCCACCACTTTGGTCGCGCTGTGCGCTGCCGGCTTCAGCGCGGTTGGGGCGGGCTTTTCGGCAGCGCCGGCGCTGCCGGGAGTTGCCGGTTTTGCGTTGACGCTGCTTGCGGTGGCTTTCTTGACAGCAGTGGCCATGGGCTGATTCCTGGTGGGTTAAAACGATGAATACAGTTTATGCCCTTTTTGTCACTGTTCTTGGCTGCGCCGGCAGGCTTCGGCTGTCAACGCAATGCGGCGCAGGCCCGCCTCAGAGGCCTTTCACTTCAAACCTGCAGGCCAGTTTTTCCCAGGCCTGCACTTCTTCACGCAGCAAATGTGCCGATTGCGGGTAGGCCTGGGCCCAGTCCGGGCGGCAGCTCAGGCGGATCGGGCCGGCGCTGGCGTCGGCAGGCTTGAGCGCCATGCCACTGAGGTCGGGGTCGCGGCGTGCGTGGCACAAAATCACCGCCAGACGCAGCGCCAACACCTGGTGCACGATTTCGGTATCGGTCATGGCGGCTTCGATCTTGCGCAACTTGCCACGGTGGCCCAGCACCAGCAGACTCAGGCGGTGCATTTCGGACAGCGAGAAGCCCATGGCGTCGGCATTGTCCAAGATGTAGGCGCCATGTTTGTGGTAGTCGCTGTGCGAAATGTGGCTGCCAATTTCATGCAGTTCGGCGGCCCAGTTCAGTTTCCGAATGGCGCGTTCGACGTCCGGGTCTGCCGGCCTCTTGGTCGGATTCGCCAGCATCGCGTAGAGCTGGCTGGCGACTGCGCCAACCCGCTGGCCGTGCACCGTATCCACACCGAATTTGTGCGCCAGTCGGGCCACGCTGCTGACGCGCAGGTCACCGATGTTCTCGGTGTTGCCGAGCAGGTCGCAAATCAGGCCATGGCGCAAGCCGCCGCTGGCCATTTCCATGGATTCAATATTCAGCAGCCGGAAGATGGCGCGCATGACGCTGACACCGCCGCCAATGATGGCCTTGCGGTCTTCGCGCATGCCGGCAATGCGCAGGCGTTCGGCACTTTGTGCGTTGACCAGGCGTTCGAGCAGCCAGTCCAGGCCTTCTTTGGTGATGTGGCCGACTGGCCAGCCGGCAGCCACCAGCACGTCGCCAATGGCGCTGACGGTGCCGGCCGAGCCGTAGCAGGCGTCCCAGTGGTCCGGGTGGTAGGCATCGAAGGCTTCGTCCAGCACCGCCATGGCCGCGATTTCGGCAATTTCAAACGCGCTGCGGGTGAACTGACCGTCGGGGAAATAGCGTTTTGACCAGGCAATGCTGCCGACGCGGAACGACTCCATGGTGTGCGGCACGCGTCCGACACCCAGGATGAGTTCGGTCGAGCGCCCGCCGATGTCGATGGCAAACCGGCGTTCCTGGGTGTCGGGCAGCATTTGCGCCACGCCCTGGTAGATCAGGCGCGCTTCTTCGCGGCCGGAAATCACGTCGATCGGAAAGCCGAGCACGCTGTTGGCACGGTCCAGGAATTCGTCGCGGTTGCGCGCTTCGCGCAGGGTCTGGGTGGCGACCGCACGCACTTCAGAGGCTTTGAAGCCGGCCAGACGTTCGCCAAAACGGGCCAGACAATCCCAACCGGCCTGCATGGCCTGCGCGGTGAGATTGCGGTTCTCATCCAGTCCGCCGCCCTGGCGCACCGTTTCTTTGAGGTATTCGGTGCGTTGAAACTGGCCGTGTTCGACACGGCCGATTTCCAGACGGAAGCTGTTGGAACCCAGGTCCACGGCAGCGAGGCGATTTCCGGTTTGCATTGGCGTTGCTTTATGAATTGATACTGGCGCGGCAAGCATAGCATTCGCCTGGCGCGCTCTGGGACGAAGGGCGCAGGGTTTCCTAGTGTGGACCGGCATATTTGGAGTGTCCGGGTGCATTGCGCAGCACCGGCTTGAATCGGGTTTATTTTTGGGTTGGAGGAGGCAAAACACGTTTCCTGTCGGGCACCCGCCGGTTGCGGGCGCAGGCCGCCAACCGGGCGCGGCGTGCGGGGGCAAGGGTGGGCGGCAGCATGAAACGTATTCCGTGTAAAAGTCGCAAGCCTAGGGCGTTTTTGTGACAGTTAAATGACTTTTCATTGAATCTGGGGTGACGCTTTTGCGGATTGATTGCCCGGGGCTGGCACATGTCATACAGTTGTCACAAATAGTTCTTAAAGTCCGACTGTCTTAATTAACCCGTCAAAGGTTCGCAATGAAAAAGTCGTTCGGTTACTCGCTTCTGGCGCTGGCTGCGGTCTCTACCCTGGGCTTTACCGTCACAGTGTCGGCACAAGAGGTCAATGGTGCGGGAGCAAGCTTTCCTGCTCCCATCTATTCCAAGTGGGCATCGGATTACAACAAGGCGACCGGCGTCAAGGTGAATTACCAGTCCATCGGTTCGGGTGGCGGTATCAAGCAGATCGACTCCAAGACCATTGATTTTGGTGCATCCGACATGCCTTTGGCGGACGATGTGCTCAAGACCAAGGGCCAGGTTCAGTTTCCGACGGTGATCGGTGGCGTGGTTCCGGTGATCAACGTGCAAGGCATTGCGCCCGGCCAGTTGCGCCTGAGTGGCCAGGTGCTGGGTGACATTTACCTGGGCAAGATCACCAAGTGGAATGACGCCGCCATCGCAGCGCTGAACCCCGGTGTGGCACTGCCCGATGCAGCAATCGCCCCGGTGCGCCGTGCCGACGGTTCCGGCACCACCTTCATTTTCACCAACTACCTGAGCAAGGTGAATGCTGAGTGGAAGTCCAAGGTTGGCGAGGGTACCGCAGTGAACTGGCCCCTGGGTGCCGGCGGCAAGGGCAACGAAGGCGTGTCGGCCTTCGTCAATCACCTGCCGAACTCGATTGGCTACGTTGAATATTCCTACGTGAAGCAGAACAAGATGAACTACGCGTTGATGCAAAACGCGGCGGGCGCCTTTGTTCATCCGGAAGAAAACGCCTTCAAGGCCGCCGCTGCCGGTGCCGACTGGAACAAGTCCTTCTACCAGATTCTGACCAACCAGCCGGGCAAAGAATCCTGGCCTATCAGCGGCGCGACCTTCATCCTGATGCATGCCAAGCAGGACAAGCCAGCTACGGGTTCCGAAGTGCTGAAGTTCTTCAATTGGGCCTATGCCAACGGTGCCAAGACTGCAGTGGAACTCGACTACGTGCCCTTGCCAGCCAGCGTGGTGTCGGCGATCCAGAAGTCCTGGGGTGAGATCAAGGACGGCGCCGGTAAATCGGTGGCTTACAAATAATCCGGCGCAATCAACGAAGTAAGGCGAATCCCTATGTCCTCCACACTTGCACATGGGGATTCCCCGGCGACGCTGCAACCAAATGAAAGGGCTGCTACCTTGACCCAGCCTCCCCCTGTCAAACAGGTTCGCTCCGGCCCGATGGCGGACCGGATGTTTGGCCTGCTGGCCAAGCTGGCCGCGATTCTGACGCTGAGTTTGTTGCTGGCGATTCTGGTGTCTTTGACGATCAATGCCTGGCCGGCCATTAACAAGTATGGGCTGGGCTTTCTGACCAGTGCCACCTGGGACCCGGTGCAGGAAGACTTTGGCGGCCTGGTGATGATTTATGGCACGCTGGCCACATCGTTCATTGCGCTGGTGGTGGCGGTGCCAGTGAGTTTCGGTATTGCCTTGTTCCTGACCGAACTGTCACCAGCCTGGCTGCGCCGTCCCCTCGGTACAGCCATCGAATTGCTGGCGGCCATTCCGTCGATTGTGTACGGTATGTGGGGCCTGCTGATTTTTGGCCCGGTGCTGGCAACCTATGTCCAGCAACCGCTGCAAGCGCTGCTGTCCGATGTTCCCTATCTGGGTGCCTTCGTCTCCGGTCCGCCGGTTGGCATTGGTATTTTTTCCGCCGGCATCATTCTGGCCATCATGATCATTCCGTTCATTTCGGCGGTGATGCGCGATGTGTTTGAGGTGACGCCGCCGATGCTCAAGGAATCGGCATACGGCCTCGGGGCAACCACCTGGGAAGTGGTTTACAAAGTGGTGTTGCCATTCACCAAAACCGGTGTTATCGGCGGCATCATGCTCGGCCTGGGACGCGCTATTGGTGAGACCATGGCGGTAACTTTCGTCATCGGTAACTTCAATCAGCTCAACACCCTGAGCCTGTTTCAGTCGGCCAACAGCATCACCTCGGCCCTGGCCAACGAATTTGCCGAAGCCGGCGAGGGCCTGCACCAGGCATCGTTGATGTACCTCGGACTGGTGCTGTTCTTCATTACTTTTGTGATTCTTTCATTGTCCAAACTGCTGTTGATGCGCCTGCGCAAGAGCGAAGGAGCCAAATCATGATGACGGAGATGGAACTGAGCGAGCGCCGCGCCAAGTTTGCACGGCGCAAACTGGTGAACCAGATGGCCACCACCATGTCCCTGGCGGCCATGGCATTTGGTCTGTGCTGGCTGTTCTGGATTTTGTGGGAGACCGTGTACCGCGGTTTTGGCGGGCTGACTTTTGCCACCCTGACCCAGATGACGCCGGGCCCGAACGAAGACGGTGGTCTGGCCAATGCGATCTACGGATCGTTCCTGATGGTAGCGCTGGCCACCTGCGTGGGTACCCCCATTGGCGTGATGGCCGGCATTTATCTGGCCGAGTTTGACAGCAAGAGCTGGCTGGCGAATCTGACGCGTTTTGTGAACGATATTTTGCTGTCGGCGCCGTCCATCGTGATTGGCCTGTTCGTCTACTCCATCGTGGTGCACCCGTTTCACGGTTTCTCGGCGCTGGCCGGTGTGCTGTCGCTGTCGCTGATCGTGATTCCGGTGGTGATTCGTACCACTGAAAACATGTTGCAACTGGTGCCCTCGGGGCTGCGTGAGGCGGCTTATGCGCTGGGTGCACCGAAGTGGAAAGTGATTCTGAGCATCACACTGAAGGCCGCCAGAACCGGCGTTATTACCGGCATTTTGCTGGCTGTGGCACGGATTTCCGGCGAGACCGCACCCTTGCTGTTTACGGCACTGAGCAACCAGTTCTGGACTTCCAGCCTGACCCAGCCGATGGCCAGTTTGCCGGTGACGATTTTCAAGTTCGCCATGAGCCCCTATGAAAACTGGCAAAAGCTGGCCTGGGCCGGTGTGTTCCTGATTACTTTGGCGGTGTTGGCACTCAATATCCTGGCGCGGGTTCTGACGCGCGGAAAACATTAACGGCCGCCTGGCCACTTATTTGGAAGTTATTTCAACATGATGGATGCAAGCGCTAGCGTCGATACGACCAAGATTGCGGTCAAGGATTTGAATTTCTATTACGGGAAATTCCACGCACTCAAGGGCATCAATCTGGAGATTCCAGAAAACAAGGTGACGGCTTTTATTGGTCCGTCGGGTTGTGGTAAATCGACTCTGTTGCGCGTGTTCAACCGCATGTTCGAGTTGTATCCGGAGCAGCGTGCCGAAGGGCAGGTGATGCTGGATGGCGAAAATCTGCTGACCTCGCGCGACGACGTAGCGCTGTTGCGCGCCAAGGTCGGTATGGTGTTTCAGAAGCCGACACCGTTTCCGATGTCGATCTACGACAACATCGCCTTTGGCGTGAAACTGTTCGAGAGTTTGAATACCACCGACATGGAAGAGCGGGTTGAGTGGGCTCTGCGCAAATCGGCGCTGTGGACCGAAGTGAAAGACAAGCTGCACCAGAGCGGCAGCAGCCTGTCCGGTGGTCAGCAGCAGCGTCTGTGCATTGCGCGCGGTATTGCCATCAAGCCCGAAGTGCTGCTGCTGGACGAACCGTGTTCCGCGCTGGACCCTATTTCCACTGCCAAAGTGGAAGAGCTGATTGTGGAATTGAAAGAAGACTACACCGTGGTGATCGTGACCCACAATATGCAGCAGGCAGCGCGTTGCAGTGACTACACGGCGTATATGTACCTGGGCGACCTGATGGAGTTTGGTGCCACCGAACAAATGTTCTTCAAGCCCAGCCGCAAGGAAACGGAAGACTACATTACCGGCCGTTTCGGCTGATCGTCCTTGCTTATTGCCTTGATCACCAGGAGACTTCATGCCCGAAAAACATTTATCCACCCAATTCGATAGCGAACTGACATCGGTTTCCAGCCAGGTGATGGAAATGGGGGGACTGGTCGAATCGCAGATTCGCCAGGCCATTTATTCGCTGTCCCAGTTCAGTATGGAGGCGTCCGAGCGTGTCACCGCCAACGAGTCGCGCGTCAATGCCATGGAAGTTGAGATCGACCATGCGCTGTCGTCCATCATTGCGCGGCGCCAGCCGACGGCACGCGACCTGCGTCTGCTGATTGCGATTTCCAAGACCACGGCCAACCTCGAGCGCGTCGGCGACGAAGCCGAGAAGATTGCCCGCATGGTGCGCTCCATCATCCAGAGTGGCGCGCCGCGTTCCTTGCCATCGCTGGAGTTGCGCGTGGCGGCGGATCTGGCTTCGGGCTTGTTGAACAAGGCGCTGGATGCCTTTGCCCGCCTGGACGTCTCGGCTGCGGTGGCGATTCTGAAAGAAGACGATCTGATCGACCAGGAGTTCGATGGCTTTGTGCGCAAGCTGGTGACCTACATGATGGAAGACCCGCGCATGATTTCGCCAAGCCTGGACTTGCTGTTCCTGGCCAAGGCGATCGAACGCATTGGCGACCACTCCAAGAATATTGCCGAGTTCATCATCTATGTGGTGAAGGGCGAAGATGTTCGCCATAGCAGCATGGAAAAAATTGAGTCTGTCATCCGATGAAAAACATGCCCGCTGTGCTGGTGGTCGAAGACGAGCCGTCGATCGCTGAGCTGATTGCCGTGAACTTGCGGCACAACGGCTTTCGTACCACCTGGGCACTGGACAGTGCCAGCGCAGAGCGCGAGATTCTGGCCGCGGTGCCGGACCTGATCCTGCTCGACTGGATGTTGCCGGGCGAAAGCGGGCTGGTGCTGGCCAAGCGCTGGCGCGCCCATCCCCGCACCAAGGAAGTTCCCATCATCATGCTGACCGCACGCGGCGATGAAGCCGATCGCGTGGCCGGCCTGGATGCGGGCGCCGATGACTATATTGCCAAGCCGTTTTCCACCCGCGAATTGCTGGCCCGGGTGCGTGCTGTGTTGCGCCGCAAAACGCCGGAGCAGGTTGGTGAAAAAGTCGCCGTTGGCGGCCTCGCGCTGGATCCTTCAACCTACCGCGTTACGTTTGAGGAACAGCCGCTCAAACTCGGCCCCACCGAATTCAAGTTGCTGCAATTTTTCCTCAATGCGGCCGAGCGTGTGCACAGCCGGGCGCAGTTGCTGGACAAGGTCTGGGGTGACCATGTGTATATCGAAGAGCGCACGGTGGACGTTCACGTCAAGCGTTTGCGCGAGGCGCTGTGCGGTGCCGGCAACATGATTGAGACCGTACGCGGCGCCGGCTACCGGCTTACCGCCAAGCCGCTGGTGCCAGTCACCAGCGTGGAAAAAACCGGCGCCTGAGCGCGTCTGGAGCTGCATGTTCTGGCGTTTTTTCTCACTGGCACTGTGCCAATTGGTGCCGCTGGTGCTGGTGTGGAGTTTTGCTGACTTCAAGGATGCGTCGGTGCCCTTGTTGCTGGCGGCGCTGGTCGGCGCTTACCTCTGGTTAGCGCTGGACGCAGTGCGCGGTTTGCATTTGTTACGCTGGCTGCGTGCTGGCGATATGCAGCAGCCTTCGCCCGGGCGCGGACTGTGGGCCGAGGTGGCGGACCGGGTGCGCCGCGTGGTGCGCACCCATGAACGCGCCTTGGCCGAGGGCGAACGGCGTCTGCAGGAGTTCCTGGCGGCGATTCAGGCTTCGCCCAATGGCGTGGTGCTGCTGGATGCCGACTGCCGTATCGAATGGTTCAACCAGACCGCATCCAGCCATTTTGGTCTGGATGCCCAGCGCGACATGCTGCAGCATTTTGGCAATCTGGTGCGCGACCCGGTGTTTGCCGCCTATTACGCCGCCAAAAACTTTGACCGCGAGGTGCTGATGGCCGGGCGCGACCATGGTGGCGGGGTGCAGGTGATGCTGTCGGTGCATCTGCATGTGTATGGCGAAGGACGCAGCCTGTTGCTGTCGCGAGATGTCACGGCGGTTGAGCAGGCCGAAGCCATGCGGCGCGATTTCGTCGCCAATGTGTCGCACGAGATTCGCACCCCGCTGACCGTGCTGGCGGGTTTTGTCGAGACCTTGCAAACGCTGCCCCTGCCGGAAGATCAGCGCAGCCGCTACCTGGCGCTGATGGCGCAGCAGGCGCAGCGCATGCAGACGCTGGTCAGTGATTTGCTGACCTTGTCGCGGCTCGAAGGCAGCCCGCCGCCGCCGGCCGATGATTGGGTTTCCGTGGCATTGCTGATGGCCCAGTGCGAGCAGGATGCCCATGACCTGTCGATGGTGCTCTGGGGTACGGCGCAGAGTCTGCATTTTCAGTTCGACCCGGGGCTGGAGATTGCTGGATCGACGGTTGAATTGCACAGCGCCATGTCGAACCTGATTGGCAATGCGATTCGCTATTCACCGGTGGACAAGCCGATCGACGTGCGCTTTGTGACGACCGCTGCCGGCGGCCTGATGTTCAGTGTGGTCGACAAGGGGCAGGGCATTGCGGCTGAGCACATCCCGCGCCTGACCGAGCGTTTTTACCGAGTTGACCGCAGCCGTTCGCGTGAAACCGGCGGCACCGGCCTGGGGCTGGCGATTGTGAAACATGTGGCGCAACGCCACGGTGCCGCCTTGAGCATCGACAGCACACCCGGCAAGGGCTCGCGCTTTTCCATAGCGTTTCCGGCGCAGCGGGTGCGTTGCCGGGAACCGATTCTTATCGACGCTTGAACAGCAGCACCGACTCGTTACCGTCGGTCGGGTGCGTCACTGCTGCCATGACAATCCAGTAGCGCTGGTCGAGCCCATCCGGTGCCGCCATATCCGAGGCCGGCTCGGCAATCAGCCAGGGGCATGCCGGTGTTTCTGCTGCTGCTCGTAGCTGCAGATTGCCGTAGTAGGCAAAGGCCGCCATTTTTCCGGCCCCCAGATGCAGGGTTTCGACACAGCCTGCGGGTTGCATCTGGCGCACGGTGCTGCGCACCAGGGCGCTATAGCTTTGCGCATAGTTGAGCAGTGGCATCCAGAGTGTCATGAGCAGCAGCCAGCACAGGGCCGCGCCGCCGGCCGGTAACACCAGACTTTTCCAGATGGCGGCGCGGTGCCGGCCGACGCGCCAGTGCACCAGCCAGGCCCAGGTCAGGGTGGCGGCCAGCGCAAAGGCAAACGCCAGCCAGGAAAATGCCGCCTGAAAACCGGGCGCCAGGCGCGCCACGTTGGCCGAGGGCTGGCTCGGAAAGCCGGTCAGCATGGCGATCCACACCACCCAGATGATGAAGCCGCAGCCGGAAAAGAAAATCAAGGTAAACCAGTCAATCAGGGACGCCACCTGGCGTTTGAGTGTCGGCAGGGCAAAGGCGGCCAGTGCCGCCAGTGCTGGCAGCGCCAGCAGCAGGGTCCGGTCGGATGCGCTACTGCACACTGTGGCCAGCAGCGTGACGCCGACGAACCAGGCCGGCAACAGCAGATGGCGGCTGAAATGGCGGTTGAACAGCTGGCGCCGCCAGCTCCAGAGTGTCCAAAGCGCCAGTGGCCAGGCCGGCCAGGTGAACCAGGTCAGCAACTGTGCATAACCGTTGAGTTCGGCATAACTGGCGGCCGGCAGCACCACTTTCCAGCGCCACAGGTCGAGCCGGTAGCTGCAAGCCGCAGCCGCCAGTGCGCTGAGCAGCAGCCAGGCGCTGGCGCGCCGTGCTGGCAACGACTCTTGGGACAGTTCGCTGGCCGCTTGCCGGTCCAGCAGGTAAAGCAAGGCGCCACCAGCACCGTAGAACAGTGCCAGCGCCGGCGCCCCGCTCAGGCTCAGGCCAAGTTGCGCCAGCACGGTCAGCAGGCCGGCAAGGCGTGGCCGGTAGGGCAGTGCGGCCAGTGCATAAAACAGCAGGCTGGTACAACCGAGCTGGGTTAGCGCCGGGCTGGTTTCATGCGCCAGTTGTGCCAGGCCGAGGCAGGCAATCAGGGCCAGCAGGCCGCCGTCGGCCATGGCCCGGGCGTAGTCCTTGGGTTGCGCTTCGCCGCCGAAGGCAAAGGCCACGGGCTGGGCGCGTGGGCTGCGTGCCAGGTAGTACGTGCCCTGCCAGGTGCTGGCCATGACCACGCCCAGTAGCAGCGCAAACGGTATGCGCACGGCAAAATCACCGGCGATCCAGCTGGGACAGCATTGCAGCATCCAGGCACCCAGCCAATAGGGCAGCAAGGCCGGGTTTTCCGGCGCGTTGCCGACCAAGGTCGGGTGCAACCAGCTGGCGCTGCCTTGTGCCAGTTCCAGGATCCAGCCCAGGGTTGCCACGTCGGCGCCCTTCCAGGCGTCGCGTCCGACAAATCCCGGAATCAAATAGGCAAGACAGAACAGCAGCAGCGCCGGGCGCGGCAAACGCCGTACCGCAGCTTGCGTCACGATGGCGGGATTCGGTTGGTTCACAGGCAGTCAGTAAGCATTCGGTTGGAATCGAAAAAAAGGCAGCACGGAAACCCGGGCTGCCTTTTGGATGCGAATCAGGTGCAAACCTGAAGACGACTTATTTCGCTGCGGTTTTGCCGAAACGGTTGCGGAATTTCTCCACGCGTCCGCCCATGTTGTCCACGGACTTCTGGGTGCCAGTGTAGAACGGGTGCGATTCGCTGGAAGTATCAAGCTTGTACAACGGCAGTTCGCGGCCGTCTTCCATCTTGATCATTTCCTTCGTGTTGGCGCAGGAACGTGTCACGAACTTGAAGTTGTTGGACAGGTCCATGAAGCACACTTCACGGTAGTTGGGGTGAATTCCTTCTTTCATACTTTCTCCATCAGTTGCGCCAGCCGCCCCAGCCTATTCCGGGGTACTTATCGCGAAAACCCAAGATTATAGCCTACGCAATCCTTAGCCGCCGCGACGCATCATGTCGAAGAACTCGCTGTTGGTCTTGGTAGCGCGCATTTGCTTCAATACCATCTCCATGGATTCGATTTCGTCCATGTTGTAGAGGAACTGGCGCAGGATGCGCGTTTTTTGCAGAATTTCCGGTTGCAGCAGCAACTCTTCACGGCGTGTGCCGCTGCGATTGAGCTGGATCGACGGGAACACGCGCTTTTCATAGAGGCGGCGGTCCAGGTGGATTTCGGAATTGCCAGTGCCCTTGAATTCTTCAAAAATCACTTCGTCCATGCGGCTGCCGGTGTCCACCAGTGCGGTGGCAATAATGGTCAGGGAACCACCTTCTTCAACGTTACGGGCAGCACCCAGGAAGCGCTTGGGGCGCTGCAGGGCATTGGCGTCGACACCGCCGGTCAGCACCTTGCCGGAGGAGGGCACCACATTGTTGTAGGCGCGTGCCAGGCGGGTGATGGAGTCAAGCAGGATGACCACGTCTTTTTTCAGTTCCACCAGGCGCTTGGCGCGCTCGATCACCATTTCGGCGACGTGCACGTGGCGGGCCGCGGGTTCGTCAAAGGTGGAGGCAATCACTTCGCCCTTGACGGTGCGTTGCATTTCGGTCACTTCTTCGGGCCGCTCATCGACCAGCAGCACCATCATGTGGCTGTTCGGGTAGTTGGCCGAAATGGCGTGCGCAATGTGCTGCATCATCACCGTCTTGCCGCTCTTGGGCGGGGCCACCAGCAGGGCGCGCTGGCCTTTGCCGATCGGGGCGATGATGTCGATCACGCGGCCAGTGATGTTCTCTTCACCCTTGGTGTCGCGTTCCAGGCGCATCTGATCCTTGGGGAACAGCGGCGTCAGATTTTCAAACATCACCTTGTGCTTGTTGCTCTCGGGGGAGTCGCCATTGACCTTGTCCAGCTTGTTCAGCGCAAAGTAACGTTCGCCGTCTTTGGGGGTGCGCACTTCGCCTTCGATCATGTCGCCGGTGTGCAGGTTGAAGCGGCGCACCTGGCTCGGGCTGATGTAGATGTCGTCGGTGCTGGCGGTGTAGCTGGTGTCGGGACTGCGCAAAAAGCCAAAGCCGTCGGGCAGAATTTCCAACACCCCATCGGCGATGATCTGTTCACCGGTACGGGCACGCTTTTTGATGATGGCAAACATCAGCTCCTGCTTGCGCATGCGGCCGGTGTTTTCAATCTCAAGCTCTTCAGCCTGCTTCAGCACTTCCGACACGTGCAGTGCCTTGAGTTCGTTTAAATGCATGGAATGGATCCCGTAGGGGGTTAACCGAAATGTCGGAGGAAAACCGGAAAAAATCGAAATTCTGGGGAAAGGGGGCGAAGGCTGGATTTGGTGCCCGGGCCTCGGTGTTCTGCACCGCGCTGCGGATCCGGCCCTTTGGTAAAGGACGGTGAACGGGTCGAATTATGACAGGAAAATACGACCGCGCAGCAGTGTCGCGGTCGTGCTACTAAATAGCGCCAGAATCAGGCGACTTGCTGGTCGATGAATGCAATCAGCTGGGCCTTGCTCATGGCGCCCACTTTGGTGGCTGCCAGTTGGCCGTCTTTGAACAGCATCAGGGTCGGAATGCCGCGAATACCAAACTTGGCCGGAATGTCGCGGTTTTCGTCGACATTCATCTTGGCCACTTGCAGCTTGCCCTGGTAGGTGGTGGAAACTTCGTCCAGGATCGGGGCAATCATTTTGCAGGGACCGCACCATTCGGCCCAGTAGTCGATCAGAACGGGTTGTGCCGATTTCAGTACGTCGGCTTCAAATGTTGCGTCGGTGACGTGCTTGATGAGATCGCTAGCCATGGACTTTCCTTTGCGAGTTGTAGTTGCGCTTGAGTTTGCGGCATTGTGACAGAAAGCAAGTGGCACCGGCTAGGCGCCAGCGCTATCGCTGTGATAGCTAAAATCGATGCGCGGTACATCGGGCTTTTTTGGCGCCGAAAGGCGCGTCGATGGAACTGAACAATGACAAACACCCGAATTCCTGTTGCCATTATTGGCGGCGGACCCGCTGGCCTGATGGCGGCGCAGATGCTGCTCGATGCTGGTATAGCCGTGCATTTGTACGACGCCATGCCGTCGATTGGCCGCAAGTTCTTGCTTGCCGGCAAAGGCGGTCTGAATCTGACCCACTCGGAGAATGCCGATGCCTTTGCCGGGCGTTACGGGGCACGCCGTGATGCGATTGCGCAGCTGTTGCAGGACTTTGACGCCACGGCACTGCGCGCCTGGGCCGAGGGCCTGGGCATTCCGACCTTTGTCGGTTCTTCCGGCCGGGTCTTTCCCAAGGATATGAAGGCGGCGCCTTTGCTGCGCGCTTGGCTGCAGCGCTTGCGCCATCCGGCCCAGGGCCCTGGTGTGCAATTCCATATGCGCCATCGCTGGACCGGTTGGAATGCTGCCGGCGCTCTGGTGTTCGAGACGCCCCTTGGCGCTGTGGAGGTGGTGGCGCAGACGGTGGTGCTGGCCTTGGGGGGCGGCAGTTGGGCGCGGCTGGGCTCGAACGGGGCCTGGGTCCCCTTGCTGGCGGAAAAAGGGGTGGCGGTGGCGCCGCTGTTGCCGAGCAATTGCGGTTTTGATGTGCGTGGCGGCTGGACGCCATTTTTCCGTGATGGCTTTGCCGGGCAGCCGTTCAAGTCGGTCGCCATTGCACTGGATCGTCCGGGGGCGCCAGCTTGGCGCCGCAAGGGTGAGTTTGTGGCCACCGCAACGGGTGTCGAGGGCAGTCTGATTTATGCCGCCTCGCCGATGTTGCGCGACGATATCCTGCGCCACGGCAGCGCCACCTTTCATCTGGATCTGTTGCCGGACATGGCGCTGGAAAAAGTGCGCCAGGAAGTGGCCCACCCGCGTGGCTCGCGTTCCCTGAGCAGCCATCTGAAGAGCCGCCTGCACCTGGACGGCATCAAGAGTGCCTTGCTGCATGAGTTGCTGGCGCCAGAGGTGCGCAACGACCCGGCACAGCTGGCGGCCGCCATCAAAGCCTTGCCGCTGACCTTGCAGGCAGCGCGACCGTTGGATGAGGCGATCAGCACCGCCGGCGGTGTGCTGTTCGAGGTGCTGACGGGAGACTTGATGCTGGAGCAACTGCCGGGCGTGTTCTGCGCGGGTGAAATGCTGGATTGGGAAGCGCCGACCGGCGGCTATTTGTTGCAAGCCTGTTTTGCCAGCGGCCGCAAGGCCGGGCTGGGGGCGGTACGCGCATTGCGTGGTGTTGCGGGTTCGGTGCTGCCTTAGGTTGCGCTGTGCTGTGCCGCCTGGCGTTGTTGCTGCTCCGACTGCAGCTGCGCCAGGTAGCGCTGCAGCTGCTGGATTTTTTGCAGTGACCGTGGGCGGTGGCCGGGTGGTGCGTGCAAGCGCTGGATCCGGCCCTGGATGCTGTGGATCTGCGCCTCCAGGCCAGCGTCGCTGAGCTGTTCTGGCGCTGCGTCGCTGTGCGTGGCCAGTACCACTGCCAGAACCACGATGACAATTCCCAGTCCTATGAGCAACTCCATGCGGATCTCCTGTGTCTGCGCCAGGCGCCTAGCCTGCGGTTGGAAATACGGTTTCCCCGGCGTGCCACCGGGACAGCAGGGAAGCGTCGTTCAGCGCCAGCAGCACGGCCTGGCCCAATTCGTGTCCACGCACCGCCCGGCCGGTTTGCTGGTAGGCTGCGGCGGTACCGGCGATCAGCGTTTCCGCCTGGAGCAGGATATTCAAATTCTGCGGTATCGCGGCGCCCGGCCTTAGACACGCCGCAAGGTCCAGCGAATGCGCTTTCCGGCATACCGCCGGGCGAACCGCGTAGACCGAACATAAATGGTTTTCCAGCAAGGGGCATGGGCTTCGGTGCGTGGCAGTCGACAAATGGGCGGCCAGCGCCGCATGCGTCTGCAGCCGGCCCAGAACGGCTTGAAATTGCGCGGAGGGACGGGTTTTCAATGTCGCGGCGATCTGGAATATTTCTGGCTCGCTGGCGTAGACACGCGCGCTACAACAGCCACTGCAGCCGGATTCACAGGCCAAAGCCTGGCCCGCTTGCTGCGCTTGCTGAACCACCTGATCGACGCCACGATGCAAATTGCCGATGAAGGCAATCACCGACTGCGGACTGCGCGCGCGCTGCAGATGCAGCGCAGCCAGGCGCTGTACGGCGGCGCTGGCCTGCTGGATTTCTCGGCGTTCGGTGTCACTGAGCATGGGGCATGTGCTGGGTTGGATAGTGAAAGGTGCACGAGGACTGGTAGTGACCGGGTTTCTGTGGGTGCCAGGCTGGTGTTTCAAGCTACCGTTTCTTGAGCAGTGGCGTGACGAGTGCTTCGAGTTCGCTCATGCTTATTTCTGCGTCGCCGACATGGCCGTTCTTGCGCAGGATGCCGTCCCGGTCAATGACAAAGGTTGTGGGCATGCGCCAGATGCGGCCCAGGGCCTTGTAGTCGGCATCCGCTTTGAGCGCCACCAGGAAGCTGAATTGCTGCGCCCATTGTCGGACAGCTGGTAGATCGCGCGTTTCGTCCATGCTGATGGCAAGGATTTCCAGGCCCTCGGTTTTGTGCGCCTCGAAATACGCTTGAAGCGTTGGCATCTCTGCCTTGCAAGGTGCGCACCATGTGGCCCAAAAATTGACAATCAGCACTTTGCCGCGCTGTTGCGAAATGCGAAAGGTATCCGGGCTGTCCAGCAGTTTGGCCTGCACTTCCGGCATTGCTTGTCCGACCAGCAAGTCTGCAGCGCAGCTGTTGCCACCGAGGAACAGGGTGAATAGGAGAAGCAGGCATATTTTCATGCGGCGATTATTTCATTCTTCACGCAGGGCAGCTGCCAGTAGCGCTTGGCGAGCAAGGACTGGATTCATCCCTTGGGTGGCAGCACTGCGCACGTGCGCAGGAGCGCTATACCCCTGATTCATAATGTGGCTGACGCGGTGTCGAATAGACGGCACCAAGTCCCTAGCGGCACACCTATTTGAACCCACAGGAGAGGACCTCCAGGCAATGCGACACATCTGCTCCTGGCTGCGGCCACGGCATTTTCTGGCACTGCTGCTCGCCTGTGCCGTACTGGCGGCCTTGCAGCCGGCGCTGGCACTGGATAGCAGTCCCAGGCGGCTGGCGTTGGTGATCGGCAACGACGCCTACAAAAATGTCGATCCGCTGACCAACGCGCGTAACGACGCCCGCTTGTTCGCCAGTGTGCTCAAGCGCGCCGGGTTCAGTGTCACCACCGTATTGGATGTCGGCCGCGACGGTTTCTGGGCGGCGGTAGACACCTTCAAGGGCCGCATCAACAAGGGCGATGAGGTGGTTTTCTATTACGCCGGGCACGGCGTGCAAATAGCGTCAAACCAGCTGCTGCTGCCGGTAGATATCAAGGCCCAGAACGACGGGCAGGTACAGCGCGACGGCGTGTCGCTGGTCGATGTGCAGGACGCGCTCAAGGATGCCCGCTTTGCCATGTTTGTGATCGACGCGTGTCGCGATAATCCTTTTCCGAAGCAAGGCACCCGCAGCATTGGCACCACGCGTGGACTGCTACCGCCTGAGCCGGCCACCGGCCAGGTAATCATCATGTCGGCCGGGCGCAATCAGAAGGCTCTGGACAGCGTGCCTGGCGTGAAGGCCGACAACGGGCTATTTACCTATGAGCTGGCGCAGGTGCTGCAACAGCCCGGGGTCGAGATCAGGACGGCGTTGGAGACGGTCAAGGAAACCGTGGACGATGTGGCCAAGAAAGTGAACCACGAGCAACGCCCGTCGTTGGTGAATGACTTGCGCGGGAACTTCTATTTCTTTGCCCCTGCGGCGCTGCAGGCGAGTCCGGCAGGAGAGGCTTCGGCACCCTATGCTGCACCCGCGAAAACGGCCGAGCAGATTGAGGATGACACCTGGGACAGTGTGAAGGACAGCACCGACCTGGCCAGTCTGAATGAGTATTTGCGCCAGTACCCCAAGGGACGGCATGTCGGGCAGGCGCGGGTGGCCATAGCGCGTGTCAAGGCCGGGGCAAAGCACACAGGCAGCGCTGCCGAACTGGCGCAGCGGCAAGAAGAGCAGTTGTGGCAGAGCGCAAAAAATGGCGACCGCAAAGAGCTTGTGGCCTATCTGGAGCGCTATCCCTCAGGCAGTTTCGCGGTCGATGCCAAGCAGTTGTTGATGCGACTCAACCAGGAAGAAAGCGCCTGGGAGGCTGCAGCAAAGGCCGACACCATCGAGGCCTACAAGGTGTATGACCTGCACTATCCAACAGGGCAGTTTGCATCGGCGAGTCGGCAGCGACAAGACCAATTGAATGCCAATGCGCTGGCGCTGCGGCGCTTGAACGACGCCGCACAGATTGGTGACAGCACGGCACTGAAGCAGCTTGGGCTGGCCTATCTGGATGGTGAGCTGGTCGCAAAAGACGAAGCGAAAGCCGCGCTTTGGCTACGCAAAGCCTTGCTGGCAAAGAGCCCCGGCGTCGAAGCCGATGTGCAACAGCGCGCCCGCGCCGGGGATGCCAGTGCAATGGGACTGATGGGCTCGATGTACCTCAACGGCCAGGGTGGCCTGGCAAAAAGTCCTGCCGACGCACTGCGCTGGTTTACCGATGCAGCCAAGGCCGGTAGCCCGCTGGGCTTGAATGGGCTGGGATTTATGTATTTGAATGGTTTGGGCGGCTTGGGCAAGGACGAAATCAGGGGTGCCGAATTGATCCGCCGTGCCGCAGATGCGGGCAACGGTATGGCGATGGTTAATCTGGCCAACCTCTATGCCGCGGGCCGGGCCGGCATTGCCAAAAACGAAGAGCAAGCACTGCAATTGTTTCGAAACGGCGCCGATGCTGGTGAAAGTGGCGCCATGCTGCGATTGGGCTTTCTATACGAAATCGGACGTGGTGGCCTGGCGAAAGACGACGCGCAAGCCGTGCTGATGTACCGCCGCGCAGCAGAACAAGGCAATGGAACGGCCATGGGAAATCTTGGCGTCATGTATGCCAACGGGCGCGGTGGTTTGCCACGGGACGACGTGCAGGCAGTGGCTTGGTACCGCAAAGGCGCCGACATGGGGGATGGCCAGGCCATGACAAACCTGGGAGCTGCTTATGCGGCAGGCAGGGGCGGACTCGGCAAAGATGAAGTCCAAGCGCTCAGCTGGCACCGCAAGTCTGCGGAACTGGGGAACGGCCTGGGGATGTCCAACCTCGGGCAGATGTATGCCAATGGCCGGGGCGGACTCGACAAGGACGACGTGCAAGCGGTGGCGTGGTACCGCAAGGGCGCGGAACTTGGCGTAAACCAAGCCATGCTGAACCTGGGCTATATGTACAGCAATGGGCGTGGCGGGCTGGACAAGGACGACGTCCAAGCGGCCAATTGGTACCGAAAGGCGGCCGACCAGGGCTCCGCCCTTGGAATGACCAACCTGGGTTATATGTACCAGACCGGACGCGGTGGTGTACCGAAGGATGCGTTGCAAGCCGTCAGTTGGTACCGCAAGGGCGCGGACCTCGGTGACAGCCAGGCAATGAATAATTTGGGCGCGTGCTACGCAGCCGGCATTGGCGGGCTAGAGAAAAGCAAGGACCTGGCGCGGCATTGGTACCAGCGTGCCGCTGACTTGGGCAATGAAAGGGCGAAAGAAAACCTGAAGAAGTTGTGATGGGCCGGTGTGGTCAGCGGGGCAGCGTTGGCGCCGGGCGCGGCTATTGCGGACAGGCATAGACGGTCGCCAGTGCATTCACCAGTACCAGTTGCACCGGCATGTCAGCTTCGTACAAATCTGCGTTGCGCTGGAGTTCGGTGGCATACAGGCTGCGTGCGTTTTGCGGCTCCAGACGGCGACCATTGAGGCAGACGATGGGCGCGGCGCCATTGCGGACACTTTGCGCAAGTGACTCGACGGAACCTTCCATGACGCCGACCAGGTAATAGCTCGCGTAGGCATCACCCTGCTTGCCGGATTTTTCCAGTGTGCGCAATTCACGTATCGACATGGCCAGCGTGGCAGTCGCCAGGCTGGCCCCCAACACCAGCAGCACCGCGGTTCGGGTGAGCCATGTCGAGCAAAATGTTTTGCAAGTGTTGCAGCGCATAGTCTTTATGGTGATTCGGCGTTGAGGGCGTGACTGCGAATAATAGTGGCTGTGCCACGCGCTAACGGTGTTACGGGAAAATCCCCGCAATGGCAGACATCGCCTTACATGCCAGGCCCATGTAGCCGGTTTCGCCCATCGGCTTTCGCTTTATACAGTGCATGGTCGGCGAGTTCCACCAATTTCACGCTGCTCGCTTCGATGCCATTCTGCAATTCCTTATTCGGATATATGCATGCCACGCCGATACTCACCGTAACGCAAGGGCCGGTAATCGATTGGGCGTGTGGTATCGCCAAGGCCTGCACCGCGTCACAGATGTTTTGGCCAATGTTGGTGGCCGCGGGCGCGTCAGTGTCCGGTAGCAGCACTGCAAATTCCTCACCTCCATAGCGCGCAGCAACTTCGCCACCACGTTTCGCCGAGCGTGCCAGTACACCTGCCACTTTGCGCAGGCATTCGTCGCCAAGGACGTGGCCATAGCAATCGTTGAAATTCTTGAAGTGGTCGACGTCAATCATCAACAGTGACAGTGGCGCCTGGGTACGGGCCGCACGCCGCCATTCCCGCTCCAGGGATTCGTCGAAGGCACGGCGGTTGGCAATTCCGGTCAATGCGTCGGCAGTCATCAAAAGGCGCAGTTCTGCGGTGGCATCCAGCAAACGCGCGTAGAGCCAGCCATTTTCAACCAATAGCACGAGCAGCACGAAGCTTGCTGACAGCAAGCCATAAATGCGGCCAGCGTAAAACCCGAGGTCAAAACGTCCCCCATTGAGCACCGCTGACAAGGCGACATCGCACAGCCAGGCGCACAACACCGCCATCAGCCAAAGGTCCAGTATCGAGCGTGGGCGCTTTTGCCAAAGCGCCGCCAGCCCCATCAGGCTTAGCAGCCAAATTGTCGATACCACGCCAAGCATGGACGGCGTGTAGTGGTCTTCCACCATGAGCGCAGGCAAGGGTATGAAGCCTTGCCAGACGGCCAACGTGCCGAATAGTCCGGCTGCCAGCGCTACCCCCAAAAAGGCGATTAACAGGTTGCGGCGTGCGCTACCGCGAATATCACCTTCGAGTCGCGTATAGGCAATGACGCTCATCGGGAACCCCGCATGCCAGAACATGTACAGCCACGCAGTGGTTTGTGCATTGCCGCCAATCAACCCATGTTCGGCGAACAGGCCGGGAAAGCTCAACGCGTGCAGGGACGTCATCATCCACGTGAAGGTGTAGCCGGCTATCAGCGCAAGAATGGATTTGGAACGACTGACGTGGAACTGTCCGATGAGCAGTACCGCGGTGATCAGATCGTTCAATGCCGAGGCTGATTCATAGATGGGTATGAAGGCAGCGACCCGGACCAAGGGCGCGCGCGCAAAAGGAAGCGCAAGCACAAAGAACAGTACCGTCGCGGTCATTACGACCTGGACCAGGCGCCGCTGCGCAGCGCCTGCCGGAAGCGCGGACAAAAGGCAGGTGCCTTCGGCGTTTATAGAGTGTTTCACAACGACGTTTTATTTATCTATCGCCAACGACAATGCGCAGGAAGCACTAGTTGCTTCGCGCAAGATGCCAAGTTATTCGCATGGCTTGGCATATTTTAGAGGGGCTGGCTCCCGGCTTGGCAGGTTTTTTCCAGCCCTTGGCCATATTCGCGCCTGAAATAACTGGTCCGTTCGACAATGGCATCAGGCACCACTGGCCATGCGCGACGTGGAGAAAACCATGGTTTTGCAGGTGGTCATCGACTCAACTACAGCAGCAATTTCGTCAATCAACTTGCTTGTTAATCGCTCACATAAAAGCTAATAAAGACGTTTTTGTCACGAATGTGAGCGCTTATAACCTTTGCGATGAGGCGCCAGTTGTTCTGGCACGGCGGAACCCGCATCAAGAAGCGCCGCCGGACTTTCACTGGTGCTCCGTTGGCGTTCAAGCTTTCGCCGTGCCAAAGGCGCAGGTTTTGTATGTGGTGGTGGCTTGGCGCGGCCTTGCAACGGGGCAGGGCGCAGTGCTGCCTGCATTGGGCAGAACGAAGAACGGGTGGCTACGTTGGAAGGGGCCGGTGCGCCGTGACTTGGTGCTTTACCCAAGTTGCTTGGGGGTCACAGCAGGGTGATACAAACTTCAAGCGGAGGACCGCCACTGGCCCTAAGCTGTTGATTCGGTTTGCATTCCAAAATGAGGTTGACGAGCCTTGACCCCGGCACTGGCTCTACAGTTAGAGCTGCTTGGTTCCCCACCTGACTCGGTTGGCCGCTTTACCATGCGGGAAGGCCCGTCAGCAGCGATTGTAACGGTTTCGCCGCCACTGCGGCTTCTCGTTCGGGTGACATTTCTGCATTGGGCCGACACCGTAGGCTGACACCGTAGAATCCCGGCATGTCTTATCTCGTGCTCGCTCGCAAGTACCGGCCCCGCAATTTCACGGAAATGGTGGGGCAGGACCACGTGGTGCAGGCCTTGACCAATGCCCTGACCACCCAGCGTCTGCACCACGCATACCTGTTTACCGGTACGCGTGGCGTGGGCAAGACCACGGTGTCGCGCATTCTGGCCAAGTCGCTGAACTGCCAGGGGCTCGACGGGCAGGGCGGTATTACTGCCACGCCGTGTGGCGTTTGCCAGGCCTGTACCGATATCGACAGCGGCCGTTTTGTGGATTACACCGAACTCGATGCCGCCTCCAATCGCGGTGTCGACGAAGTCCAGGCCCTGCTCGAACAGGCAGTCTACAAACCGGTGCAGGGGCGCTTCAAGGTCTTCATGATCGACGAAGTGCACATGCTGACCAACACCGCTTTCAACGCCATGTTGAAGACGCTGGAAGAGCCGCCCGAGTACCTGAAATTTGTGCTGGCCACCACCGACCCGCAAAAAGTGCCGGTGACCGTGCTGTCGCGCTGCCTGCAATTCAATCTGCGGCCTATGGATGGGCAAACCATTCTGGAACATTTGCAAAAAGTGCTGGAAGTGGAGCAGGTTCCCGCCGAGGCGCAGGCCTTGCGTTTGCTGGCCCGCGCCGCGCGCGGTTCCATGCGTGACGCCCTGAGCCTGTGCGATCAGGCAATTGCCTTTGGTTCCGGCCAGTTGCAGGAAGCCAGCGTGCGCCAGATGCTGGGCAGCGTGGATCGCAGTTATGTGTTTGGCCTGATCGAGGCACTGGCGGCCGGTGACGGCAAGTCGGTGGTGCAGACCAGCGAAGCCTTGCGCCTGAACGGTTTGAGCGCGGCGTCCACCCTGGAAGAAATGGCCACCATTTTGCAACGCATGGCGGTGCTGCAGGCGGTCGGTGCCGAGGCGGTCGATGAACTCGACCCTGACGCCCAGGCCACGGCGCGGCTGGCCGCCCTGATGCCCAGCGACGAAACCCAGTTGTTGTACAGCATTTGCCTGCACGGGCGCAGCGAACTTGGCCTGGCGCCTGACGAGTACGCGGCGCTGACCATGGTGTTGCTGCGATTGCTGGCGTTCAAGCCGCAGGCTGAAAAAAAAACTCTAGCGAAAGCTGAAACTCCGGCACCCGTGGTGCCGCTGCCACCGGCGGCCACTCCTGTTCCAGTGACCGCGCCCATTGCAGCAGCGCCGGTACCGGCGCCAGTGACCGCCGTGGCAGACGCTTCTGCCCTGGCACCATCGCCGGCACCATCGCCGGCTCCAGCACCAGCACCAGCACCAGCACCAGCACCAGCACCAGCACCAGCACATGCGGTGTCTGTGTCTGAGGCCGCACCGGTTGCGGCCCCAAGAGTGCCACCGCGTCCCCTTGCCGCCCCGGTCGGACAGGTTTTGCCCGTGCGCGACAGCGCTGCGCCGCCGCCGGCGCCGACCAGCGTGGCTCAGCCGAATGAGCGCTTGCTGGCAGTGCCGGTGCGCCAGCAGACCGAGTCGCGCGCCGATATGGCGCAGGCGGCGCCAACCCTGGTGCGCACCGCCGAGGGTGATTTCTGGCACGCCACCGTGCAGCAGCTGATTGCGAATGAATCCATCACCGCCATGGTGCGCGAGCTGGCGCTGCAATCGCAGCTGGTGGCGCGTGACACTGACCAATGGATTTTGCGGGTGGAGCGCGAAAGCCTGAACCAACCCGGTTCGCGTGACCGTTTGACCCAGGCCTTGAGCACCCTCCAAGTACAGGTGCGGCTGGTGGTGGAAGTCGGTCGCGTGACCGACTCTCCGGGCCGGCGCAATGCGGCAGCTGCAGCACAAAAGCAGTTGGCTGCTGAAAAAATTATTTTTGACGATCCGTTCGTGCAGGAATTGAT
Organism: uncultured beta proteobacterium; assembly: GCA_903897925.1. Classification (GTDB taxonomy): domain Bacteria; phylum Pseudomonadota; class Gammaproteobacteria; order Burkholderiales; family Burkholderiaceae_C; genus Allorhodoferax. Next base: position 31,978 of record CAIUDG010000079.1, on the reverse strand, counting down.
GCGCGACTTTGGCGCGAAAATCGTGCCCGGATCAATCAAGCCGCTCTAGCGTTGGCGGCAGCTTTTTCTCATTTGTTAACCCCATTGAAGGAACCCCATGTTCAATAAAGGACAACTCGCCGGCCTGATGAAGCAAGCCCAGGCCATGCAGGACAACATGAAAAAGGCGCAGGACGAACTGGGCAATATCGAAGTGTCCGGCGAATCTGGCGCCGGTCTGGTGCAGGTCACCATGACCTGCAAACATGAAGTCAAACGCATCCGCATCGACCCCAGCCTGCTGGCCGATGACAAGGACATGCTGGAAGACCTGGTTGCCGCCGCGTTCAACGCTGCAGTGCGCAAGGCGGAAGAAACCTCGAGCGAGAAAATGGGCAAAATCACTGCCGGCATGCCGGGTCTGCCGGGCGGCATGAAGTTCCCGTTCTGATTTCCCGCCAGGCCTTGTTGCATGTCTGACGCCAATTCGCTGGACGCGCTGATCCAGGCCCTCAAACGCTTGCCCGGCGTCGGGGTCAAGTCGGCGCAGCGCATGGCGTTTCATTTGTTGCAACATGACCGGGTCGGTGCCCAGCACCTGGCCCAGGCCTTGCTGGCTGCGGCCAAGCAAACCCAGCACTGCGAACATTGCCACACGTTTACCGAACACACTCTGTGCGCTACCTGCCGCGACGAGCGCCGCGACCAGACCCAATTGTGCGTGGTCGAGACGCCTGCCGACCAGGCAGCGATGGAGCGTACCGGTGCCTACCGCGGCCTGTATTTCGTGCTGATGGGCAAGCTCAGTCCGCTCGACGGTATTGGTCCGAATGAGCTGGGTCTGAAAAAACTGTTTGAACGCGCCTGCGACGGCATCGTGCACGAAGTCATCCTGGCGACCAATTTCACCGCCGAAGGCGAAGCCACGGCCTACGTTATCAGCGAAGGGCTGAAAGCGCGCGGTCTGCATCCGACCCGATTGGCGCGTGGCGTGCCGGTCGGCAGTGAACTGGAATATGTCGATCTGGGTACTATCGCCCACGCCTTGGTGGATCGGCGTTAGTTCCTCCTACCATCCAATATTTGAAAGGTTGAGGCTTCATGCAATATGTTCACTTCACGCTTGCATACTGGTGTGTATTGGTGGCGGCGCTGCTGCCGATTGCTTGCGCGGGCATTGCCAAGTCGGGCATGTTTGGCAAGTCGCGTGAACAGGGCGGTTATGACAATGCCAACCCGCGCGTTTGGCTGTCGCGCCAGACCGACTGGCGTGCCCGCGCCAACGCCGCGCAGGCCAACAGTTTTGAGGCCTTGCCGCTGTTCATTGGGGCCGTGATCATTGCCCACCAGCTGGGCGCGCACCAGGGCCGGCTGGATATTCTGGCGTTCCTGTTTGTGGTGCTGCGCATGGTCTACATCATGATGTACATCGCCGACATGGCGGCGCTGCGCAGCGTCATCTGGGCGCTGGCGTTTGCCGTCAATCTGGGAATCCTGTTTATCGGCTATCGCTGATCAGCGCTTCTTGGCGCGCTTGCGCGTTGCCGCAGCCGGGCGCGCCCGCACTGGCGCCTGTGGCAGGAACAGCACCACCTGCTGCTTCGGCTTGAAGCTGGCGTTCGGGCGCACATTGTTCCATTGGGCGACGTTGGCCACCGAGACTTTGTACTTCTGTGCAATGTTCGCCACCGTGGCGCCCTTGCCAGCGCGCACCAGGGTTTTGCGCAGCACAATTTCTGGCGCCAGCGACACCTGACCGTTGTCGGCCACCTTGCTGGTCACGTCCTGTTCGGTGTGCGCAGAGCGCGGTACCAACAGCGCCGAGCCGGGCCGAATCAGCATGCGCGGCGGAATATTGTTGATGCTGCGGAATTCGGCTTCGCCCATGCCCACTTTCTTGGCTGCATCGGCGGCACGCATGGTGCTTGGCGCCACCCACACCGTCCAGCTGGCCAGGCGACCGCCGGCGTAGGATTCCAGATTGCTTTGAAATGTTTCGGCGTTGTCCCAGGGCAGCAAAATTTGTGAGGTGCCAGCGGCCAGAATCACCGGTTTGTTGACCGAGGGGTTCAAGGCTTTGAAGTCGTCCAGGCTGACTTCGGCCAGCTTCGCGGCCAGCGACACGTCGATGTCGCGCCGGATGGTGACGCTCTGGAAGTAAGGGTGGTTTTCTATCAGCGGCAGGCTGGAGTTGAAGCGCTCCGGGTCGGACACGATGTTTTTTATGGCCTGCAGCTTGGGCACATACAGGCGCGTTTCCATCGGCATGCTCAGGTCCAGGTAGCCAGTGTTGAGTCCGCTGCGCTGGTTCTTTGCAATGGCCTTGCCAACGCTGCCTTCGCCCCAGTTGTAGGCCGCCAGTGCCAGCTGCCAGTCGCCGAACATGGCATAGAGCCGTTGCAGATAGCCCAGTGCGGCCCGTGTCGAGGCCAGCACGTCGCGCCGGTCGTCGCGGAATACATTTTGTTTGAGTTCGTAGGTGCGGCCGGTAGCGGGCATGAATTGCCACATGCCTGCGGCCTTGGCCACCGACACGGCCTGTGGGTTGAAGGCACTTTCGACAAAGGGCAGCAAGGCCAGTTCGGTTGGCATGCCGCGCAATTCGAGTTCTTCGACGATGTGGAACAGGTACTTGCGCGAGCGTTCGGTCATGCGCAGGATGTAATCCGGGCGCGCGGCGTACCACTGTTCGCGGTCGTGCACCAGGTCGTTGTCCAGGTCCGGCATGGCATAGCCGCGGCGGATGCGTTCCCACAGGTCTTTCGGCGCCGACAGCGAAGCAATGGCGCGTGAGCTGGGCAGTTCGCTGTCGAGTGCGAAGTGACCAACGTCGGGGGCACGGACCAGGGCCGGCGTCGGCGCCGCGGCGGACCGGTTGCTGCGACTGCTTGCTGGCACGGTGTTGGCTGCCGGTTTCAGTTCCCGGCTGGGCGCCAGCTGCAGTGCGTTTTCGTCACTGTCGATGGCTTGTGCCGGGCCCGGCGGCACATTGGCGCAGCCGCTCAGCCAGAGCAGGCAGAGCACGGCTGCGATCTTGAGAAAATTCATTGGTAACCATTCTTCCATTGGCGCAAACAGGCAAATGCGCCGGATTGATTTGTCAAAGTCGCATCATGGCGCTGTGCCGCGGCAATCACTGCAGGGACGCGGCTGCGCAAAAACGGATTGATTTGCAGTTCCAGGCCGAGCGCTGCGGGCAGTGTCGGCAGGCCGCGTGCACGCAGCTCCAGGCAACGTGCATGGTACTGCCGCAAGGCGGCGTTGTCGGGCTCGATTTCCAGGGCAAATTTCAGATTGCTCAAGGTGTATTCGTGGGTGCAGCATACCCGCGTTGCGGCGGGTAGCGCCGCCAGCCGGTCAAGCGAGGCCAGCATTTGCGCTGGCGTGCCTTCAAACAGCCGCCCGCAGCCGCCACTGAACAGCGTGTCGCCGCAAAACAGCAGCGGCGCACCATCGATGTCGTCGGCATAAAAAGCGATGTGACCGGCGGTATGTCCGGGCAGCAGCAGAACGCTAAAGACCACTCCGAGCAGGCTTACCTGGTCGCCGTCTGCCAAGCCCGTCAGCGGGCCAGGAATGGCTTCGGTGGCGGGGCCATACACCGGTGCTGCGGTAGCTTTACGCAGGGGTTCGATACCGGCGGTGTGGTCGCCATGGTGATGCGTGACTAAAATGCTCTGCAGTTGCAGGCCTTCGCGTTGCAGGGCCGCCAGCACCGGCTGGGCATCACCAGGGTCAACCACCATAGCCTGCTGCCCATCGTGCAGCATCCAGATGTAGTTGTCATTCAATGCGGGCAGCGGTATTAACTTCATGAGCGCGTCGATTATAGGTTTGCAGGAATGGTTTCAGACACCCGCCGGGCGCTACCTGCTGGCGTGGGAAAGCGCCCAGTTGGATGCGGCGGTGGCCGATATATTTGGTTACCACGCGATCCAGCTGGGTCTGGCGGCGGTGGATGGCTTGCGTTGCAATCGTATGCCGCACCAGTGGCTGGCACTGAACCCGCTGGCGCCGGATGCCGATTTGCAGCCGGGGCTGCGCGCGTTGGCCTTGTACACCGATTTTTCCGCTTTGCCGTTTCCCGCCAGCAGTCTTGATCTGGTGGTGCTGCCACACACGCTGGAGTTCAGCCAGGACCCCCATGCCACACTGCGTGAAGTGGAGCGGGTCTTGGTGCCCGAGGGCCGGCTGGTGATTGCCGGTTTGAATCCGGCCAGCCTGTGGGGCTTGCAGCAGCGGCGCAGCCGCCTTTACCAGCGCTTTGGCCTGGCGCGCCAGTTTTTGCCGGACAGTGGCGAGTTCATTGCTTCCTGGCGTTTGCGGGATTGGTTGCATTTATTGAGCTTTGAGGTCGAGCTGCACGATTTTGGCTGTTACCGTCCGGGGCTGCACAGTGAGCACTGGATGCAGCGGCTGGACTGGATGGACCGTGTCGGCGCGCGCTGGTGGCCGATTTTTGGCGCCGCCTACTTCATGGTGGCGGTAAAGCGGGTGCGCGGCATGCGCCTGCTGGGGCCGGCCTGGAAGGCCAAACCGGTGCGGGCCGGCCAGTCGGTTTCACTGACCCACCACAGCAGTGGTTATTCGATTTGGGAGAACAAGGATTGACGCAGGTTGTGATTTATACCGATGGCGCCTGCAAAGGCAACCCCGGCCCGGGTGGCTGGGGTGTGCTGTTGCGCGCGGAGGACGGTACCGAAAAAGAGATGTGTGGCGGCGAGCTGGGTACGACCAACAACCGCATGGAAATGATGGCGGTGATTCAGGCTTTGGGCGCACTCACGCGGCCCTGTGAGGTGGCCTTGCATCTGGACAGCCAGTATGTTTTAAAAGGCATCACCGAGTGGCTGGCCGGCTGGAAGGCCAAAGGCTGGAAGACGGCGGCCAAACAGCCGGTGAAAAATGTGGATCTATGGCAGCAACTGGATGCGCTGGTGGCCACCTCCGGCCACCGCATTACCTGGTGCTGGGTGAAAGGCCACGCCGGCGACCCTGGGAACGAGCGTGCCGACGGGCTGGCCAATCGTGGCGTCGAAATGGTGACCGCGGCGCGGCGCGGCTAAATCACACCTTCAAACATCTGCACATCGACCTCGGCGCCAGCGGCAATGTCGCCCTGGTCGTGGCGCAGTACCAGCAGGCCATTGGCCTGCACCATGGAGCTCAGCACGCCCGAGCCCTGCTGCCCGGTAATGCGCACCTGCAAGCTGCCGTCCGGCGCGCTGTCAACGATGGCGCGCTGGTATTCGGTGCGCCCGGGCTTTTTGCGGATCGCCTGCACGCTGCGCGCCTTGAGCAGCGGCGTGGCACAGCGGCTGCAGCCCATCATTTGCAGCAGCGCCGGGCGGACAAAGGCCAGGAAGGTGACCATCACCGCCACCGGGTTGCCGGGCAGGCCAAACAACACTGCATTGCCCAGGCGTCCGACGGCCATTGGACGCCCCGGGCGCATGGCAATTTTCCAGAATGCGATGCCGGACGATCCGCCGGCCATTTTGCGCATGGTGGCTTTGGTGTGGTCGGCTTCGCCAACGCTGACACCGCCGCTGGTGATGACGGCGTCGGCTTGCTGCGCCGCCGCCTGAAACGCGGCTTCCAGTGCCTGTGGGTCGTCGGCTACGACGCCCATGTCCAGCAGTTCCACGCCCAGACGCGTGAGCAACCCAAGCAGGGTGTAGCGGTTGCTGTCGTAGACCGCGCCTTCGCGCGCTGCTTCGCCCAGGCTGAGAATTTCGTCGCCGGTGGAAAAGAAGGCCACGCGCAATTTGCGTCGCACGCTGACGCTGGGCAGGCCCAGACTTGCCAGCAGGCCCAGGGCGGCGGGGCCGATGCGTGCGCCGGCCAGCAGTGCTGGCGTATCGCGGCGCAGGTCTTCGCCCTGGAAGCGGCGGTTGTCGCCACGCCGCAGCGCAGTCGGCGACAGGGTGATGTATTCGCCTTCGGCCTGCACCATTTCCTGCGGCACCACGGTATCGAGTCCGGTCGGCATGACGGCACCGGTCATGATCCGGACGCAGTCTTCTGGGCCGAGCTGCCCGTGCCAGGCCGAGCCGGCCAGCGCTGTGGCGACGACCCGCAAGCGCAGGCTGGCGCTGCGGTTTTCCAGCAGCGCGCCATCGAAGGCATAGCCGTCCATTGCCGAGTTGTCATGGGCCGGCACATCGATCGGCGAAATCAGGTCGTATGCCAGCACCCGGCCCAGGGCTTCCCGCAGCGGCACGGTCTCGCAATCGCGCACCGGACTGACCAGGGCTTGCAGGAAGGCCAGGGCCGTGTCTGCGCGCAAGGCTTGCGGGTCATAGCCTTCGAGTTGGGCGGCTACTTGGTCCAGGGTTTTCATGGGGTTTCCAGTCGGTGTAATTCGTCCAGGGTGTTGGCGTTGGCGAAGGCCTGCGGGTCGTCGCCAACAGCGTCAAAAGGCACCAGCACCGTGGCATGGGTTTGTGTCCAGGCGCCAATCTTGCGGCCGCCGGATTGCAGAAACGCCGCCAGGTCTGCGGCCAGCTGGCTGCGCAGCAGGCAGAACACCGGCTGGCGTCGCAGCACTGGTGTGCCGTCGGCTTCCGTGTCCGGCGCCTGCGCCATGGCGATGTCGGCGTGGGCGGTGGTCAGCGCATGGCCCAGCCGCTGCAGCAGATCCAGGGGAAAGCGTGGTGAGTCACAGGGCACGGTGAGCAGGTAGTCGGCCTGCTGCTGGCACTGCTGCAAGGCGCTCAGCATGCCGGCCAGTGGACCGGCAAAGTCGGGCACCGTGTCGCCCCATACCGGCACCTGCAAGGCGGCGTAGCGGGCCTGGTTGCGGTTGGCGCTGATGGCGATCTGCCCGGGGCTGCCGCCGCGTTGTTCGCGCAGGCGGCGCACCGCAATGGCCGCCAGTGTTGCACCGTGCAAGGTCTGCAGGCCCTTGTCGGCACCACCCATGCGCGATGCCCGGCCACCGGCCAGCACTACGGCCCAGACCCGGCTTGCCGGGATGGAAGATGTGTTCATGCCTCAGCCGCCGATGTAGCTCATTTCCGGGCGCGCGCGCGCTGGTGCGTCGGCCGCGCGCAGGGCGCTGCGCAGTTCTGAATAATGGTCGTCGCGGGCGCCCCAGATGTGGCCAATCGCTGAAGCCAGGTCGGCATCGCTGGCGCCGCCGCGCAGCAAGCTGCGCAGGTCGTGGCCCTGCTGGGCGAACAGGCACAGGTAAAGCTGGCCTTCGGTGGACAGCCGGGCCCGGTTGCAGTCGCCACAGAAAGCCTGGGTGACGCTGCTGATAACGCCGATTTCGCCGGCCTGCGGGTCGTGCCGGCCGTCGGCTGTGGCATAGCCCCAGCGCTGTGCGGTTTCACCCGGGCTGTTGCTGGGCAGGCGCAGCAGCGGCATCTCGGCCTGCAGGCGGGCGATCAGTTCGGACGAGGGCAGCACGTCGTCCATGCGCCAGCCATTGGAACTGCCGACATCCATGTATTCGATAAAGCGCAGCACCAGGCCACTGCCGCGAAAATGCCGCGCCATGGCGACTATCTGGTCGTCATTGACGCCACGCTTGACCACCATATTGATCTTGATGGCGCTAAAGCCCACGCGTTGCGCGGCAGCAATGCCGGCCAGCACTTCCTGCACCGGGAAGTCGACATCGTTCATGGCCCGAAACACCGTGTCACTGAGGCTGTCCAGGCTGATGGTGAGGCGGCGCAGACCGGCGTCTTTCAGGGCCTGGGCCTTGCGTTCGAGCAGGGCGCCGTTGGTGGTGAGGGTCAGGTCGAGTGGCCGACCGTCGGGGGTGCGCAAGGCCGCCAGTTGTTGGATCAGGATTTCAAGGTTTCGGCGCAGCAGCGGCTCGCCGCCGGTCAGGCGGATTTTCTGCACGCCATGGGCAACAAATTGCTGCGTCAGGCGGGTGATTTCTTCGAACGACAGCAGGGCCGCGTGCGGCAGGTAGGGGTAGTCCTTGTGGAACACTTCCTTGGGCATGCAGTAGCTGCAGCGGAAGTTGCAACGGTCGGTCACGCTGATGCGCAGGTCACGCAGCGGGCGCTGGCGCGTGTCGCTTAGCAATCCGCTGGGGTGGATGCGGCTGGACGGCGCCAGTGCGGCAGCGGGCACAGCCAGTGCGGTAGGGCGCTGGTCTGCCAGCGGGATGATGCGTTTCAGCGAATTTTCAGCCATGCGCTATTGTCCACGCATGCGGGCCCATCGCTATGCCTGCGATGCTGGCGTGGCTACTTGGCGGTCAGCGGGCGGTAGCCGATGCGTGCCGCCGCGACCACGGCCTGGGTTCGGTTTTGTACGTCAAAGTGGCGCAGGATGGCAGCCACATGCGACTTGACGGTTTCTTCCGACAGAAACAGTTGCTCGGCAATGTCGCGGTTGGATTTGCCGTCGAGCAGGCATTTGAGCACCAGCTCCTGGCGCTGCGTCAGCGCAGTGCGCGGACCCTGGCTGCCGTCGCCGGGTGTGGCGCTGGCCTGCTGGAGTTCCTGTGGCAGATGGACGTCCCCATTGAGCACGCTGCGCACCGCCTGCAGCAGTTCATCGCTGAGACTGGACTTGGTAACGAAGCCGGCGGCGCCGGCCTGCAGTACCTGGCGCATGATTTCGATATTGGCCGAGCCGGACAGCAGGATCACCGGCAATTCGGGATGGCGTTCGCCAAACACCGCCAGCGCATCCAGACCGTTTTGGTCGGGCAAGTGGTAGTCGAGCAGGACCAGATCGATGTCACTGTGGTTGCGGGCGTGCGCAAACGCCTGCTCGCAGGTGCCGGCTTGCAGCACTTCAATCTGTTCGTCCAGTCCTTTGAGCACCTGGCGCAGGCCCTCACGAACCAGGGCATGGTCATCGACAACGAGTATTTTCACGGCGGGCTTCAGATTTTTTCTTGTTGGCTCACATCCTAGTCGATCAGGCCGCGACTTTATTACAACAACTTTACAGCGCGCCTTGTAGCAGGCATGAAAAAGCCCGCCGAAGCGGGCTGTGCCTGGTAAAAGCCCACGTCAGCGGGCTTTTCCTAGGTGTGAAGAATTAACCGCCGTGCAGTTTCATCATCAGCGGCACAATCAGCAGCGCCACGATGTTGATGATCTTGATGAGCGGGTTGATGGCCGGACCGGCGGTGTCCTTATAGGGGTCGCCGACGGTGTCACCGGTCACTGCCGCCTTGTGGGTTTCAGAACCCTTGCCGCCAAAGTTGCCGTCTTCGATGTATTTCTTGGCGTTGTCCCAGGCGCCGCCGCCGGTACACATGGAGATTGCCACGAACAGACCGGTCACGATGGTGCCCATCAGCAGTCCGCCCAGGGCGGCAGGGCCGAGTGCCAGGCCGACAATAATCGGCACCACCACGGGCAGCAGGCTGGGGATCATCATTTCCTTGATGGCAGCGCTGGTCAGCATGTCCACCGCAGTGTCGTACTCCGGTTTGCCGCTGCCGTCCATGATGCCCTTGATGGTGCTGAACTGGCGTCGCACTTCCACCACCACCGCGCCAGCAGCACGGCCGACAGCTTCCATTGCCATGGCGCCGAACAGGTAGGGAATCAGGCCGCCAATGAACAGGCCGATGATGACCATCGGATTGCTCAGATCGAAGGTGATGTGCTGTCCATAGCTTTCCAGCTTGTGGGTGTAGTCGGCAAACAGCACCAGCGCAGCCAGACCGGCAGAGCCGATGGCATAACCTTTGGTCACGGCCTTGGTGGTGTTGCCCACGGCATCCAGCGGGTCGGTGATGTCACGCACGCTGGCTGGCAATTCGGCCATTTCGGCAATACCACCGGCGTTGTCGGTGATCGGGCCGTAGGCGTCCAGCGCCACCACGATGCCGGCCATGCTCAGCATGGAGGTGGCGGCGATGGCAATGCCGTACAGGCCGGCTTGCGCAAAGGCGGTGTAGATCGCGATGCAGACAAAAATCACCGGCCAGGCGGTGGAGCGCATGGACACACCCAGACCGGCAATGATGTTGGTGCCGTGGCCGGTGGTCGATGCTTGCGCAATGTGGCGCACCGGAGCGTACTGGGTGCCGGTGTAGTACTCGGTGACCCAGACCAGCGCACCAGTCAGGATCAGGCCGACGGCGCAGGACGTGAACAGGCTGCCGGCACCGATAACGTGTCCGTCGGCGAGCGTGATGGCGGTTGGGAACAGGCTTTGTGTGACGAAGTAAAACGCCACCAGCGACAGACCACCTGCCACCGCCAGACCTTTGTACAACGCCGGCATCACATTTTTCATGCCCGGCGAGGCCTTGACAAAGAAGCACCCGATGATGGAAGCAACGATGGAAACCGCGCCCAGGCTGAGCGGGTACAGCACCGCATTGGCGCTGCTGGCGCCGAGCAAGAGCACGCCCAGCACCATGGTCGCAATCAGCGTCACGGCGTAGGTCTCAAACAGGTCGGCAGCCATACCGGCGCAGTCGCCCACGTTGTCACCAACGTTATCGGCGATCACGGCCGGGTTGCGTGGATCGTCTTCCGGGATGCCGGCTTCGACCTTGCCAACCAAGTCGGCGCCAACGTCAGCGCCCTTGGTGAAGATGCCGCCGCCCACGCGCGCAAAGATGGAAATCAGCGAGGAGCCGAAAGCAAAGCCGATCAGCGGATTGAGTTTGGCCGGAGTGGCCAGACCGTCCGGGACCAGGAACCAGTAAAAGGCGGTGACGCCAAGCAGGCCGAGTCCGACCACCAGCATGCCGGTGATGGCGCCGCCCCGGAAGGCCACGTCCAGCGCCGGGCCAATGCCTTTGGTGGCAGCCTGGGCGGTACGCACGTTGGCGCGCACCGAGACGTTCATGCCGATAAAGCCGCAGGCACCGGACAGCACCGCGCCGACGACGAAGCCGACCGCGCTAAGACCGTCCAGGAACAAGGCGATCAAAATCGCCAGTACCACGCCAACGACAGCGATGGTTTTGTATTGCCGTGCCAGGTAAGCCGCTGCGCCGGTTTGAATGGCGGCAGCAATTTCCTGCATTCGTGCATTGCCTGCATCTTGGGAAAGAATCCAACTGCGTGCCCAAATGCCGTAAGCCACGGCAATCAAGCTGCATACGAGCGCCAGTACCAGCGCCGAGTTGCCCGTCATAAGAAGTTCTCCTTGTTGTTTCGCAAAAAAGGGGCAACGCAAGCGCTGTCCCGCTGCGTTGCTTCCTCATTGCTCCGCACCGCAAAGGTGCCTTTGGAGAAGATTGGCCAACGGGCGGAATGTAACGTGAAAAAATGTCAGCGCTAAGTCCGGCTTGGGGCCTTGGTGGAAAAAGCAGGGTTTATCCCGATTTTTGTTGATCTTTAGCAAAGCATTGGGCGCGCTTTGTGCTGGAAGTCTTGCGTAAGGGAAGTGCGGCAGAATCAAGGGTGACCCGTTCCTATATTGATTTTTTCACTGGAAAGATTTGATTCATGTCTCTAGACAACGTTAGCCCTGGCAAAAATGTTCCCGACGCGTTCAATGTCATCATCGAAATCCCGATGAATGCGGACCCGGTGAAGTACGAAGTGGACAAGGCTTCGGGCGCTATTTTTGTGGATCGCTTCATGAGCACAGCGATGCACTATCCGACCAACTATGGCTATGTGCCGAAGACGATTTCCGGTGACGGCGATCCGGTGGATGTGCTGGTGATTACGCCGGTGCCGCTGATTCCGGGCGTGGTGGTGACCTGCCGTGCCATCGGTATCCTGAAGATGGAAGACGAAGCCGGCATGGACGGAAAAGTCCTGGCCGTGCCTGTCAACAAGATTTTGTCGCTGTACAGCCGTTGGGAAAAGCCGGAAGACCTGCAGCCCCTGCGCCTGAAGACGATTGCCCATTTCTTCGAGCACTACAAGGATCTGGAAGAAGGCAAGTGGGTGAAAATTCTGGGTTGGGAAGGCCCGGAAGCGGCGCGTCAGGAAATTGTTGACGGTATCAACAACTACAACAAATCGCTGGCCTGATGCGGCCCTGATGCAGGCGCGCACTGGCGCGCTTGCTGCTGCCTCTGCCTGCGCAGGCAGGGCATGCCCCCGTGTATGATGACTCTGCGCAACGGCCGCCGTTGGAGCCAACGCCGTCAAGGAGTAACTGCATGGACGCCCCCAAAATACTTTCGTCAACGCCTGGTCCGTCTGCCGACCAGTCCTCGCAATACCTGACACTGCGCTTAGGTTCTGAGGAATATGCGATTGATATTCTGAAAGTGCAGGAAATCCGTTCTTACGAAGAGCCGACGCGCATGGTGAATTCGCCCGATTTCATCAAGGGCGTGATCAATTTGCGGGGCGTTATTGTGCCGATTGCGGATTTGCGTTTGAAGCTCGGCATCAGCACGGTGCAATACAACGATTTCACTGTGGTCATCATTCTCAACATTCTGGGTACGGTGGTTGGCGCGGTGGTGGATTCGGTGGCCGACGTCCTGACGATCCAGTCGGAATCAATCAAGCCGGCACCCCAGTTTGATACCCGGGTCGATGCCCGTTTTATTCGCGGCCTGGTCAAAATTGGCGAGCGCACCCTGATTGTGATGAACGTCGAGGCCTTGCTGAGCAATGCCGAGTTGGGCGTTGCCGACTGAGACGGGTTCAGTTGCCGGGGTTCAATCGCCTACGGTCTCGCGGAACGGCGTGTGCTGTTCCAGATCCTGCAGATAGCCGCGCATGCCCTGGTCTTCGCGCTCCAGGTAATGCGTCAGCGCTTGGGCGAAGCCCGGATGGGCAATCCAGTGGGCGCTGGTGGTTGCCACCGGCATCAGGGCGCGCGCCATTTTGTGCTCGCCCTGGGCGCCGCCTTCAAAGCGCTGGTAGCCCTGGGCGATGCACCATTCCAGCGGTTGGTAGTAGCAGGCTTCAAAGTGCAGGCAGTCCACGCGTTCCAGTGCGCCCCAGTAGCGGCCATAAGCGACCTTCTGCTGCGGATCGATCGCCAGCAGGCTGCTGGCGATCGGCTGGCCATCGCGTTCGGCAATAAATAGCAGCCAGCTGTCCGCCATCTGCTGCGCCATGCGGGCAAAGAAGTCCCGTGTCAGGTAAGGCAGATTGCCGTGTTCCAGGTAGGTGCGCTCATAGCATTGGTAGAAGAAGTCCCAGTCCCGGGAACTGATGCCGGCACCGCTGGAGTGCCGAAACTGCACTCCGGCGGCGGCGACCTTGCGCCGTTCCTGGCGGATTTTTTTGCGTTTGTCCTGTGCCAGGCGGGCCAGGAAGTCTTCAAAAGACTGGTAGCCGGGATGCTGGTTGTGCCAATGGAATTGCACAGTGCTGCGCAGCAGCAGGCCGGCGGCAGTGGCGGCCTGTACATCGTCATCGGCGGCAAATAGCAGGTGCATGGAGGACAGGCCGAGCTGCCGGCACTGTCCAATCAGCACCTGCAGCAGCCGGCTTCGTGCCGCTGCGTCGCGTGCCAGCAGCCGGGCGCCAGGCACGGGTGTGAAGGGCACTGCGAGCACGCCTTTCGGGTAGTAGGGCACGCCATGTTCCTGGTAGGCGCGGGCCCAGGCCCAGTCAAAGACATATTCGCCGTAGGAGTGGGTCTTGATGAATAGCACCGCCGCGGCGGCCAGTCCTTGGGCGTCGCACAGGGTGACGTAGTGCGGTGTCCAGCCCGTGTCGGGGCAGGCGCTGGCGCTCTGGTGCAACGCCAGCAGATAGGCGTGGCGCATGAAGGGCGTGGGCTGCGACTGGCTGCTCAGCAGCGCGTCCCAGGACGCCGCATGGAGCTCGCCGGGCGCGCTGCAGGTGTGAATGACATAATCATCCATGCTGTTTTTCGCACGCTGTGCGCGAATTTCCGTCGCGCTGACCAACCCAATATTCGTGTTTCATGACTCTCAAACTGTGCATTGCGCAACTTAATTTTGTCGTTGGCGACCTGGAGGGTAACGCCCAAAAAATTGTCCAGGCCGCGCAGCAAGCCCATGCACGCGGCGCACAACTGCTGTTGACGCCCGAGCTATCACTGTGCGGCTATGCCGCCGAAGACTTGTTCCTGCGCCCCGCATTTATCCAAGCCTGCGATGATGCCCTGATTTCGATGGCCGCGCGCATGGCCGACCTGAAAGGCCTGAGCGTAGTGGTGGGGCATCCCACCGGCGGCGACCAGCGCACCCGCTCGGTGTCCACTTCTCTGCGTTACAACGCGGCTAGCGTGTTGCGTGAAGGCCAGGTGGTGGCCCACTACGCCAAACGCGAATTGCCGAACTACCAGGTGTTTGATGAGCGCCGTTATTTCACGCCGGGCGACGGCGTCTGTGTGTTTGAAGTGGGTGCGGGCAGCGACGCGCTGCGGGTCGGCCTGCTGATTTGCGAGGACGCCTGGTTCGAAGCGCCGGCGCGCGCTGCCAGCGCCGCCGGGGCCGAATTGTTGGCCGTCATCAATGCCTCACCGTTCCACATCGGCAAGGGTTACGAGCGCGAGGCGGTAATGGCGCAGCGCGCCCGTGCCTGCGATTTGCCGCTGGTTTATGCCCATCTGGTGGGCGGCCAGGACGAAGTCGTGTTTGAAGGACACTCGTTTGCCCTGGCAGCGGACGGTGCGGTGGCCGGGCGTGCGCCGAGTTTTCGGGAAGACTTGTTCGAGATCACCCTCCAGCGTGGCGCTTCGGGCCTGCAACTGGCAGCCAGCGTGGAGCCGCAACGCAGTCCGCTGGCCGATCTCTGGGATGCCCTGGTGCTGGGGGTGCGCGATTACATTGAGAAAAACCGCTTCCCGGGCGCCTTGCTGGGGCTGTCCGGCGGCATCGATTCGGCGCTGGTGCTGGCGCTGGCGGTGGATGCGCTGGGGCCGCAGCGCGTGCGTGCGGTGATGATGCCATCGCCCTATACCGCCGACATTAGCTGGATTGACGCGCGTGACATGGCGCAGCGGCTGGGTGTGCGCTACGACGAAATTTCCATCGTGCCCGAGTTTGAGGCCTTCAATGAGTCGCTGGCGGCGGAGTTTGCGGGCCTGCCGCTCGATGCCACGGAAGAAAACATCCAGGCGCGTATCCGCGGCACGCTGCTGATGGCCCTGAGCAACAAGCTCGGCAGCATCGTGCTGACCACCGGCAATAAGTCCGAGATGGCCACCGGCTATTGCACGCTATACGGGGATATGGCCGGTGGTTTTGCGGTGATCAAGGACCTGGCCAAAACCACGGTATTCAAGCTGGCGCGCTGGCGCAACCAAAATGACCCCTTTGGAACTGGCGTGGAGCCGATTCCCGAGCGCATCATCACGCGCCCGCCGAGCGCCGAGCTGCGGCCAGACCAGACCGATCAGGACAGCCTGCCGCCGTACGAGGTGCTGGACGCCATCCTGGAGCGCTATATGGAGAACGACCAGAGCATTGAATCGATCATTGCCGACGGTTTTGCGCCCGCCGATGTCGAGAAGGTAACCCGCCTCATCAAAATCAACGAATACAAAAGACGCCAGTCGCCTGTCGGAATTCGCGTGACCCATAGGAGTTTCGGTAAGGATTGGCGTTATCCTATTACGAACCGTTTTCGGGCCTGACCCTGACCATTAGGAATATTTCATGAAACAAATTACCGCAGTTGTAAAACCCTTCAAGCTGGAAGAAGTGCGTGAGGCTCTGGCTGAGTGTGGCGTGACCGGTCTGACCGTGACCGAAGTCAAGGGCTTTGGCCGTCAAAAAGGCCATACCGAGTTGTACCGCGGCGCCGAGTACGTGGTCGACTTCCTGCCCAAGGTCAAGGTCGAAGTGGTGGTCAAGGACGCCGACGTGGAGCGCTGTGTCGAAGCCATCGTGAAGGCGGCGCGCACCGGCAAGATTGGCGACGGCAAAATCTTTATTACGGCGGTGGAGCGCGTGGTGCGCATCCGTACCGGTGAAGTGGACGACTCGGCGGTCTGATTTTCTGGCCAGCGCAGGTCTGGCGTTGGGCTCTGCAAGCCCTGCCGCCTAGACCTGGTTCAGGCGCGACTCACAGGGCATGCCGGCCGACTGCACCAGCTCTGGCAGCAAGTCCTGGGGCGTGGCTGCGCTGCTGATCAGACCGAGTTGCCAGTCGCCGAGAAATTGCTGCTCTACGGCACTGTGCAGAAAGCCCAGCATGCCGTCGTAATAGCCGGCGGTGTTGAGCAGTCCGATCGGTTTGTCGTGGTAGGCCAGTTGGCGCCAGGTCCAGACCTCAAACAATTCTTCCAGGGTTCCGATGCCGCCGGGCAGGGCGACAAAGGCATCGGCCTTTTCCGCCATGATGCGTTTGCGGTCGTGCATGGTTTCCACCACGTGCAGCTCGGTGCAGCCGTCATGTGCCCATTCTTTTTCCACCAGGGCGTGTGGAATCACGCCAATGACGCGTGCTCCCGCTTGCAGTGCAGCATCCGCGACGATGCCCATCAGGCCGCCGCGGCCACCGCCATAGACCAACTGGCCGCCGTGCTCGGCAATCCACTGGCCGGTGGCGCGTGCCGCTTCGGCGTACAAGGGGTTGGTGCCGGGGCGTGAGCCGCAGTAGACGCAGAGAGAAAAGGTCGGTTCGCTCATAAGATTCGATGGTAAACAGCAGCACACCAGACGCCGGCCGTTAGCAGCAGGGCCAGCAGCACCGCCGCGCTGCCCATGTCTTTGGCGCGTTTTGACAGGTCATGCCACTCCGGCCCGATGCGATCAATCGCCGCTTCAATTGCCGTGTTGAGCAGCTCGACCACCATGACCAGCAGTATGGTGCCGCTCAGCAGGGCTATTTCAATCCAGTTCTGGCCGATCCAGAAGGCCAGCGGCAACAGCACCATGGCCAGCAAGGCCTCCTGGCGAAACGCTGGCTCGCCCCAGCCGGCGCGCAGCCCGGAAAGCGAGTAGCCCGCAGCGTGCCAGACGCGGCTCAGGCCTTTGCGTTCTTTTTGCGGGTTGACCGGTGCAGTGGTGCGAGGGTTCATGGAGTTTTGGCTTTTTTCGACGGAGGGGCAGAGCTTACCAATTGGGTGCCCGCCCACACATCGTGCCAAAACTGCTGCTCGGGTTGAAATCGGCTCAACAGCGCCCAGACTGCAATCCAGCCCAGCGTGATGACGGATATTTCTCCGACCGACAGGCTGAACGGCGCCACCGCCATCAGCGGTGGCAGCAGCCAGACCCAGCACAGCGCATAACGCAGCAAAGCCCGGCCCTGGGTGATGGGGCGACCGGCGCGGTCAACAATGCGGATGTCCCAGGTTTTCATGGCCAGGGTTTGCCCCTTGGACCAGAACCAGCCGAAATAAATGCCAAGAATCACCAGCACAAAGGCCTGCAGGGCATGCCGGTTGTCCATGGCGTTGCGGGTCTGGCTGAGTGTGCCGAACAGATAGCCGGAAATGAACATCACGGCGAACAACAAAACTCCCTCGTACAGCCAGCAGGCCATACGGCGCATGAGTGGGGGCGCCATCAGGGTTTGCCTGGCGCGCTGGCACCACTGGCTGGAATTTTGCGCGGCAACAAGGTGTTGGGGTCCAGCTGCATCTGCAGCGCGAGTGCGTTGCGTGCGGATTCTGGCGTGTGCCGGGTCAGGGGGACTGGCACCAGACGCTCTGCCGGCGCCGGCTTGACGGCCAGCGCTGCTCCGGTTGGCTTGTGTTGCGCCTGTGCGGCGAGCCGGCGCCGTTCTTCGGGGCTGAGTGCCTGGTAGGCTTCCCAATTGGCGGCGCGGTCGGATTTCGCCAGATTCTTGCTCTGGGCAAAGTTCAGCCGCGCCAGCTCGCGTTCCTTGCGCGACAGCTTGGCCCAGTCTTCCATGCGCTCGTGCAGCTTGTTGCGTTCGGCTTCACTCAGGGTAGGCAGGCTGTCGGCAATCGTGATCCATTTGCGTTTGCGGGCTTCGCTGAACGCGCTCCAGGTGTCGGCCAGTGGTGCCAGTGCCTGGTGCTGACTGGGCGTCAATGCGGACCAGGGTATGTTGGAGAATGCCGCGCTGGCGTGGGCCTTGCCGGTATTGCCGGACAGGCTTGGTGCGCTGGCCGGCACAACGGTCGGTGCAGCGCTCGGCGCCGACGCAACGCCGTTGCTTATTGCCGCCGTCTGGGCCTGGGCCGTGGAAAAGGCGCCAAGCGCCAGCAAACAGCAAAGGAGCACGCGCAGCCGACGGTCAATTCGTACATTGACCTGGCTGCAAGAAAGACCTAAAGCGAAACGCATGAATCCCCTGGGCCACTACTTCGGTTGATTGCTTCGCATGAATTGCGCGAAACCTGGATCGACATAGGCCGAGGGCGGCAATTCGTCGGTCAGCAGTTCGGCGTCGACTTCTGCCAGCTCGCGAACCCGGATCTCGTCTTGGATGACGGCAATCGTGATCAGACCAATCACCAGTGCCAGCAAGGGCAGCAGATTTGCCAGGCGCTGCCACCAGATCGGATTGGCATCGTCCTGGCCCAGGGTGGCGGCGCCACCGGAGTAGGAAATTTCGCTGGCGACCTCGGCCACCTTAATGCTGGAAGCCTGGCGGTTGGCGACAGCGCGCACGCGCGCCGCGCGCAGGCGCTCGCTGATGTCGTGCGGCAGGTCATTCAGACCGTCCGAAAGACGATTGGCAATGACCACTCCAAACTGGTCAAGATCGGTCGGGGCCGACGTGATTCTCTGTGTACTCATAACTTGATCCCCTTTGCATGCAAGGCCTGGCTCAGTGCCTGAACCGCTCTGGAGCAGTGTGTTTTCACACTTCCCTGAGAGCAGCCCATCGCTGCGGCCGTTTCCGCCACGTCCATATCCTCCCAGTAACGCATCAGGAACGCTTCTCGTTGACGTCCTGGCAGTTGCTGAATCTCAATTTCTATTGCACGCAAGGTTTGTGCCCGTTCTGTCTGGCTTTCGGTGCTTTCTCCGAGGTCCGAGCCGCCGGCCACGCTGAGGGTGTCCAGCAGATTGAAATCTTCGTCTTCGTTGGAGGATTCGAAGTCCCCCATGTTGGAAAATAGTGCGTTTTGAACTTTTTGCCGGCGAAACCAGTCCAATGTGCAGTTGGAGAGAATGCGCTGAAACAGCATGGGCAGTTCGTCCACGGGCTTGTGCCCGTAGTGCTCTGCCAGCTTCATCATGCTTTCCTGAACGATGTCGAGCGCCGACTCCTCATTGCGAACGTGGTAAACCGATCGTTTGAAGGCCCGCTTTTCAACGCTTTTCAGGAACTCGCCAAGTTCTTGTTCTGATGCCAAGTGAAAAACATCCGCACGAAAAAAGGCCAATTATCGCATTGCCTCCACGCTATTTTTACAATTCGTTTACCTTATTAAGCGGTCTGGTGCGATAATCCGCGTTGCACTTCAAAAGGCAAACGGGTCCTGGTCCGGCGCAATATTCACTGCGTTCATGGCTTGGTCCTTAAGTCCCGACGCGACGTCACAAATGTTTGCGAAGGGGCACCCAAGGTTTTTCGTCAGAGAAATTCACAAAGGTTAATCATGGAAATTTCCAAAGCAGAACTCGCATCGGCGGCCACCGCCTCCGCTTCCCCCAAGTCTTCGAACGCCGTGCCTGAGTTGCGTGGTGCAGAAATTCTGGTCAAGGCCTTGCAGGCCGAAAACGTCAAGTTCATCTGGGGTTACCCCGGTGGTGCAGTGCTGCACATTTATGACGCTTTTTACAAGCAGGATTCAATTCAGCATGTGCTGGTGCGCCACGAACAGGCCGCAGTGCATGCAGCCGACGGCTATGCCCGCGCTACCGGTGACGTCGGCGTCGCGCTGGTAACTTCCGGTCCGGGCGTGACCAATGCCGTGACCGGCATTGCCACCGCCTACATGGACAGCATTCCCATGGTGATCATCAGCGGACAGGTGCCCACCCATGCTATCGGCATGGACGCCTTCCAGGAATGCGATGCCGTGGGTATTACGCGCCCGATCGTGAAGCACAACTTCCTGGTCAAGGACGCCAAGGACCTGGCCGATGTTCTGAAAAAGGCCTTCCACATTGCGCGCAGCGGCCGCCCGGGCCCAGTGCTGGTCGACATTCCAAAGGACGTGTCGTTCAAGAAAGTTCCCTACGCAGGGTATCCGGCCACCGTCGAAATGCGCTCCTACAACCCGGTGCGCAAGGGCCATGGCGGACAGATTCGCAAGGCTTTGCAATTGTTGCTGGCGGCCAAGCGGCCCTATATTTATACCGGTGGCGGTGTGTTGCTGAGCAATGCCTCGAACGAGTTACGCACTCTGGTGGACATGCTGGGCTGCCCGGTCACCAACACCCTGATGGGCCTGGGCGCTTACCCCGCCAGCGACCGCAAGTTCCTCGGCATGCTGGGCATGCACGGTACCGTGGAAGCCAACAACGCCATGCAGAACTGCGATGTGCTGCTGGCCGTGGGCGCACGTTTTGATGACCGTGTGATTGGCAATCCCAAGCACTTTGCACAAAACGAACGCAAGATTATTCACATCGACATCGATCCGTCGAGCATCTCCAAGCGCGTGAAAGTGGATATCCCAATCGTTGGCGACGTGAAAGACGTGCTCAGCGAAATGATCTCCATGATCCGTGAAGCCACTACCAAGCCGGATGCCGCGGCACTGGCTGCTTGGTGGGACACCATCGAAGGCTGGCGCAGCCGCAACTGCCTGAGCTATGACCGCTCGCGTACCGACGTGATCAAGCCCCAGTATGTGGTGGAAACGCTCTGGAACATGACCAAGGACGCTGACACCTACATCACATCCGACGTCGGTCAGCACCAGATGTGGGCGGCGCAGTATTACCGCTTTGACGAGCCGCGCCGCTGGATCAATTCCGGTGGTCTGGGCACCATGGGCGTGGGCATTCCCTATGCCATGGGCATCAAGCTGGCCAAGCCGGACAGCGAAGTGTTTTGTGTCACCGGGGAAGGTTCGGTGCAGATGTGCATCCAGGAACTCTCCACCTGCCTGCAGTACAACACTCCCATCAAGATTTGCGCACTGAACAACCGTTACCTGGGCATGGTGCGCCAGTGGCAGGAAGTGGAATACGAAGGCCGCTACAGCCACAGCTACATGGATGCGCTGCCCAACTTCGTCAAGCTGGCCGAGGCCTATGGCCACGTTGGCATGCTGATTGAACGTCCGCAAGACGTTGAGCCGGCGCTGCGCGAGGCGCGCAAGCTGAAGGACCGCACCGTGTTCATGGATTTCCGTACCGATCCAACAGAAAACGTGTTCCCCATGGTGCAGGCCGGCAAGGGCATTACCGAAATGCTGCTCGGCGCCGAAGACCTGTGAACGCCAGGCCCACCCATCGCTAATTTTTTTGACGAATCTATTGTCCGCCAAGCCCTGACGTTACCGCGCCAGGGGGAGGGCGGCGAAAAGAGGAATCCACTCATATGAAACACATCATTGCAGTTTTGCTGGAAAACGAACCCGGAGCCCTGTCCCGGGTGGTTGGCCTGTTCTCGGCGCGTGGCTACAACATCGAGTCCCTGACCGTCGCGCCCACCGAAGATCCCAGCCTGTCGCGCATGACGATCCAGACCACCGGCTCTGACGACGTTATTGAGCAGATCACCAAGCACCTGAACCGCCTGATTGAGGTGGTCAAGGTGGTCGATCTGACCGAAGGTGCCTATACCGAGCGTGAGCTTATGATGGTCAAGGTGCGGGCTGTCGGCAAAGAGCGCGAGGAAATGAAGCGCATGGCCGATATTTTTCGCGGTCGCATCATTGATGTGACAGAAAAGAGCTACACCATCGAATTGACCGGTGACCAATCCAAGAACGACGCTTTCCTGGAAGCGATCGAGCGCACCGCGATTTTGGAAACTGTGCGCACTGGCTCCAGCGGCATTGGCCGTGGTGAGCGCATTTTGCGCGTTTAACTTTTTTACAACGGAGAGATGAAATGAAGGTTTTTTACGACAAGGACTGCGACCTGAGCCTGATCAAGGGCAAGACGGTTGCCATCATCGGTTACGGCAGCCAAGGCCACGCACACGCACAGAATTTGAATGACAGCGGCGTGAAAGTGGTGGTCGGTCTGCGCAAGGGCGGCGCCTCGTGGGACAAGGTTGGCAAAGCCGGCCTGACCGTGATGGAAGTCAACGACGCTGTCAAGTCAGCTGACGTGGTCATGATTTTGCTGCCCGACGAGCAAATCTCCGAGGTCTACACCAACAACGTGGCGCCCAACATCAAGGCCGGCGCTTCGCTGGCGTTTGCCCACGGCTTCAACGTGCACTACAACCAGGTCGTGCCACGCGCGGACCTGGATGTCTGGATGGTGGCGCCCAAGGCCCCAGGCCACACCGTGCGCAATACCTACACCCAGGGTGGCGGTGTGCCGCACCTGGTGGCAGTGCACCAGGACAAGTCCGGCAAGGCCCGTGATCTGGCGCTGAGCTACGCCATGGCCAACGGTGGCGGCAAGGCCGGCATCATTGAAACCAATTTCAAGGAAGAAACCGAGACCGACCTGTTCGGCGAGCAAGCCGTTCTGTGCGGTGGTGCGGTGGAACTGGTGAAGATGGGCTTCGAAACCCTGGTGGAAGCCGGTTATGCGCCTGAAATGGCCTACTTCGAATGCCTGCACGAACTCAAGCTGATCGTTGATCTGATTTATGAAGGCGGCATCGCCAACATGAATTACTCGATCTCGAACAACGCCGAATACGGCGAGTACGTGACCGGTCCGGAAGTCATCAACGCCCAGAGCCGCGAAGCCATGCGCAACGCCCTCAAGCGCATCCAGACGGGTGAATACGCCAAGATGTTCATTCTGGAAGGCCGCACCGGCTACCCCAGCATGACCGCACGCCGCCGCCTGACCGCCGAGCACCAGATCGAAGTGGTCGGCTCCAAGCTGCGCGCCATGATGCCCTGGATTGCCAAGAACAAGCTGGTCGACCAGACCCGCAACTGATCCCGGTAAATCCCTTGAAGGCCACCTCGGTGGCCTTTTTTCATGGCGCGCACCTTGGAGCTGCCACAATGCGCGGCTGCTTTACACTTGGGCTGACCCCGCGCGCTTTCCGCTGGGGGCGACAGCCATTGCTGTCCAAAGATCAGGAGTTCTATGCAAGACGAAAACGATTCCGCTGCGACCGACCATGAAACCGCAGTGGTGCGCAAACCGCGCAAAGGAATTTATGTCCTGCCCAATCTGTTCACACTGGCCGCCTTGTTTGGCGGCTTTTACGCCATTGTGATGGCCATGAATGGCCGCTTTGACCAGGCGGCGATGGGCGTGTTTTGTGCCATGGTGCTGGACAGCCTGGATGGCCGTGTTGCGCGCATGACGAATACCCAGAGCGCCTTCGGCGAGCAGATGGATTCGCTGTCCGACATGGTGTCGTTTGGTGCGGCACCGGCATTGATTTCCTATGAATGGGCGTTGCGCGGCCTGGGGCGCTGGGGCTGGTTTGCCGCCTTTGTGTACTGTGCTTGTGCGGCACTGCGCCTGGCACGTTTCAACGTCAATACCGGCGTCGTTGACAAGCGTTTCTTTCAGGGCTTGCCTTCGCCTGCGGCGGCAGCCCTGATTGCCGGCTTTATCTGGCTGGCGACCGACCGCGATATCGCCGGCGGCAGCGTGTCCTGGTACACCTTTGCGCTGGTGCTGTATGCCGGTCTGACCATGGTCACCAATGTGCCGTTTTACAGCTTTAAAGATGTCAGCAGGAAGCGCACCGTGCCGTTTGTGGTCATCGTATTGCTGGCACTGGGTATTGGAGTGATCTATATCTATCCGCCAGCGGCAATCTTTGGCGTGTTCGTGGTGTACGGCTTTAGCGGCTATGTGATGTATGGCATTCGCAAGGCGCGTGGCCTGCACACCAGTGTTATCAGCACATCCACCGACGAGCCCGATGAGCGCGGCTTGCATTGATTCAGGAGAGCAAAAAAATGAGCGACAAATTAATTATTTTTGATACCACCCTGCGTGACGGCGAGCAGTCGCCGGGTGCCTCCATGACGCGCGACGAAAAGCTGCGCATTGCGCGCCAGCTGGAACGTTTGAAGGTGGACGTGATTGAGGCCGGTTTTGCCGCCAGTTCGAATGGTGATTTTGAAGCGGTGCAACTGATCGCGCAGAACATCAAAGACTCGACCATTTGCTCGCTGTCGCGTGCCAATGACCGTGACATTTCGCGTGCTGCAGAGGCGCTCAAAGGCGCCAATCGCGCACGCATCCACACCTTTATTGCAACGTCGCCGCTGCACATGGAAAAGAAACTGCGCATGTCGCCGGACCAGGTGGCGGAGCAGGCCAAGCAAGCGGTGCGCTTTGCCCGCAATCTGGTGGATGACGTCGAATTCAGTCCAGAAGACGGCTATCGCAGCGATGTGGACTTTTTGTGCCGCGTGCTGGAGTCGGTGATTGCCGAAGGCGCCACCACCATCAACGTTCCGGATACTGTCGGCTATGCCATCCCTGAGCTGTATGGCAATTTCATCAAGACCCTGCGCGAACGTATTCCGAATTCCGACAAGGCGGTTTGGTCGGTGCACTGCCACAACGACCTTGGCATGGCGGTGGCGAATTCCCTGGCCGGTGTCAAGATTGGTGGCGCACGCCAGGTCGAGTGCACCATCAACGGCCTGGGTGAGCGTGCTGGCAATTGCAGCCTGGAAGAAGTGGTCATGGCGATCAAGACCCGGCGTGACTATTTTGGACTCGACCTGGGTATCGACACGCGCCACATTCTGGCGGCCAGTCGCATGGTCAGCCAGACCACCGGTTTTGTAGTGCAGCCGAACAAGGCGGTGGTCGGTGCCAATGCTTTTGCGCATGCGTCGGGCATTCACCAGGACGGTGTGTTGAAGGCGCGTGACACCTACGAAATCATGCGTGCCGAAGATGTCGGCTGGTCGGCCAACAAAATTGTTCTGGGCAAGCTGAGTGGCCGCAACGCTTTCAAGCAACGCCTGCAGGAGCTCGGTGTACAGATGGAGAGCGAGTCGGACATCAACGCCGCATTTGCCCGCTTCAAAGAACTGGCCGATCGCAAGAGTGAGATCTTTGACGAGGACATCCTGGCCCTGGTCAGCGAAGAAAACGTCCAGCATGGCAACGAGCAATATGCTTTTGTGTCCTTGTCGCAGCACAGCGAAACCGGTGAGCGCCCGCAAGCCAGCGTGGTGTTTTCGGTGGATGGCAAGGAAGTGCGCGGCAGCTCAGACGGCAATGGTCCGGTCGACGCGTCGCTCAAGGCGATTGAGTCGCACGTTAAAAGCGGTGCCGAAATGGTGCTGTATTCGGTCAACGCTATCAGTGGTTCGACCGAAAGCCAGGGCGAAGTGACAGTGCGCTTGCAAAACAGCGGCCGGGTTGTCAATGGCGTGGGCGCTGATCCGGACATTGTGGTGGCTTCGGCGAAAGCTTATCTCAGTGCGCTTAACAAGCTGCAAAGCAAAGCCGATCACGTGGCGGCCCAGGGCTGATTTCGTCCAGCGCTTGCTTTTTTCTTGAAGAATGTTGCGCAAGTACTTGATCTTGCGTAACTTTTTTGTTTACACTCACAGCCATCGATTGGTGCCGGTGCGGGGTTTTTCGCGCTGGTGCCGCCTCGAACTAATAGGAATCACTGTGAACCGAAATACTTTGCAACTTTTTGTGTTGGCAGCATGCTCTATGCTGGTGTTTTCGTCACCTGTCGCCGCCGCCGGCGATACGGCAGCTGTCCACAAGACAGCGGTCAAAAAGCACGTCTCGAAAACGGCGTCGCGGAAAAAAGTGGTGTATGTCGCGCCCAAGCCATCGTTTGGACAGCTGGCTGGTCTGCATTCCGCGCCTGATGCCTTGGCCTTGAAGTCCAGCGTTGCTTTCGTTGTCGACCAGGACACCAAGGAAGTCCTGCTCAGCAAGAACGAGCAGGCGGTGTTGCCGATTGCTTCCATCACCAAGCTGATGACGGGTCTGCTGATCAGCGAAGCGCGGTTGCCCGATGAGGAAATGATCACCATCACCCAGGCCGATGTGGACACTGAAAAGGGCAGTTCCTCGCGCCTTGCTGTTGGCACCGAATTGAGCCGCGGCGAATTACTCCATCTGGCGCTGATGTCCAGTGAAAACCGTGCGGCCCACGCGCTGGGGCGCACCTATCCCGGCGGTCTGAGCACTTTTGTTGGTCTGATGAATTCCCGTGCCAAGTCTCTGGGCATGGCCGATACCCGTTATGTCGAGCCAACCGGCCTGTCAAGCCACAACCAGTCCAGTGCGCGTGACCTGGCCACACTGGTCAACTTTGCCTATGGCAATCCGACGCTGCGTGAGCTCTCTACGTCGACCGGGTACCAGGTCGAAGTCGGTCACCGCACCCTCCAATACAACAACACCAATCGCCTGGTAAAGAACCCGGCCTGGGACATCGGCTTGCAGAAAACCGGCTACATCACCGAAGCCGGTCAATGCCTGGTGATGCAGGCAAAGATTGCCGGACGCAAGCTGATCATGGTGTTTCTGGATTCGGCAGGCAAGCTGAGCCGGATTGCCGATGCAGAGCGGGTGCGGCACTGGGTCGAAAGCACGCCGTCCTTGAACCACAAAGCTGCTGCCGCTGCAATGGTTTCCTCGGTAACGCCTGAGCAGCATCCGGTCCTCAATTGAGCATGGTTCCGTGGCGACCTGCGCCACGTCGCCAGCGGAAATCAGGCGCTGTTGCCAGCCGGTTTGTTGCCCAGCGCATCGGAAATCATGCGCGCGGTTTCCTTGAGCTTGGGCAACCAGTCGTCTTCCAGTCGGCCTGACGGCGCCGAGATCGACAGGCCGGCCACCAGCTTGTTTTGGTCGTCATAAATGCCTGCAGCCATGCAGCGCACACCCAGTTCCAGTTCTTCGTTGTCGTTGGCCTGACCGTACTGCCGCACCCGGCTGAGTTCGCGTTCCAGGGTGTCCAGTGAGGTGATGCTGTTTTTGGTGTGGCCTTGCAGTCCGGTGCGCGCTGCGTAAGCGCGAATGCGTTGTGGGTCGTCGGCAGCCAGGAACAATTTGCCCACCGAGGTCAGGTGCAGTGGCGCCCGGCCACCAATGGCGCGCACCACCTGCATGCCGGAGCGTTCGCTGAAGGCGCGCTCAACGTATACGATTTCATCGCCCTGGCGCATGCTCAGGTTGACCGGTTGCTGGATCAGCTTGTGCAATTCGCGCATCGGCACGATCGCTGCGTCACGCACGCTCAGGCGCCCCTTGACCAGGTTGCCCAGTTCCAGCAGGCGCATGCCCAGGCGGTAGCTGCCGGGCTGGGGACGGTCGACAAAACGACCAGAGGCCAGGTCGTTGAGTATGCGGTGCGCGGTGGAGGGGTGCAAACCGGCCTTTTCGCTGATTTCCTTGAGTGACAGGGCTTCCTCACGCGAAGCCAGTACATCAATCAGCGTGAACATGCGCTCAATCACCTGCACTGTGGGGGTGGTTGGTAAATCGGGATCTTTTTTGGCCATAAGGGAGTATCAAGGCAAATTCGGCAATGCAAGGGGCATAGTTTGCCAAATTCCTTGCTGCAGGATCTCACAGGGCTGAAAGCGGATTTTGTAATTCATTTTGCGGCTCGCTGCAATCCAGTAGCCGAGGTAGACATAGGCCAGACCAAGTCGCTGCGCTTGCTGGATTTGCCACAGAACGTTATAGGTGCCGTAACTGCCTTTTTCCTGCGGATCGTAAAACGTGTAGACGGCTGATAGGCCCTGGTCCAAAACGTCCACCACCGACACCATGCGCAGCGCGCCCAGGGTGCCGCCGGCGGATGGCTCGCGAAATTCGACCAGGCGGGAGTTGACCCGGCTTTGTAATAGGAACTGGGTGTACTGGTCGACACTGTCTTCGTCCATGCCGCCGCCGGCGTGGCGGGTGTTTTGGTAACGCAAATAGAGTGCGTAGTGGTCGGCCTGAAAGCCCAGGTCCAGCACCCGCACCACCAGGTGCTGGTGTGCCGCCTGGGCACGCCGCTGGCTGCGATTGGGCAGGAAACTGGCTACCGGTACACGCAACGGGGTACAGGCCTGGCAGCCCTCGCAATAAGGGCGGTAGGTGAACATGCCGCTGCGGCGGAAGCCGCGGTCGACCAGCCCGGAGTAAGTGCTGTGGTTGATCAGGTGGTTCGGCGTGGCAACCTGGGAGCGCGCCTGCCGTGCAGGCAGATAGCTGCAGTCGTACGGCGCAGTGGCGTAAAACTGTATTGTTTGCAGCGGCAGGTCTTTGAGGTCAGTCACACGAAAACCGTCACGAATCCAGAAGGAGATTCCAGTATAGAGGCTCGAACTGCCAGACCAGCGGGCCTTGTTGCACGCTGGTGCGGACGTGGCTTAAAAACCTGGTGCGGGGTATTTCGCTGGCACCCAGCGAGGCCAGATGGCGGGTATTTTGCTGGCAGTCGATCAGCGCAATCTGATGCGCCCGGCAAAAGGCAACCAGTGCTGCCAGGGCGATTTTTGATGCGTCGGAACGCAGTGCAAACATGGACTCACCAAACACGGCATGGCCGATAGCGACGCAATACAGGCCCCCCACCAATTCGCCGTCGATCCAGGTTTCAATACTGTGCGCCAGTCCTTTGCGGTGCAGCTCCTGGTACACCGCAACCATGTCCGGCACGATCCATGTACCGGACTGACCGCGCCGCTCGGCTTGTGCGCAATGTTCAATAACCTGATCAAAGGCCGAGTCAAAGCGAACTCTGCAATCGCTGCGGGTGCGGAATTGCTTGAGGGTCTTGCGCAGTGATCGGTGCAGTCGAAACTGTGCGACCGCCAGTGTCATGCGCGGGTCCGGGCTCCACCACAGAATGGGCTGGTCCTCGGTGAACCAGGGAAAGATGCCCTGGGTATAGGCGCGCTGCACGCTGTCCGGATCCAGGGTACCGCCGGCGGCAAGCAAACCGGGCGCCTGTGAGTCTCGGGACCAGGCTTGGGAGGGGGCGGGAAAGGCTTCGCCGGGTTGCAGCCAGGGGAGCGAAAAAGACATGAATCGGGTCTGCTGCAGTGGAGTGAAAGAAATAAGATGCTTGCGGCGCCAGTATGGCCTCAACAGCAGGTTAGAATACCAGCTGTCGGGGCGTAGCGCAGCCTGGTAGCGCATCTGGTTTGGGACCAGAGGGTCGAAGGTTCGAATCCTTTCGCCCCGACCACAGTTTTACGTTGTAAATCAATGACTTAGCGAACATCTGAGAAATTAGGTGTTCGCTATTTTGTTTTTCGGGGTAATGCGACGGAAATACCAGTTTTTTCTCTCCGCACAATGCGCCACGAACATTGAACCCTGGGCTATTCAATAGCCGGGGCTCGGTCGACTCACTGGCCTATTTACTTGCACTGGCGCTCAAGCTGCTTAAGGTGGTGGCTGGGCAGTTGATAGTTTCATCCAGTGCTAGCAAGCGGTTTTTGCTCCGGTCGTGTTAGTCATCGCCAGTCTTGCATGGCTGCGTCAGATATGGACTTGGATTGAATGCCTGGGTCGATGGCAGAGACGCGGTTTCTGCCCAGTTTCTTCGCCACATACATTGCCTGGTCGGCACGTTGCTGGATGGCGTGCATTTCTTCAGGCGCATCGCCGGATGCAGCTACGCCAATGCTGGCGGTGATGTGCAGATTGCGCTCGCCAATGGAGGGGTTCAGCTCCTCAACCGTCCGGCGCAGTGACTCCGCCAGCTGGAGCGCACCAGCGCTGGCGGTATTGGGCAGAAACACGGAAAACTCTTCGCCGCCGATGCGACCGAGTGCATCGCTTTGGCGTACCGACTGTTGCAGACAGATGGCCGTTGCCTTGAGTACGGCGTCACCCGCCGCATGCCCGTGCTTGTCATTCACTGACTTAAAGTGGTCCAGGTCAATAAAAATGACGGCGTAGGGCTGACCAGTGCGGGACGCGATACTGATGTGCTGTTCACAGGCCGCATAGTAGGCGCGCGCATTCAGTACGCCGGTCAGCATGTCGTGGCTGGCCAATTGTTCCAAGCGCCGGTTGTAATCCCGCATGCGTGTGAAATAGGAAATAGAGCGGGCACCGTAGGCGTGGAAGAAAACGCCCATGTAAATCATGCCAAAGCTGGCCGTGGCCATGGCGTTGCTGGAGTAGGGCGCAGGCATCAAAGTATTGCTGATGGCCAGCCACACCACGGATAAAACCGTAATGAACCAGCCAGCGCGCTGCCCAAGAAGTATGAATACACCGGGAATATTGGTAAAAAACCAGAGCAGCCTTAATTCATCACCCGGCACCAGCCAAAGCGCCGATGTGTACTCCATCAGGCAGATCAATTCATAGGCCCAGCCCACAGGCTTAAACAGGTGCTTGCGCCCGCGCAACAGTGCCCACAGTCCAAATGACGCCAGGGTAAATAGCTGCATCGACACCATGTGCGGTGTTTGAATTCGGTTGAGCTTGCTGTATTCGCCAGCAACAAAGACAGCGGTTAATAGCGCACCGCATAGCATTAGTGCGATCAGGAACTTGTATCGAAATTCGTCGTATTCCTCGCTTTGTGGGAATAAGACGTCGCCAAACACCCATTGATAGAGCTTCTCTGTCGTCACGTGCAACGGCCTTGTGTTGTGAGCGGCCATCATATTCGGTGCAGCAGCAGGACAGGAATAGGCGCTTGATAAGCTGAGGTGGCGAAGGTGGCCAGAAAAGCAAAACCCGGAACTATGTCCGGGTTATGTCCCTGAGTACAGGGCGTCTCAGAATCGGGGTTCTGAGTAAGAGGCAACCGCCTGAGTCACACTCTATTCTTCTCGGACAAGAAAGCATTGCGATAGATCAAATAAGGTGTGTCTGTGCCAAATGGGGCCGGCTTGGGGCTTACGCGACTAGGTGGCCGCTACTAATAAGGTGCTGGCAAGCCGCAATTCCGGCACGTCGATGCTATTTGATCAATAATTGCTGCACTGCAACATTTTTTACAAAGGCCTGCAAATGTTTAAAAACACTCCCTTCGAAGCCATCGCCAAGACCATGTCGGAATCGGCCACCAACATCAACCCGGCTGCTATGCAAGACGCTATCAAGCCGCTGCAAGACAACCTGAAGGCTTGGGGTGATCTGGCCCAGGCACAGGCCCAGGCAGCCCAGGCTTCGATTACCGAAACTGTGGAATCGATCAAGTCTGCCAAGGATCCACAGACTGCGTTTGAAACCCTGAAGGCTTCGGCTGAAGCCGGCATGGCCATGTTTGCCAAGAACCTGAAAGATGCTACCGCCTTGAGCGTGGACCAGTTCCACACCGGCGTCGATGCGCTGGAAAAGAGCCATCCCGCTCCGGAAGCTTTTGCCAGCGTTGGCAAAAACCTGAAGGCTGCTGCATCGACTGCAGAAAGCACTTTGAATACGATGCTGGAAAAGGGTGCTGCAGCTGCTGCAGCAGTGAACCCGGAAGCCAAAGCCAAGAAGGCACGTTAATTCAGACCGGCGCCGCTAGCGGCGCCAGTTCGATGGTGCGCAAAAGTCCTGCTATTGCATCAGTAGCAGGACTTTTTTGCGTGCACATCCGTCGCATGCATAAGCCGGTCATAACGCAGGCGCGTATTAGTTTGCCAGCGCTTCCAGGGAAATCGTGATGGTGACGTCGTCACCCACATAAGGAACATACTTGCCAGCGTTGAATTCGCTGCGCTTGATCACCGTGGTGGCATCTGCACCAATGGCTTCCTTCTTGGCCATGGGGTGCATTTGGGCGATGAAGTTGGTGACCTTCAGGGTGACTTGTTTGGTCACGCCCTTGATGGTCAGCTCGCCTTCAACGGTGGCTGGCTTGTCGCCTTCAAACACCACTTTGGTGGACTTGAAGGTGGCCGTCGGGAACTTGGCGGTGTCCAGGAAGTCTTCGCCCTGGATGTGGCCGTTGAACACGGTGGAGCCGGTGTCTACCGACTTCATATCAATCGTTACGTCCACCGAACCGGTCTTGGCGGTCTTGTCCAACACCACGGTGCCGGAAGTGGTGTTAAAGCGGCTCAGCTGGGTCGACATGCCCAGGTGGTTGTAGGAAAAACGCGGGAAAGTGTGCGTCGGGTCCACCGAATAGCTGGCCGGTGCCGCGATGGCGGATGC
This sequence comes from uncultured beta proteobacterium, assembly GCA_903897925.1. Lineage (GTDB taxonomy): Bacteria > Pseudomonadota > Gammaproteobacteria > Burkholderiales > Burkholderiaceae_C > Allorhodoferax. The sequence continues at coordinate 87 of CAIUDG010000079.1, read as the reverse complement.
AGCCATGGCGGCGGTAAATGCGAGGGCGGCGGAGAGTTTCACGAGTTTTTTCATGGTGTGATTTGCTAGGTTGAGGTTGAGGTTGAG
>CAIUDG010000078.1 GCA_903897925.1 uncultured beta proteobacterium | reverse complement strand
GCCTCTGTACAGCGGCGAATCCAGGCCTGCGCCCGCACACCCACTTCGCCAGCCCCAAGATATTTTTGTAAATATTGTGAGAGGAAGACAAATACCAAAGACACCTCGCCACAGCGCCCGTGGACTGCCAGAGGCAAGTAGTCACTGGCCCTTAGCTACCTGCCGCTAGCCGCTACCCGGCACCCGGCACCCGGCACCCGGCAGCCGGTATTCGGTCTTCGGTATTCGGTATTCGGTATTCGGTATTTTTTACCTTGAAATATTTACAAAAATATCTGGGGACTGGCGAAGCGGGTATCCGGGCGTAGGTCCCATTCGCTGCTGAGACCAAGCGGTGGCGCCAGCCCAGGTGTTTGTGAAGTGCGGCGGGTTTCCCAGAGGTGCTGGTCAGCGAGCGTGGACCGTAGAACGGGTGCCCGCTTCGTCAGTCCTCGCCCACCCGCGGACGCGCAATGCGGCGAGCGCCAATAACGCAGGAGGCAAAAAGCAGAAGCGGACGCGCAACGCAGCAGGAAGCAGAAGGCCCACCCGCGGACGCGCAACGCAGCGAGCGCCAACAACGCAGGAGGCAGAGGGCCCAAGTAGGCGTTCAACGCACCGCGCGCCAGGTTCGCGCGTAAGGCCTGCATGGTTGGTGTGCCTGCGTTGCGCGCCTGCGGTTTGGCAGGGGCTGACGAAGTGGGTGTACGTTCTCCGGCCTCGGGTCGCCGGGGTCTGCTCCTGGTGCGCTAGCACCCCCGCACAAATACCGCTATCGGCACACCGCCTCTGTACAGCGGCGAATCCAGGCCTGCGCCCGCACACCCACTTCGCCAGCCCCAAGATATTTTTGTAAATATTGTGAGAGGAAGACAAATACCAAAGACACCTCGCCACTGCGCCCGTGGACTGCCAAGGGGTAGTCATCAGTCACTACTCGGTATTCGTATTCGTATTCTTATTCGTATTTTTACCTTTGAATATTCAAATTGATTTTGCTTTCGGGGTTGCCGGAAGCGGTCGATAATCAGGCTCCCATGATGAACCAGCTTTTGGCGCCGGCCTTGATTGAGCGACTGCCCAGTCCTCAAGGGGTGGCGCTCGCCATCATGAATGCCTGTTCGCGTGACGACGTGTCGCTGGCCGAGGTGACGCAGCTGGTGCAGACCGATCCGGCCTTGAGCGGTCGATTGCTGGAGCGCGCTAATGCGGCGCTGTCCGGCGGCCGCCCGGTGGTGGCAATTCCGCAGGCGGTCAGCCGCCTGGGCTTGCAGTCGGTCAAGCAGATGGCCTTGTGCTTTTCATTGATTGACCAGTATTCCAAAGGCAAATGCCAGCAGTTTGATTACGCCCAGTTCTGGAGCTATTCGCTGCTCATGGGCGTGTCCATGAGCGCGTTTGGCGCATACCAGTCGCTGGGTTCTGCCGATGAGCTTTTTACCTGTGGCCTGTTGTCCCAGATCGGTCGCCTGGCCCTGGCCACGGCCTATCCGCAGGAGTATGGCAAGTTGCTCGCCAGCGGCTACAGCGGTGCCGAACTGCTGGCGCGCGAACGCGAGACCTTGCAGGTCGATCACTTGTATTTGGCGCGGCAAATGATGCTGCGCTGGGGCATGCCCATGGTGTTGGTGGAGCCGTTGCGCTGGCTGGAAGATCCCGCCCGCACCGAGGACGCCGTGCGCTCGCGCGCCTGGGAGATTGGCAAGACCCTGTACCTTGCCAAGTGCCTGGCCGATTTTGGTATGGCACGCAAGGCCGAGCAAACCCAGCAGGTGCCGGCGCTGACCGAGTTGGCCTGCCACCTCGGCGTTACCGCCGAGGTCCTGGGAGAGCGTGTCGATGCGGTCATTGCCCAGTGGCAATCCTGGGCTGCACGGGTCAATGTGCCAACCCCTGCCGTGCTCGGGTTTGAACAGATTGCCGAAGACCACGCCACTGCCAGCAAACATTCAGAGGCCCAGTGGCTGCGCGTGCTGGTGGTGGAAGACGATCCGATAGTGCTGAATTTGCTGACCAGCTGGCTTGGTGAGGTCTGCCATCATACGGTGCGGGCAGCGCGCAATGGACAGGAAGCGCTCAAGGTGGCGCTCGAGTTCGCCCCGCATGTGGTGATTACCGACTGGCGTATGCCGGAGATGGACGGCGTGGCGCTGTGCAAGGCCCTGCGCTCCAGCGCCTGGGGCCTGAATATTTACGTCATCATGCTCACCGCTGCCGACCAGGAAAGTGAACTGGTGGATGCCTTTGATGCTGGTGTCGATGACTATGTTTCGAAGCCGCCCAATTTGCGCGCGCTGACGGCGCGGCTCAAGGGCGCCTGGCGCTATGTCAAGCTGCGCGAGTCATCCGAGCAGGATGCCAAGCGCCTGACCGATTTGGCCGCCGAACTGGCACTGACCAACCGGCGCTTGCAGATGGCGGCGCTGACCGATCCGCTTACCGGATTGGCCAATCGGCGCGCCGGCCTGAATGCCCTGGGCCAGGCCTGGAGTGCGGCCAGCCGCCGCACACAGCCACTGACGCTGATCAGCTTTGATATCGACCATTTCAAGCTGATCAATGACCGGCTCGGCCACGCGGCGGGTGACAGCGTGCTGCAGGCCCTGGCCAAGACCCTGGGCCACGCGTGTCGCAGGGAAGATACCGTCTGCCGGTGGGGCGGCGAAGAGTTTCTGGTCATTTCGCCCAATGTCGGTTTGCATGATGGCATTCGTGCAGCCGAGCGTTTGCGCAAGGTGATTGCAGAACTCGAAATCCCCTTCGGCGACCAGCGGATTCAGGTCCGGGTCAGTCTGGGCGTTGCCGCCTGGGAGTCGGCGCACGGCCACCAGGACGAGCTGCTGTCGCATGTTGACGAAGCCCTGTATTGCGCCAAGGAGGGTGGGCGCAATTGTCTGGGCGTGTACCAGAACGGCCAGGTGCGGATCATCAGTGGTGCCGATCTGACGCCTTAGCTACCACGGTCGCTACCACGGTTGCTACCGCGGTTGCTACGGCGTGCGCAGCGCCATCCCTCAGCGCGATATCTACCGCGGTTTGCCCAGCGCTGGAACAATGCGCTGCGTGAATTGAATACCTTGTTTTAGATTCGGCACTGGCATCGCAGCAGGTGCCCTAGGAGTCTGGGTGGTAGACGTCGCCGAAGCGAAAAGCGAGCCCGGCGCGGCCAGTTTTTGCCGGATTCGCCGCCCCATAGCACGGCTATGGAGCAAGAGATCCTAGAGTACCTGCTGTGCTGCCGGAAACCGTGAACACTTCGTCGTGCATAGGGTCTTGCTGATGTCTCCCCGTCGTCCCGAAATTCTCATTATTGAAAGCCAGAGGGAGTCTGTCGCAGAGTTGTTGCGTCTGCTGCATGGCAAAGCGGTAGACGTTATGGTGGCGCTCAATGTGAGTGACGGTTTGCGCAAGGCCTTTGAGGGCCAGCCAGACCTGATTCTTATCAATATTGACCTGCCCGACAGTGATGGCGTCGCCGTGGTCCAGCGCCTGTGTGCCGAGATCGCCACCGCGCACATGCCGGTGCTGGTTGGCTCAAGCCGCCGTGCGCTGCGCTACAAGCGCGCCGCCTATAGCGCTGGCGCGGTGGATTATTTGGTGAAGCCGTTTCGCGAGAAAAACCTGATGGCGCGCATCTTTGTGCACTTTCGGCTGCCGCTGCTGGCCTCGGCCCTGCCGCGTCGCCTGCCCGCTGCCATGCCCAGTTTTTTTGCGGTGAGTTCCCGCCACGAAAGCCGGGTGGTGATGGAGGCCATCGCCATGCTGCAGACCCGGGACCTGGCCTGGCCTGGCACGGTGCAACTGGCGCGGCAACTGGGCATTGCCGAAGCCGATCTGGAGCAGGTCTTTGCGCAGCAGTTTGGGCTCTCGGTAGAGGCGTTTCACGGGCGACTGCGACTGGACTGGGCGCGTCGGCAGCTACGCACAGGCACGCAGAGTACCGCCCGCATTGCGCAATTACTCGATTGCTGCAATGCCAGCGATTTCGCGCACTTGTTTCGCAAACACTATGGCTTGTCGCCAGAGGACTATCGCGGCTTGCATGGTTGACGGGGGGGCGGATTTAGGGGCTTTGTCTCTTTGTACAATCCGCCGCTCCCGGTCTGTGACAGCTACGGTCAAGGAGTTGAGACGTGATCAAAGTTGGATTGATTGGATATGGCAAGGCCGGCATGGCCGTCGCGCGGGTACTCGCCAGCACACCTGGGGTGCGCTTGTGCTGGATTGCCAAACGGCAGATTCCGTCGGCCGTTGACGCCTGGACCGTCGAAGGAGTGCCGCTGATTTCCCTGACTGCAGCCACGCTCGAGCAGACCCTGCAGTGCCACCCGGTGGATGCGCTGGTGGATTTTTCCTCGGCGGCGGCGCTGCACATTTATGGCGAGCTAGTGCGCCAGCGCCAGCTGATGCTGGTGACGGCAATCTCGGCCTATGGCGAGGACGATCAGTGGTACCTGCAGGACCTCGGGCGCGACACCCGGATCATGGCCTCGCCCAATATCACGCTGGGCATCAATTTCCTGATTCTGGCGGCGCGTTTGCTGCGTGGCATCGCGCCATTCGCGGATGTCGAGATCATTGAGCAGCACTTTCGCGAAAAGCCGGAAATTTCCGGCACGGCACGAAAAATTGCTGCCTCACTCAGTGTCGAGGAAGAGCGCATCACGTCTCTGCGCCTGGGCGGCATCGTCGGTCAGCACGAGGTGGTATTTGGCTTTCCGCACCAGACCGTGCGCCTGACCCATGACTCAATCCGCCGCGAAGCCTTTGGCACGGGCGCGGTCTTTGCCTTGCAGGAGCTGGCCCGGCGCAGCAAAGGTTGCTATAGCTTTGACGATCTGCTGATGCAGAAAATCAGGGAAGGACTGTTGGCCGGATGAGACGCAAAGACTGGCTGCCCCTCTGGACCGGTATTCGCCGGCGCATCAGCCTGATCGAGGACAAGGCGGACGACGAAATCATCGACCGCGACTTGCGCGCCGGGGTCGAAATGCGTGGCACCAATTTGTGGGTGCTGATGTTCGCCATTTTTATCGCCTCCATCGGACTGAACGTCAATTCCACCGCCGTCATCATCGGCGCGATGTTGATTTCCCCGCTAATGGGGCCGATTCTGGGCATTGGTTACGGTGTCGGGGTGCTGGACATTGCGCTGATCCGCCGCTCGCTGAAAAATCTGGCGATCGCCGTGGCAATAGCGCTGGCTACCTCGACGCTGTACTTCCTGGTGAGCCCGCTGACCAGCGCGGCCAGCGAGTTGCTGGCGCGCACCACGCCCACGATCTGGGATGTCCTGGTGGCGCTGTTCGGTGGTTTTGCCGGGATCATCGGCATGACGCGCCGCGAAAAGTCGAACATCATTCCGGGGGTGGCGATCGCCACCGCCCTGATGCCGCCCTTGTGCACGGCCGGCTATGGCATTGCGCGCGGGAACTGGAGCTTCATGGGCGGGGCACTGTTTCTGTTTGCCATCAACTGTGTTTTCATTGCGTTTTCCTCCGGCCTGGTGTGCCGCGCGTTTCACATACGCCAGACCAAATTTGTCGATGCGCGGATGGCGAGCCGGGTGCGCTGGTATGTCACTGCGGTGGTGCTTTCTACCTTGCTGCCAAGCGCTTATTTCGCCTATTCCATGGTCCAGCAGGAAGTCTTTCGGGTGCGTGCCACGGCCTTTGTCAGCAGCGAATTCGAGTCCTCGCAGTCGCACGTGACGCAAACCGTGATTGCCGCGGATAGCCGCAAGATCGAACTGACCCTGGTGGGTGACTATATTCCGGCGGACCGTCTGGCGGAAATATCGGCGCGCCTGCCGCAGTCCGGTTTGGAGGGCGCGCGCCTGCAAATCCACCAGGCCAAGGACAACGGTGTCGATGTGTCACAGCTGAAATCCACGCTGTTGCGGGATTTGTACGCGCAAAGCCAGCAAACCATTGAAGCCAAGGACAAGACCATTGCCGCTTTGCAGGTCGAGCGTGACGCGCTGGCCCAGGCGCGCCAGCGCCTGCAGGACATCGCGCGCGAGTTGCAGGTGTTGTACCCGGAGCTGCAGGAGGTACTGGTGTCCGAAGGCATACCCTGGCGCGCTGGCCATACCGGCACGCCGGGCTACGGGGTGGCGATCAATGCGCTGTCGAGCCGGCCCCTGACCGAGAAAGACCGCGTGCGAATCCGGCAATGGGTCGAGGTCAAGCTGCCTTTGGCCGAGGTGGTGGTGGTGATACGCGCCGCACGCAGCTGAGCCGACCGCTATCGTTGTGCCTGCGAAACCCCCAAATGGGGGATGTACAGGGGGCCGCCGCGCCGTTATCTTTGACCGCAAGCAATTCGAATGGCAGGTGTGATGGAACGGCAAGATCTGATTTCGGCAATAGAGGCGGTGTACGGCTTGTGCATGGTGATGCGTGGGCGCATGGTCGCCGATAGCGTGCTCATTGACCAGATGGCCAAGCTGTTGTTCAGCCTTGTGCCAGAGACCGAACCGGCTTTGAAGGCCGCCCTGGACGCGCAGCTGGCGCTGTGTCGCCGCCGCATCGACAACGGCAAGGAGCTGGGCGCTTTTACGGCCCGCATGGAAGAGTTTCGCAATGCCATCCGGACCGAGAAAAAGGCGGCTTAACTGGCGCTGGGTGGTGGCTGGTAGGGCATTGCGCGGCGCGACAGTATGCGGATCTGCATCCCGTCGCGCTGCAACACCGAAACTTCCTGGGTGATGGCGTCGTCGCTGCGCAGATTGCAGTGCACTTCGAAGAAGCGGGTGTTGACCGAATGCTGGCTGTCGTTGAAGGTGCCGCTGGCCACGCCGCTTTGCGTCTGTGCGTCGACCAGCGTGTTGAAGTGTTTCTGGTTGCGCTGGTTAACCAGTTGCTGGGCTGCCGGAAATTCGAACGGCGTGATGACGGCGTACAGCACCTCGGCCGGTGCAGTGTTCAGATTGACCGGGGTTGGCACCGGGAGCAGCGTGGCAAAGGGGCGCAGCCGTTCAATGGTGGCCGCACCCAGGCCGAGCCAGCGCAGCTGGTCCAGGTCTTGTGGCAGCAGCGGCACTGTGCCGGCGCCGGGTTCGGTGCTGGCGCTGTTCACTGCCTGCTGTGCCAGCAGCAGTTGTTGCACCATAGTGTTGAGCTCCACCGGCGGCAGCGTCAGCAACTTGAACAGGCGCGTGAAGGCTAGCAGGCTGGGCGCATCGATGGCGCCGTTTTGCACCAGATTGCGTACGTTCAGCCGCGATTGCAGATCGATGATGCGCCCGGACAGGAACACGTCCGGCACATCTTCGGTGCTGCTGCTGGCGTCTGGCAGTGCCGCCAGAAAGGTCGACAAGCGGGCTTCCTGCAGCGGTACTGCCCAGGGTTCGGACAAGTGGTCTACATTGCTGAGTCGGGCATCTTCGCGCAGGATCAGGCTGGCCCAGTCGACCGCGCCGTTGAGTATCCAGTGGGCCTGCATGCGTGCGCGTTCGGCCGACTCTTGTTCCACCGTGCGCCATTGCTGCCACAGTGCGCTGACCGCCAGCGTGCTGACCAGGGCCACGGTCAGCATGGCGGTCAGAATGGCGCTGCCGGTTTGTCGGTGCATCGTCAATGCCCGGGCAATTCCAGCACGATGGAGGTGCTGCCACTGGCCGGGCCGACGTGGACGGAGCGGGTGCTGAGCGATTGCAGCACCAGATTGCCGTCAATCGGCGCACCAAGGGTGTAAGGCCGCGAAGCCTTGCCGTTGATGGAAATCAGCGCGGCTCCGCCAGGCCCCGGGCTTGTGGCGATCACGCCGCTCAGATGCAGATGCGCATCGGAAAACGGTGTTTCGGCGTTGCCAGGCTGGGCGCCCAGCAGTTGTTGGATCGGCGCCAGGTGCACGTCGGCGGCCGGCGCCACGGCAGCGGCGGCTTGGGCCGAAGGGGCCGGCGCACGCGCGGAATGCCACCAGAGCAGGGCGCTGGCTGGCACAAGAATCCACACCACGGCGGTAAGCACACGGTTAAGCATGCTGGCATTATCGGTTGCTTCGGACGGCGCGCCGGTAACGCGCCGGTAACGCCCCGCTAACGCGCCGGGCAGAGTCTGTGACAATCTGCGCACCATGGAAATTTGTTGTTTTGGGCTTGCTGACTTGCAGACCTGGCGTTAATAGAGAGTTAGAGAGTTGTCACATGCTGAATAGCCTTGTTCCCTTTGTTTTGCACTGGGGGGTCAGCGCGCTCGCGCTCTGGATCGCCAGCCATGTCTTTCGTGGGCTGCACTTTGCTGACGCGGCGTCTGTGCTGGTGGCGGCACTGCTGCTGGGCATTGCCAATGCCGTGGTCAGGCCGATACTGATTCTGTTCACGCTGCCACTGACCTTGCTGACCCTGGGACTGTTTGTGCTAGTGATCAACGCCGCCATGATTTTGCTGGTGGCCCGGCTGGTGCGCGGGTTTCGCTGCGATGGCTTCTGGACAGCCTTGTGGGCCAGCGTTTTTGTTGGCCTGCTGAGCATCGTCATTGAGTCTTTGCTGGCGCACTCGGACCAGGGCGCCATTG
>CAIUDG010000077.1 GCA_903897925.1 uncultured beta proteobacterium | reverse complement strand
GTGGTGGGCCGGCGCGGTGAAGTGTTTGTGGAGTTTCCGGCGGCTGGCATCTACCGCCTGAATGCAACACCGGCAGCTCGCGAGGTCTGCAGCTTTGGTGTGCAGGTGCGTGGCGATGGGTCCTCGCCCGACATTGCACGGTGTCAGTAGCGAATCGTGATCGTCTGTAAGGTGATCTCGGTGGCATCGGGCAAGGTCTTGGAGCTTTGACTGCGTGTCACCGAGAACGCTGAACCGGGCGGACAGTTCACGGTTGCCGTTTGCCTTTCAACCAAGGTTGCACAGGAGGGTAGGACTTGCATCGAGACAGCCAGTGTTCCGTGCGCCGAAGTGGCCCTTGCCGGTACAGAAAGCGTCAGCAACAGCGTCGCGTACGCGCACAAGGGCTGGAGATTGAATACGGGGTGGTTGCGCGTCGGTGTCACACGCAACTTTAGTGCAGTCTGCGCAATGGAAAGCAGCAGAAATAGCGTGTGATCCATGCGCTTTTCAGCGCTTGCGCGGTTGGTCAGGCTGCGCCGTGTGTGATGGCAGACAGACGGGCCACGGGGCTGCGTTGAAGCTCAGGCGTTCAATCTACGGGCACCACCATGCAACTTAGTAGCCAGCCAGTCGCCAAAGTTTCTGGCAAACCGTCGCCTTCTGTTCTGCGTGCTACCACGGCAGCCGCACAGGTGCTCAGCGTGTGACCTTGCAGGGCATCACCCGCAGCGCCGTGCTGCAGAGCCTGCGGCCTTACTGGCGCAGTCTGCTGCTGTTGCTGGCGCTGCAGGTATTACAGACGCTGGCCACCCTACTGCTGCCGCACCTAAGCGCGGAGGTGGTGGACCTGGGCGTGAGCCGCGGCGACCGCGCCTATGTAAGGCACATGGGGCTTGTGATGCTGGCTGTGGCGATGGTGCAGGTGCTGTTGGCAGTGGGCGCCACCTGGCTGGGGGCACGCCTGGCCATGGCCTATGGGCGCGACCTGCGCGCGCGCGTGTTCGCGCAGGTGCAGAGCTACTCGCTGCAGGAGCTCAACCACTTTGGCACGCCCTCACTCATCACCCGCAGCAGCAACGACGTGCTGCAGCTGCAGACCGGCCTGCTCATGGTGCTGACGATGATCATCAGCGCGCCGCTGATGGCGGTAGGCGGGGTGGTGATGGCGGTGCGTCAGGATGCGGGCCTGTCGCTGCTGCTGCTGGTCAGCATTCCCCTGCTGTTGTTGGCGGTGGCGCTGCTGATGTCGCGCGCGGTGCAGTACTTCCAGAAGATGCAGGGGCAGATCGACCGCGTCAACCAGATCCTGCGCGAGCAGCTCACCGGCCTGCGCGTGGTGCGTGCCTTTGTGCGCGACCTGGCCGAACGCCAGCGCTTTGCTGTGGCCAATGACACGCTCACCGACACCGCGCTACACACCGGGCGCCTGATGGCCGCCCTGATTCCGATTGCGGTACTGGTGATGCAGTGGAGCACCACCGCGTTGGTCTGGTTCTCGGCCAGCCGCCTTGAAACGGGCACGCTGCAAGTGGGCTCGCTGATTGCCTTTCTGGCCTATGTAGCGCAGATTTTGATGTCGGTGATGATGGCCGCGCTGCTGTTTGCCATCGTGCCACGCGCGCTGGTCTGCGCCCGCCGCGTCGAGGAGCTGTTGCGCACGCCGTCCTCAGTGTGCGAGCCCGCTACGGCGCTGCCGCTGCCGGCACGTAGCTCCCGCGGCGGGGCGGGTGCCGGTGTGGTGTTCCAGGGCGTGGGCTTTCGCTTTCCCGGCGCGGCGCAGGCCGCATTGCTGGGCATTGACCTGCGCATCGAACCCGGCCAAACCGTGGCCGTGATCGGCACCACCGGTGCCGGCAAGTCCACCCTGCTCAGCCTGGTGCCGCGCCTGTTTGATGCCACCAGCGGCAGCGTCAGCCTGGGCGGGGTCGATGTGCGCGCGCTCTCGCTGCCGGTGCTGTGGGGCGCCATCGGCCTGGTGCCGCAGCAGGCCTATCTGTTCACCGGCACCATTGCCAGCAACCTGCGCCTGGGCCGCGCGCAGGCCTCCGATGATGCGCTCTGGCATGCGCTGGAGGTGGCGCAGGCCAGCGACTTTGTGGCCGCACTGCCGCAGGGCCTGCAGACGCCGGTGGCCCAGGGCGGCGGCAATTTTTCCGGCGGGCAAAGGCAGCGCCTGACGATTGCGCGCGCCCTGGTGGTCAAACCGCGCGTTTACCTGATGGATGACAGCTTTTCGGCGTTGGACTACGCCACCGATGCGCGCCTGCGCCTGGCGTTGCGCCCGCTGCTGCAGGACGCCTGCCTGCTGCTGGTCGGGCAGCGCGTCAGCTCGGTACAGCAGGCCGACCGCATTGTGCTGCTGGAAGGTGGCACCATGCTGGCCAGCGGCAGCCATGCCAGCCTGTTGCAGAACAGCAGCGCTTACCGCGACATCGTCGCCTCACAACGCGACAGCGCGGTGCTACCATGAGCCCACGCGGCATGCCCGGCAACGGGCCGGGTGCCGGTGCCCACGTGCGTCACTGGGGCGTCACCCTGCGCCGACTACTGACCCTGCTGCTGGACGAGCCGGGCGAACTGGCGCTGATAGTGGCGGCCACGCTGGCCAGCGTGGTGCTGCATGTGCTGGGACCCTGGCAGCTGGGGCGCGCCACCGACATGGTCTACAGCGCGGTCAGCGCGCACCGGCCCATCGACTATGTGCAGCTGGCACGCATGCTGGGCATAGTGCTGCTGCTCTACACCATCTCGGCGGCGCTCAACTGGTGGCAGGCCTGGCTCAGCACCGGTCTGCTACAGGGCGTGGTGCGTAAGCTGCGCCAACAGGCTGAAGACAAGATCGCACGCCTGCCTCTGTCGTGGTTTGACCGGCAACCGCATGGCGAGGTGCTCAGCCGCGTGACCAACGACCTGGACAACATCAGCCAGAGCCTGCAGCAGCTGCTCAGCCAGCTGCTGATGTCGGCGCTCAGCCTGATCGGCGTTCTGTTCATGATGTTGCTGCTGTCTCCGGCG